>LAEA01000114.1 GCA_000961745.1 Rhodospirillaceae bacterium BRH_c57 | reverse complement strand
AAGCACTAAACGCTTCTCGACTCGACCAAAATTTCGACCCCTTCGATATCTAATGAAATGCATGCACAACCCTAAACCACGGCACCATGTGATGCCGTGGTTTAGGTTTGTGCTGTAGTATTATAATTCTGTTTTTCAGCGATTCAGCATGTATCCGATTTTATCTGCAAATGCAGCGATATCTCTTTCGACATCATCGCTCACTGGATCCCAATCCGCATTGTCCACAATTTTGTACCGTGCGATATGCGAAGGGGTGAGAGCTTTACCAGTCACCCAGGCGATCTCAGCAGCTAGATTTACGTGTGTTCTATCTCCCAGTGCCGCACGATTCGCTTCTAAAACGCTGTGGTACAGAAAGCAGCGGAAAGAAACATTGATATCGCACTCCTGTTCTCCCTCCATTTTTTCAGCGTTCGCGTTTTTAAATTCTTCAAAAAGCCCTGCGACGTCGGTGGACGGGTAAGAATCTGAAAGCTTTTTCATGAATTCCGGCTTTCCGCGATAAGCCTTTAAATCGTTGACACGATGTGACGGGACCATGTGATCGTGCCATTTCGGCTCCGGTGCCGGCGGCAGGATGTCGCCGAAGGGATCGTCATCAGCAGCAGCTGGCTTCGGTGCCGCGGTCATCGCGAGCACAAGTGCCTGAGCGGCTTCAGCGAGCTTCTGCTTTGTTTCTGCACTCATCTGATCAGCTGTAGCAGAGAACATCCGCATCCATTTGATCAGCTCACTGGAGTCAACCTTTTTTGGCTCCTGATCAGCAGGCTGTGCTGAGGTGCCCACAGTGATGCCGAGGGAGTCGGCGAGGGATGCTGTGGAAGCTCTCAGTGGCTCAAGATCAGCGGCATGAGAGATCACTGCACGAGCGGCTTCCATACCGATGATGGCTTCATGAATGATCGTGTCGGCGTGCTCTGATGCGATTAGCGACAGGCGATCAGCAACCTGAGCCTTCACATCTTCGGGCACGGCGGACAAGCTCTCGCCGACACCAAACGTTCCGATCTGCCGGTATGTACGTTTGCCGCCGACGCGGGAAGACTCACGAAGGTAAATACGGCGGCTCTGAACTGTGATCTCGATACCCATTCCCGTTCCTTTTGTGCTATAGACGATCTATAGCACTACCGTACAAATCATTATGGAAGACGGCAAGCGAAATCTACAGAGTCTCTATAGCATTATAATATGTGGTACATGATGATGCTATAGATACTCTGTAGTAGTATCTATATGCATTCTGTAGATGCATCCGTTTAACTGCTATAGACGGTCTATAGCAAACCGCTACAGACGCTCTATAGCAAACCGCTACAGACGCTCTATAGCACTCACAAATCGACTGCTATAGATGGTCTGTAGCAGTATTTTTACCGGCCTTGCTGCCGACGGTCTGTAGCAAGCTGTAAGCCGCACAGAATCAGGGTTTTCCGGTGCTATAGAGTGTCTGTAGCGGTTTGCCAGATGGTTGTGCTGGAGGGGGCAGGGGAGCCGCTGAAAGCCGCACAGATACTCATTCGTAGGAATTTACCCCATACCTATAAGTTCTCTTTTTTTATATAGTAGGCGGAATCTTTGAAGATGGATTTTGTCGGATGCTGTGATGCTGTGATGCTGTGATGCTGTGATGCTGTGATGCTGTGATGCTGTGATGCTGTGATGCTGTGATGCTGTGATGCTGTGATGTTTCTTTTTTATTGAGGGGAATGCTGACGCATTCCCCAGACCTATGAGCACGGGAGCGCAGAAACGCCTCGACGACGTCGCCCTGCGCTGCGGCATGAAGGAAGGAAGGGCCGTGCCGCTCCGCGGGCTTTGTTTCTTTCAGGAAGCTGAACTGTACCGGCGGACCTTGCTCAACCCCCTCTCACGGCACCGCACCTTTTCCTCACCCTCCACGGCATACGGCATATGGCTCAGGAATGGTTTGGAGGGCCGCCAGCACCCAACCTCTCCTCACGGTATACCGAACTAGCCCCCTCACATCTCGGTACGGCTCTACGGCCTTCTAAACCAATGTTGGCACGGCATGGCTACTATCTGCCGAGAAATGGATGCGCTTCCGCAGCGCACGAGATCTTTATCCCCTCCTGAGGTTTGTTGTCGATTCCCGCGACAGCCTGTTCCCCTCCGGTGCAGGCTGGCGAGGACTGTTCCGCAGTACTTCTTCATGTACCCATAAAGTGGGTACATTTTGTTTGACATCACTATGTACCCATATTATAGGTACATGATGAAATTCATGCGGAGGGAAAAATCATGGAATACAGAATTGTCGCGAACCGCACAAAAGTTTATCGCTCAACCCAGGGTAAGCGTATTCAGCTCGGATCATTCCCGATCTCTGCAACCGCAATCGAAGATGTGCCCGGCGATTTAATCGGGAAACTCACTCCAACTGAGCTTCGAAACTTTGAGGCATGGCTACGCGGCTCAAAGCACAGGAACGCTAGGGAGTCAGCGTTCACAGCTTTCAACGCAGTTCTGGCTGTGCTGAAGCATGCTGATCATCTCCAGGAAGTGGATCGGCGAGAGATGTGCCGTGCCGCGTGGATGATCATTGAGCAGCTCGGCGGAGAGATCGATCAATCGTCGCTGAAGAATGCTTCCGCTTGATTTATCGATGTTTCGATCTCGTTTAAGCCCGGCGTCGACATCCAGGCCGGCTGCTCAACTTCCGCCGCTTCACTCATCGCGATCTGCACATCGAACAGATATCCTGCCTTCCTGCGACCATCAGATTTCTTCTGAATTTTGACGTTGAGCAGATATCCATCCATTTCAATTCCGGCGTGCATGATCCCCTCGCCGATGTGCCGGCTCATAGCTCCCCCACGCGAGTCAGCGATTTTCAGCGAAACGTACGGCAGCTGTGCCACGCGATGCCCATCAAGCTCGATGTACCTCGGCCAGAGTGTGATCCATCCAATCGCCGATTTTCCGCATTTTACAGCTGAATAACGTGCCGGCATCTCATCCCAGCGTCCGTCCCCTGCTTCCCAGCCCGGGTTTTTCTTCAGTACCGCTGTCATTTGAATTGTCATTATTTTATCCCCTTGCATCTTTCATAATTATGTGATAACGAAAATCAAAAGTCAATAACAGGCAACAGGTATCGTAAAAGAAAATATTTTGTGGTGACAATAATTTACCCCCTCAAGAGTGGTTCATGTAAGCAATAAACGCTCAGGATGGAAGTGGATGGCGAGAAAGTGCAATAGCCGCAAAGAAACGCTGAAGTAGACTTCCCTGTACTAGTGGTTAGAATCTAACGTTTGGTGCCTACGCCTGACGGCGGCGATGATCTTGTCTGGGTCAGCAGGCCACATGAAGGGTTTGGCTGCTTTGGCATTGTGGTCGCGGATGTAACGGCGGATGGCTTCCTTCAGAGCCCGTCCGGAAGGTTCTTGATTCTGATGAATCGGTTGTGATTCCATGGCTCTCCAGACGAATTGGGGGGGCAGCATGTGGACGAAGGAGAACCGGCGGGTCTATGAGCGGCCTGGGCTGCGCTATCCGAGTGACCTGACCGATGAGGAATGGGCGCTGGTGGAGCCGCTGATCCCACCGGCCAAACGCGGCGGCCGCCAGCGGACGGTGAACATCCGCAAGGTGTTGAACGGCATCTTCTACGTGCTGATGACCGGGTGCCAATGGCGGGCATTGCCCAAGGACCTGCCCCCCAAGAGCACGGTTCATGAATATCTCGGGCTGTGGGAGTGGGATGGCACCCTGGCCCGCCTCCATCACGCCCTGTTCGTCGAAGTGCGGGAACTTTCCGGCAAGGAAGCCAGCCCGACGGCAGCGATCATCGACAGTCAGAGCGTCAAAGGGGCGGAAAAAGGGGGGCCCGGATCGACCCCTCGGGCTACGACGCGGGCAAAAAGGTCAAAGGCAAGAAGCGGCACATCGTCGTCGATACGCTCGGCCTGATCCTGGCCGCCCACATTCAGCCCGCCAGTGTCCAGGATCGCGACGGCGCGTTGCCGGTGCTCAAAGAGGTCCGCCGCCTCTTTCCGTTCATTGTCCGGGTCTTTGCCGACGGCGGCTACCAGGGGGCCGCCACGGCGGCGGCGGTACGCGAACTCGGGGTGTGGCATCTGGAAATCGTCAAGCGCTCCGACACCGCCAAGGGCTTCGAGGTGCTGCCCAAACGATGGATCGTCGAACGCACCTTCGGGTGGCTGGGCCGCTGCCGACGCCTCGCAAAGGACTTCGAAAACCTCGCCAGGATGGCGCTGGCCTTTCTACGCCTGGCCATGATCCGCCTCATGCTGCGCAGAATCGCAAGGCACCAATCATAGGGAACTTTGCGGACGGACTCTCAGGTCGGAAACGGATTTGAAGACGCCACGCCGGATGCGCCTGCGGGTGATGATGGAGAAGAAGTCCTCGACGGCGTTGAGCCACGAGGCCGAGATCGGGGTGAAATGGAAAACCCAGCGCGGATGGTCGGCCAGCCATTCCAGGACCTTGGGGTGCTTGTGGGTGGCGTAGTTGTCGGCAATGGCGTGGATGAGCTTGCCCGCTGGAACGGCCCGCTCGACGGCATCCAGAAACTTGATGAACTCCTGGTGGGTATGCTTGGGCATGCAGCGCCCGATAACGGTGCCGTCCAGGATGTTGAGGGCGGCAAACAGGGTGGTGGTGCCATTGCGCTTGTAGTCATGGGTCATCGTGCCGCATCGGCCGGGCTTCAGGGGCAGGCCGGGTTGGGTGCGGTCAAGCGCCTGGATCTGGCTTTTCTCGTCGATGGAGACGATGACGGCATGGGCCGGCGGGTTCATGTAGAGGCCGACGACATCGCGGACCTTGGCGGCGAATTGGGGGTCGTTGGACAGCTTGAATTGGCGCCAGCGGTGGGGCTGCAAACCATGGGCGCGCCAGATGCGTTGCACCGAACTGACGCTGACGCCATGGAGCGGGTGAAGGGAATCGAACCCTCGTCTTAAGCTTGGGAAGCGCATCAGGGAACACATTAAGCCCTTGTAATTTAAAAGAAATTTAAATTATATCAGTAGGTTGTCGGATAAACGGCTACCCTGGAATACCCCCGATTCCCCCTGTTTCCCACGGCGCAGTGTCCCAAATTTGTCCCAAGAAAAACGTCCAGGACGACGTCCCTGGGCCGGTTACGGCCTGTCCTTGCACCAATCCTCGATCTCATCGACCAGGGCGGAAACCTCCGCCCAGCCAGCGCGCAGATCGGCGTCCTCCGGGTCATGGGGCATCCCGCCGCCCGGTCTGGGATAGCGCACGGCGGTGGCGTAGGACGTGAAGTCGTCGAAGGCCATCAGGTCGGCCCGCCACAGGTGCTCTTCCGGCAGCAGCGCGGCAAGGGCGCCCAGTTGGTGGTGGCTGGTCGGGAAGCGGATCCCTTCGGCGGTCAGCACGGCTTTCAGCAGTTTCTCGGCCGCCTGCTCAATGTTGAACGCGGCGTGTCGCGGGTGCCCGGCAATCAGCTTTTTGGCCACCGCCAGGTCTTCCTTGGCGAGCGCGATGTAGCTGGTCACATGGCCGCTCATGCCGCACCTTTCCGGCGCAGTACCCGGTCCTGGTACAGCAATCGCCCCTCGGTCACGACCCGGTTGACCAGGGTGCCGTCCAGCGCACGGTCGGCCATAAACGCAGCCCAAGTGCAGGGCACGACGTCGAACGGCAGGCCGCAGGCGACCAGCGGCGCCGCGACGGCTTTGGGGATATAGGCGGCCTCCGACAGGCCGTCGGGCAGCACCACCAGCAAGTCGAAATCACTGTCGGGCCGGGCATCCCCACGGGCGCGGCTGCCGAACAACCACACCATCTTCGGTCGCAGGCTGGCCACCAGCCGATCCCGCAGGAAGGCGATGGCCGCCGCCTCGCTCCGAAACGGGCCGACGGAGCGGGCCGACACGTCGTCCAGCAAGTGCCTGACATCCTTCTCCCGCCCCTGGCGGAGGAGATCGGCCACCGCCTGAAGCACGTCGCGATGCTCGGACACCGCACGGATGGACTGAACCGGCAAAGCCATGGAATGACCCCTCGTATTACGTTTGCGCCACCAGTGTAGTACGTGTTTGTGTGCTGCGCAATTGGGTGGAACAGGCGCCAATCCTGCCTTGGAACCTGTCGTGCAGGCTGGACGATGTTGCAGCATATGGGCTGCTTTGCGCCCATCGCGGCCGTTCCGAGTGCGCAGGCGCTGGTTAGTAAACAACGAAAAGCCACAGATTGCGCAATCAAAGACGGCGGGAGTTCTGGCCTCACGCCTCGAACCGAGTGCCCGGTTCAACTGTCTCCATCAAGTGGCAAGGTCCAAACGATATCACGATTGACCCGTAGCGTCTTGATCGACCCATCCTCAAAATGGCCATCGGATGCGATGAGGAGAAGCAGCGGCTCTCCATCGCTCCGTATCCCATCAATTGTCTCTTTGATAGGGGCAATCAGTGTTCCGGATAGCCTTTGCTGTGTAATTATTCCGGCAACAATGTCTGCTTTGAGATCTGGCCTCGTCTCTGCTTTTCTTCCGAAGGTCACATACTGATCCTGGAGGATATCTTCCTCTGACAGTTCAAGGATCCGCTTAAGGGCGCCGGGCAACCCTTCCCTGAAGCTAGGCGAGCAATCGATTACGGCGAGCGCGCGATTAGTCCTAGCGAAAGCGCAAAACAGCTCCATCTTCAGCCTGTCAGCTCCCGGAGTCTGGGGACGTACACCATAGAACACGTTCGCCTGCGGCTTCAGGTCGCCCCGATCCTCATATTCGAGGACGGCTTGACGTCCTTTCAGACATGAATATTTCTCGATAGTATTCCTATAAGCGCTTGCCCCGTAACCGTGTTTCTCAGAGAACTTGGCATCAAAGACGGCGATAGCTTCGCCGGTACCAGATTTATTATTGAAGATCGAAATGTCAGGCATCGTCGCCGTATTTTCGCTTTTGAACTGGAAAAAGACCCATGCACGCTCCCCAATGCAGGCGACGGGCACCCTCGCTTGCGCAAATTTGAGATTCCAGACGCGGCGACGCTCGACATCCCCCACTTGCCCGAGTTCGACCGGATATCCCGCTTCTTCCAGGGTGTGCAGGATGAAGCAGAGGAGCCAGAGTTCATAGAGCTGTGGAAGGTTGCGAAAGACTCCGATTTCCAGCAGGTCGGCAAGCCCGCCCTCTGTCTCCAAAAGGTCGGCTATCAGCCTCAATCCTTCGATGAGCCGCCTGACGGCATCCGTCGCTCCGTCAAAATCATTAATACAAACTCGTCCAGACGGTTGACCGCTGGATAGATCATCGCAAAGTAGGACGAGATCAGAACATTTTTCAGCGATCCGCTCCAGGAACTCATCCTCCAGAGTATCTGGAAGCGAGGCTTGGATGTTTGCAACCAGATCATGCAGTAGGGTGACGGCATCTTCGTGGTACTGAACCTCACCCTCCATCCTGGTGAAGTAACCAGAGCCCCGTCTATCCCGCCATTTGCCACTGCTCTGCTCCGAGCAGTGCTCTAATAACTCATCCAGAGCATCTGAGGCCGTTTGCCACATTTTTTCGAGGCGATCATCGCGCTTCAGGCGCCGACGCGCAGCGTCATTCCACTCGGTGAGGATTCTCCGTTGCTGGGGTCCAAGGTCCTTCTCCAGACCAGGCAGTGTCGCAACATTGCTCGTTGATCGAGCCGCAACCCCGTGTGATTCGAGGAAGCTGAGTGCTTCTGCGAGCATGGACACTGCTGGACCCCGTTCCTCGAGCACTCTCTCAACAAGCATAGTCCGCGAGATCTTGTGGTCAATGAGACTCGGGTCGTGGAGAACCGTTATTCTGTCTGTACCTTCAGGCACGCCGAGCTCTTTCGCGAGCCGCTTCCATGCTTCATTGGAAAGCAGATCCAGGAGTTTTGCGAGTGAAATGGGATTGCGAAGCTGCTTTGCACTCTTTATCACGTTTTTCTCTTTCCTGAGCGGTGGACAGTTCCGGGGCGATTGATCCGACTTTGCCCGCCGATGCGGCAAGCCTTAAAGAGGAACGACAATCGGTTGTTTGCGAGATCAAGGAGAGCTTTCTGTAGCCCGGCTCTGGTTGCAAGCTGCCGACCAACGGCGATCCCGCCGAACGATAGCTTTTTCGCGTTCGCTGCCTCGAAACTATCGGTCGGCCAATGGCCGCTGCCCAAGAACCCTCCGCTAACGGTCAGGACGGCAATGCCCCTTCTGCTGCGGGGCAGTCCCCTAAACTGCCGCTTCGCTACCGGCCCGTTGGGGTGCGCAGCGGAATGGCAGCCCTTCCACCTTCGGCATCATGAAGCGAACCCACTACAATCGGCCCGTAGCGGCCTCTCGCTTCAGCGCACTTGTGGCAAAATGCTGCTTTTGCCATGGGTGGCGGGACGGGCCGTGGGGCCAGGGACACAGCTAAAGCTTGCACTGCATCACATTTCGTGTTAAAGTAGAAAAGTGGTGGTGACGTGACGCAACAGCGCAGCACAACGCGCCATCCACCCACCCCCCATTCCGTCCACCCCCAGCCATCCGCCCGCCAGCGGGCGGGGAGGTCTGCCATGCCATGCCGCCGTCACGGGATACCGGGCACGGATCGCCACGGATTTCAACAGGGTCAGCTGGACAGCCTGTGCGCCGTCTACGCCGTGGTCAACGCCGCCCACCACGTCGCCACCGGGTTGGCCGCCGTCGCCATCCGCCCGCGCGCCCTGTTCCGCCGTCTGGTCGGCCAGCTGGACGACGCCGGCCTGCTCGGCTCGGCGCTCGTCGACGGGCTCGATCATGAGCAGCTGCCGCCGCTGCTGGCCACCACCCGCCACTGGGCCCTGGACCACTGGGACGTCCAGCTGCGCGTCCACCGGCCGTTCCAAATCGACGCCGAGGTGGCGCCGCTGCAGGTGCTCGACAGCCTGCACGACCACCTGGCCCGCCCGCACAGCGTGGCCATTGTCGCCGTGGAGGGTGGTCTCGATCACTGGACGTGCGTGCGAGCGGCGCAAGGCCGTCGGCTGATGCTGCTCGACAGTGACGGCCTGCACTATTTCAACGAGCGCACGTTCCGTCTGTACCGGCGGCCCGACGGCTGCGGCCGCCGTCCGCTGCCAGCCAGCCTCCACTTGGTGCGGGCCCGCCGCGCTTAGGTGCTCAGGCGGACAGACCGGCAGGCTCCGCCCGGCTGAGCCGTTTTCCCCCAGGGGCAGGTTTCCCCCCAACGGCTGTTTTCTCCCAACGGCCGGCTTTCCATGGCGCGCCCCCCCAGGCGGGCGGCCATGGCGCGTGACCCCAAAACATCATTCACAGGAGGCCAACGGATGGCTGGCAAGCAGGCCAAGGTGCTCAATAGCGGCGACGTGGCGGCCGTGCTGCGGCTGGCCGCCCGGGGGCGGCACGCAAAACGTGACCACGTGATGATCCTGCTGTCGGTCAAGGCCGGGTTGCGGGCTGGGGAAATCGCCGCCCTGACCTGGCCCATGGTGTGCGACGCCCAGGGGCGGGTCGGCCGGGTGATGGAGCTGTGGAACGTGGCGGCCAAGAATGGCCGGGGCCGCCGCATCCCGCTGCATCCCGAGTTGCGCGCGGCACTGGTGCAGCTGGCCAGCCCCCAGGCGCGACAGGGGCCGGTCGTCCGCTCGGAGCGCGGCGGGGCCCTGCGCGCCGCCAGCGTGGTCAACTGGTTTGCCAGCCTGTACGCCGCCGCCGGCCTGACCGGCTGCTCGTCGCATTCCGGCCGCCGCACTTTTATCACCAACGCCGCGCGCATGGTCCACCGCGCCGGCGGCAGCCTGCGCGACGTGCAACTGCTGGCCGGCCACAGTTCCATCACCATGACCCAACGCTACATCGACGGCGACGAGGCGGCCACGCGGCGCCTGGTCCGCCTTTTGTGAGGGAGGAACCCACTATGAACCAGTTGACCCCGTTGACACTGGCCACGTTGTGCCACGACTTGCGTCAGCCACTGATGGCGGCGCGCTTGTTCCTGTCCCTGCTCGAACGGCGCGTGGGCGGCGGTGAGGAGCTGGTGATGCTGCAGCGCGCTGCCGACTCCCTGGGCGCCATGGAGCGCATTGTCGCCGCCGGGACGGCCGGGTCCCCCCGTCTGGTGCCGGTGCCGCTGGGTTCGTTGATCGCCGACGTGGTGGCTGGGTTGGGTCCCCTGGCCCAGGCCACGGCGGTCACGGTGGCGGCAATGCCCAGCCAACTGGTGGGCGTGAGCCACCCCGTGCTGCTCAGCCGCATGCTGCGCAACTTGGTGGTCAACGCGCTCACCCACTCCTCCGGCAGCCGGGTCGTGGTCGGCTGCCGGCGGCGCGGAGACAAGATCGCGCTGCAAGTGTGGGATGACGGCATCGGCATGGCCGCCGGCCAGTGGCGGGGCGGCGGAACGGTGGCTGGCACCGACGGTGGGGATCGGGTCGGGCTGGGGCTGCCCAGCGTGAGCCTGCTTGCTGAGCAGCTTTTCCATGAGGTCGATGTGCGGTCGTGGGACGGCAGAGGAACGCGATTTTCCATCTTGATGGACAGGGTCCCGATGGACAGAGCGTGAGACGTGACGCAGCCGTTTTGGGCCCTTCGTGTATTATGCCCCTTTCTTTGTATCAGGCTCATAACCTGAAGGTCGTCAGTTCAAATCTGGCCCCCGCAACCAAATTAGCCCGTTGTCTCAATGAGATAGCGGGCTTTTGCTTGTCCGGGCGTGTCCGTGTGCAAAACCGTGTCCGTGCAGTGTCCGCAAAACGCTGTCCCTCTGTGTCCTTCTGTGTCCGGTTCGGGCGTTTCCAGACGACAACGGCACTTCTGGTCCCCTTGAGGGTTTTGGCATTTTGGCAGAGCCAAGGCGACTGCTCCAAGCCCCCCGCAGATCCCACAGGCACCCATCCGTCCCCTCCGCCAGCGTGTCGGGTCGCGCTGCGGGGATGGATGGGGCCCTCCTGTGGACTCTGCTTCTCGCCGCGCTATTCGGCCACCTGTGTCGCGACCAACAGGTCACGCCCAATCCCTCGAAATAAATCCGAGCCTCTTTGGGAGGATCCGTCCTTTTTCTCATGCCCCACGATGTTCTTGGGGGGAGAACTAAGCCAAACGTCGCTTGAAGTTGACGAAAGTCAACCACACGTGTGGCGAAAGTGCCAATCATATGGAGTAGGGTGGTGCCTTGGGCTTGCTTGGCTGCGTCCTGTGAGCGTCTGGATGGAGATCGCCAATGCCAACCGTCATCCCGTTTCCGCGGCCCGTTCGTGCGGCAAGCAGTCTCCCGGTGGCCCACCAGACCCTTACGATGTCCGTCACGCTGATTGAGGAACAACTGCGGGCCGCGCGTCAACTGGTTGACCGCATGTCGGCCCACCTGCTTCTGCTCGAAACCTCCCTTTCCCGATCGGCGCGGGCGTTAACCGAAACCCGGAACGAGTGCCGCCAGGTCCTGGACGCGATCGATTCCGGTGATGTTGATCGGATGGCGGCTCTTGCGCGCTCTATCCATACCAGCCGACGCACAGTTGCGCGGCCTTCTGGGGACTGAAGACCATGAAGAAACTCTCCGATATCAAAATCGCCGGAAGGCTGGCGCTGGCTCTCGCCGTTCCCGTGACGGGCCTACTGGCGTTTGCCGGGCTTGGCGTGCTGGCCGAAGCGGAAACCCGGTCCGTCATGGAACGCCTGGAGCGCGGGGCCAGCCTCATTCCCCATCTGTCAGCGACTATTCATGAGGTTCAGCGGGAACGGGGCCGCAGCAACGCGGTGGCGCAGACGGCGGGCAAGGTAGGCATGGCCGAGTACACCGCCCAGAACGATGCCGTCGACAAGGCGGTCACGGACCTTCGTAACGCCGTCAAGGCCATCGACACGTCTGACTTCTGGCCTGCGGTGGCGACCCAACTGGGTGAAGCTGATGGGGCTCTGGGCAGGCTGTCGGCCATTCGCGCCGATACCAGGGCAGGCGGGGCGAATGCGGGAACTGTCCAGCAGAACTACACCGCCGTCATCCAGGAGTTGATGGACCCTATTGATGCGCTCGCTGTGTCCATCCGCCAGGGCGCCATCGTTCGAGACCTGTCCCTTTACGCTTCGCTGCTCAACCTGAAGGAACGGGCCGGCCAGGAGCGTGCGGTCGGTAGCGCCGGGTTTGCGTCTCTCGAAGGGCGCCCGGCTTCCCAGGAAACGTTGTTCCCCATTGACAAGCTGGCGGCGATGATTGACTTCGCCGGGCGGCAAGCCGCCTTTGCGGCGAGCTTCCATGCGATTGCGCCCGAAGAATTGTCCCGGCAACTCAGTGCCGTGTTGGAGGGCGACATTTCGGCGGAGCTGGCGGGGCTTCGGGCCTCGGCCGTGTCCATGGCTGTCGCACCTCCGGCTGGAGCCGTGCCGAGTACGGCGGAGTGGTTTCAGGCCACAACGGCACGCATCGACGCCCTGAAGAATTTTGAGGCAGAGGTGACGCGACTGCTCGTGAGCGATACGGCAGCGCTTAAGGACGCTGCCACGGCGGCGTTCTGGATGATGCTGGGCGCCGCCTTGGTTGCGGCGACGCTGACAGCGGTGCTAGTGGTCGTTGTCGCCCGCAGCATCACGAGGCCGGTGGGCGGCCTCACCGAGGTGATGGGGCGCCTGGCAGGTGGCGACAAAACGGTGAGCATTGAGGGTGCTCAACGTCAGGACGAGATCGGCGGCATGTCCCGCGCGGTCCTCGTCTTCAAGGAGGCCATGATCAAGGCGGACGAACTGACCGCCCAGCAGGAGAAGGAGCGGGCCGCGCGTGAAGCCAGGGCGGCACGGATCGTCGAGCTGAACGCGGGATTCGAACGGGCGGTCGCATCAGTCCTTCAGTACGTCACTTCAGCTTCGAGCGAGCTTCAGGCGACTGCCGGATCAATGTCGTCCATCGCTGAGGAAACGAACGTCCAGGCCGCAGCGGTCGCCGCCGCCTCCGAGCAGTCCTCGGCCAACGTCCAGACGGTGTCTTCCGCCGCAGAGGAACTGTCCAGCTCGATTCAGGAGATCGCGCGGCAGGTTCATACATCGACCGAAACATCGCGGTCGGCCGCAGAGAATGCCGAAGCAACCCAGGCGGTGGTAGAAAGCCTCTCCCGCTCCGCCTCCAAAATCGGCGACGTCGTCAACCTGATCAACGCCATCGCGGCGCAGACCAATCTGCTGGCTTTGAACGCGACCATAGAGGCGGCGCGGGCGGGCGATGCCGGGAAGGGCTTCGCCGTGGTGGCCAATGAAGTGAAGTCGCTGGCCAATCAGACAGCAAAGGCCACGGATGAGATCAGCCAGCAGATCCGCAGTGTGCAGGAAGAGACCAGTCGCGCCGTTAGTGCCATTGAGGAGATTGTCGGTTCCATCACGGCGGTGAACGAGGTGACGGCGACCATCGCCTCGGCGGTGGAAGAGCAGAACGCGGCCACCCAGGAGATCGCCCGCAACGTTGATCAGGCTTCCGCTGGTGCGCAAGAAGTGTCTTCGAATATTCAAGGGGTGACGGAGGCTGCTGGGGAGGCCGGCGCCGCTGCTGAACAGGTTCTTTCGGCGGCCGGTGAATTGGCCAACAAGGCCGCCGAGATGAAGCAGATCGTCGACAAATTTATTCTCGACGTTCAGGCGGCGTAGTAGGCCGCGAAAGCACAGGGGGGCGGTCAAGGTCACCGCCCCCTTACTGATCACGGTAGTGCCGCAGTTTTGCAAGAAGATGCGAGAGATGTCTTTGGGTAGATTTTGCCACACGAAAGACTACTTCTGAGCTTTGGCCCCACTGCAAGGCGCTCAGGTGCATCGTGGGGGTAAGGCCTCCCTATCCCCCGCGAACTTTGGTCGGGGCTGCGCGTCCTCCCCCTGGCGCGGCCCCGACCGCTTTTCTGAGCCAAGGGTAGACTTTTCGTCCAGTGCTGGTTTGATGAAGGATAACAGGCCGTCCACGATGTCCGCGACGTGCCCGACGTCGATGGTGCCGCCATAGCGTTGAAAAACGAACGAGTGCGCAAGATCGCCTAAGACGCCATCCGAGGTCTCGTCGTACACGTGGAGTTCCGCGGCTCGCTCGTCGATTCGAATCTCGATGGGCCAGGTTTTTCCGTTGGAGGCCGAAAAGCAGACCCGATCTTGTTCATCAGGGGCCCTTGCGGCGGTGACGACGGTAACGGTGCCGCAATCGTGCCGGATGAGCGCCGCGTAAATGATGCGCAGCAGGTGATCGGCCTGTTCGGTGGTAAAGTGGCGCATGATGCCTCCTGAACGGACAATGAAGACATTCTACCTTCTTGATTTCGACAATATTGGCAACGCGGTAGCGGACAGGTACCGCTCGAAATATTCCGTGGGTCATGAGGTGCCACGTACACCAAAGGCCACAGAGGACATCCTGATAGCCGACAATTCCGTTGTATATTGTTGGGGTGGCTCTGACTGGTACCGCACTGCAGCGACTTAACTTGTACTGTACTTGCCTTTCAGTCGCGTTCAAATAGCGACCAACCCGGCCCGCGTTCATTCGGAAGTTCAGTGGCTACGCATGTGATCTTTGTCACATTATCTGAGGCAGCGTGATCGTAGATTCGGGCGGACACGCGCACTGGAGGTCTCATGCCGCATAAATGGGCAGCCGCTCCGGAACTTGATCCTGAGCCGGAAGAGCGGCAAGTAAATGTTCTTGAGCACCTGATCAACCTCCATCCTGGCCATCCCGACGCCTCGGCATGGAACAAGGCCTTGCGCCAGCTGAACCGGAGAGCCTGCTCTCAGCGGACGTTCCAACCACAATCTGCTGCTGGAATGATCGGGCCGTGCCCGGTGACCCGACCTGAGTTTTCCGGCATGCTGGGGACGGCGATTGGGCGCAATCAGCTTCCGTCATAGTGCCTCTTCCAGAACGGCAGTGAGGAGTTGCGCGTGCGTGAGGTGAGGAAGGTGGCCATCTGCATTTAGCAGGAAGACGCGGCTATCAGGCCAGCGCTGCATCAGGTAGTCGGCCATTTCCACGGGGACAATGGCGTCTCTCGCAGATTGAACGATTACGGCCGGAACCTGGAAACCATGAAGGTGTTCCCGTAGATCAAATCGGAAGATGGTGATCGCCATCGACATCGCCACGTCGGGTCGCATCGTCAAAAGTCCGCGGACGAACTCCGCGATCTCCTGTCTGGCGAGGATGTTCCCCACCGCCACGGGGGCAAAGGACTCGACCCACTCGAAGTAGCTGTCTGATATTGCCCCGATGAGGGCAGAGGCCTCGTCCTTATCGAGACCACCGTGGTAGTCCGTGTCGTTGATGTAGCGAGGCGACACGTTGATTAGAACCATCTTTTTGAACATCTTGGCCTGCCTGCGGCCCGCCAGAACCCCCGCCATGCCGCCCATCGAGTGTCCGATCAGAATGCAGGGGGCGGCATGGGTCTCGGTGACGACACGGAGCAGATCATCGGCGTAGGCTTCCATGTCACTGTATCGCGTATGGTCATAATGCTGGGGCTCTACCGGCCAGTCGAATCGAATGACACGGAACCTGTCTTCGAGCCAGGGCAGAACGCCTGACCAAACAGCCTGCGTAGTTCCGAACCCATTGACAAGAACGAGGGTCTGCGAGCCATGTCCAGACACGCGAACGTGCATTCGGTCGCAGAAGGCTTTGGCCATGGCGCCACCTCTTTCCTGCCGAGGAAGCCGCAGAACAACTCAACAGAAAGTCACCGATGCTCCGGAAGTTTTGGCACGGCGTCAAGGCTGCGGTGAATCCAGTATGGCGGTGGTACAGCATCGGCTCCCGAAAAGAAAGGAAGCCGACACGATGAGGAAAATGTCGGCTTCCCAAAGTTTGCTGAACGGGAGGCAATCCGTGGTGCGAAGCAAAAAGGCGCTCTCTCGCCGATATTTTCTGGTGCGGCGCACAAACAGTCTGAATATCAACAGACACTTCGGAAGCGCCTGAAATTGCCAAAGATGACCCGTGTCGTCTCCGGTTAATATCGTCACAAAAATTACGCGCCATGTCCACCTTGTTTTAATCCGCATAGTTCGCAGACAAGCAGATGTAGTGTCCCGCCCTATCCTCCCGCTCTGGCGTTACAAGCGGTGCCGCCCATTGGCGGGGAGTTCAGCGGAATTTCATGCGTGCCACCGCCATGTGAAACGCACCAACATCTAAGGCCGAGGCATTTTTTCCCTCGGATCAGGCCCGTCGCTGTCTGTTGCAGCCGATTCACCCATCGTGGCAGCCATTGATTCGAGAAGTTGGAGGTGTTTTTCAAGGGTATCGCTGTCGCGGGATTCGATCGTGCCTCCGGCCCCGTCGTTAAATGTGTAGCTGACGACCGTGGCGCCCTTTGAAGACTGGCGGACAATGACCCTCATGGTCGTCCCCCCCCCCCTATTTTCTTGCCAACAGGAGGAGCATTACAGCTTCAAACAGCGCAAATTGCAACCCGAACACCCAGTGTATGTCGATCGAGCGAGCACCTCCGTGAGGCGCTGCTCGTTCTCCCCCCCGAGAAGGGAAAAGTAGTATATCGTCGGTAGCTCCGGGCTATGCTTGGGCCTGCGTCCCGCGGGTTTGGCAAAACGACCTTCCTTGGCCCCACCGTGAGGTCGCTCACTGGGTTGATCACCTCGTTGGCGTGCGGCCGCATGCGCCTCATGGTTCGGTCCTGAGGCGCTTTATCAGTCATCGTGCACTGGCCTCGGCCGGGCGGCACCGGATACCAGGGGTCGCACGACACGCAGGCCCCGACGGCCGGCAATATCCGCCGCCGATGCAAACAGCAAAATGATCTCCAAGTATGACTGTGATCTTCATTGGAGTCGCTCCGGTTGGCACCTCAATACGGCGGACCGTATATCCTCCGCCTTGTCGTACAAACCCCTTTCAAGCAGATCAACGTACGTCCACGCCGCGAAAACTCCTGCCCGTACGTAGTCGGTCATCCTGTGGACCTGCCCCAAAAAGCAGACGGGCGAAAATGATCCAGAGATTGAGCACTGGTGGATGAAGGCGTCTAATTCTCCCTGCGGAATTCCGCAAAAACTTCCATCGACAGAATTTTTCACTACGTAGACGTTACCCTTCGCAACATTGCGGACATGCTCTATGGCTTCCGCCGCGGCTTCGATACTACAGGCCAACGGCGCTCCGCATCTGAGGCGGTCCAGCAGCGTATTGGGCAGGGAGTCAGCTTCCTCGGATGAACTTCCGAGGCGAGGCGAAGCCAGCCACATGGACAAGGCTTCAAACGTGGCTTTTGCTCCACCGACGGCCTCTAGTATACCAGCGTGATCGCCATCCAGCCGGTGCCCCAAATACTCCTGCACTCTCCTCCAAGACGGGCCAAGCTGGTCACCATGAAATCCGTGGAAAGACGTTGCCATCCCGGCACTTGCACCCAAACCGCTGGCGATTCTCCTGAGGATTGTCCGTCCACCGAGAGTGGCGCCCTCTAAGACATACAATGCGCCGACACGCTCGTTCGGCGTCAGCAGCGGTGGGAGGTTTCCGCACATTGGCAGGGCAGGGATCTCTCCAGCTTCTACTCCCATGCCGAGGATGTCCTGTTTGAGTGCGTCTGATTTCGGTTTGACCGGCATCGTGCAGGCCGCTGGCATTCCTGCGGTGAACAGGAAGCGCTCCATTGGTCTGTAGAAGCCGTAAAGGGCTTTCAACGCGGTCAGGTACTCGCTCGGCGTGATGTCCCCGCGTGAAAGAGGTTTCATAATCGGCAGTTGCTCGACCGCCTCGTGGAGGTCGTGTACAGCGGCGCGAAGGGCGTCGATGGCTTTAGGTGCCAAGCCGAGCGTCATGATAGGTCTCCTAGGACTTGGCTAGCAGGAAAGGTCAGCGTGGCCGATGTTCCAACTCCCACGGTGCTTTGGAGCGACAGCGTACCGCCTTGTTCTTCAATAAGATGCTTTACCAGTGCCAGTCCGAGGCCTGTACCCTGCCTGGCAATCTCCATGTTTCGTTCCGCTTGCCGGAAAGGTTCAATAACCTGGAGAAGCATGTCCTCGGGGATGCCTTCTCCGGTATCTATCACCGACACCTTCATGCTGCCGTCGTGTTCCAGGCTAGCTTTTGCCGTTACAGTTCCGCCCGCCGGCGTAAATTTTATGGCATTGGAAAGAAGATTTATGATCATTTGAAGAAGGGCGCGGCGGTCGGTTTCCAGGTTTGGAAGATTTTCTGGGAGATCTATGACGACCGCGACCCCCGCATCCATACCCAGAGAGCCAGTTAGCTCCACAGCTTGTCGAATCGTCACGGCAGCGTCTAATTCCTCTGCGGACAACTCCATGCGGCCAGCCTCAATCTTCGACAGATCCAGAATGTCGTTGATCATGCTGAGTAAGTGCATGGCCGACTGGTTGATTAACTCAGTCGT
This sequence comes from Rhodospirillaceae bacterium BRH_c57, assembly GCA_000961745.1. GTDB lineage: Bacteria > Pseudomonadota > Alphaproteobacteria > Rhodospirillales > Rhodospirillaceae > Cauispirillum. Next base: position 33,640 of record LAEA01000114.1, on the reverse strand, counting down.
CTCTAGTTGCTTTTCTGTCAAGCCACCGTAAATCCCGAGGATCATGGCCTCTGAAAAGCCGAGTATTGCGTTCATCGGAGTTCGCAGTTCGTGGCTCATGTGGGCCAGGAACCGGGATTTTGCTTGGTCGCTTTCGACAAGTCTCTCGTTTAAAGACCGGATCGTCCGCAGTTGACGCAGGATGACATCATTCAGAGCGGTACGCAGACTCTTTGCGATGCTGATCTTCCATTCCGGCCAGGGCCGAGAGTGGCCGCGTTTTTCCACGGCCCACCGCTCGAACGACGTCCGAGGATAGTAGTTCCCTCCGAGCTTTTCCTCTTCAACTGCCGAAGGCGTGGCGCCGCCCCAGATGGTCGTGCGAACCACCTCGGGCCGAAACCAGAGAATCATGTGTTGGGCATGCTCCCCGACAGAAATCGCCAATACGCCGCTTGCCTCACTTGTATAAGCCTCGAACTCTGGAACATCGGCAGAGATGCAGTCGCTGGCGTACACCCCGTCGATTAAATGCAGGCGGCAAAACGCTGCAAGTTGACTAACCGCGTCAGGTGATGGTGCGACACCGACAGTCCGCACCTCGCACCGCCGCTTGAAGCCGTCGTCGTAAACCACGGCAGCACCGCTAGAAGCGAAAAAAATGTCTGTGAGTTTGACATCGCCGTCGATCAAAGGCGTAACGAAGTCGTCAGCCCCCGCGATCTGTTCCAAGAGGCGGGCGTGCAACTTGATATGGAGTGCGCGGGCTTCCTTTTCCTCCGTGGTCTCAGTGCCATGGAGACGCATACTGAATGCCTCGGTTACTACCTGAGCACGCCTTCGCGCAGCCATGTTGACATACTTTGGCTGACGATGGTGGCAAACGATCAGTCCCCAAAGCCTCTGCCCGTCGAGGAGCGATAAAGACATCGATCCATTTACGCCGAGATTTTTCTGGTAAATCCGGTGGACCGCAGAGACGCTACGCGCCTTACATTGGCTTAGATCGAACGGCAATCCCGTGTGCGGATGGAGAGGCGGAAATAGCAGAGATGGAGTGTAGTCTCGATCAGGCGTGTACCTCATCGTGTTCTTTACGTAAAGCGCTCTCGCCTGAGATGGTATGTCGCTAGCCGGAAAATGGAATCCAAGGAATGACTCCCCGAAGTCATCCGATAAACTTTCCCCTATTACTTCTCCGTGCCCATCTTTATCAAATTTATAAACTAGGACTCTTTCCATTCCGGTAATTTTTCTTATTATAGAAGATGTGCGCCGCACAAGTTGATTTACGTTCGCGGAGCTTCTTATCTGTACAACGAGATTTTGCACATCATCAACGGGTCCTGCTGCGGGCAAATAGGCCTCCGACCGGGGCTCAAGCTCGCAGTACAAAACGCCGCTCCCGCAGTGTACAAAAAGTTCTCCTCCGAACGGAGGCATTATTTCTGGTGAGAGCTTAAGCGTGATGCCTGATTGGTCAAGGAGCCCGTCTTTGAAGGCCTTCTTTATGACGCAAAGCGTGTCATCAGGAAGAATTTCATTTAGCGGCGTATTCTCTTGGCACGCATCTACGGCAATAACGCTCCGTATGTTTTCCGAAACGCTTAAGACAGTGAAGGTTTGCGGATCGACGCACAGAATTCCTGCGTGCGGTTGCACTGCTCCGGGAGTATGCAGCGGCTCCCTCTCGCAGACGTCGTGTTGCGTGTCCGGGACTATCGCATCCCCAGGATTCATCACGTCAGGCATGCTACACGACCTTTCTTGAACAGGAACCATCCCGACGGTTAAGCCAGGAGACGCGTACTGAAGAAGCCCTCGGACGCAAAACCATCCTGCCCAGAAAGCTGAAGAATAGGAGTTGCTGTGCGCTTGAGCATGCGGGTAAGGCCGATTTGGATATCCCCTACATCAGAGGACTATACGCTGCAATAGGTACTATGTTCTATGTGCAGCCTGAGTGACTGGTACAATCCATTTGTAGAGCGGATAAGCAAACTATTCAGATGGGTTTTTTAGTCGAGCATAACCATGCACTTGCGCCTAACGATCTGCAGATCGACAAGGAATTTTTGGTGTTGGGCCAAGCGAAAAAATAAGCTCATCTGGGATTAGCGGGCGAGAGGCATGCGACGGTGCCGTCGGGAGCTGGACTCCCAAATTAGCTGCCTCTTTTCGCCCTCTGCTGCTAAGGGCTGCGTAAACAGTGGGGTTTCCGCATCCGCGAAAACATTAAGGACGCCAACAACCCGATCATCCACTATTCCCGTGGTATAATTATGGTTTTTGGAGCCTTGATTCATTGACTAACGCTGATTGTATAGGCGAATCGAATCCTCTCTGAAAACATGAAGACAGAATTAGACAGTGTTGCGCGTGATCCGAGCAGACCTTTTGCGTTAAATACAGCGCATTAGGGTAAACGTTTGGCCTCTTATTGAAAAGGTGGCTAGCCTGATCGGACGAGATCCCGGTGTAACGGAGTGTCCGCCGATGAACCAGGACGATCGATGGCTTGGAGATGTGGTTGCCCCTCGGACTGCCCCACCCCCCCGGGCACGGGGGTTGGCGGATGCGGCCCTGGCCGCCTTGGCTCACTCCGTCCTGGTGTTCGACGACACCGGACTGGTTATTGACGCCAACAGCGCGTTCCTGTCCTTGTCCGGGATTTCCGACGAAGATTCTGTCGCGGCGTTGCCACGCGACGCCCTTTTTGTGAGCCGTCCCAGCGGTGCCGTTGAGCTGCTGATTGACGTCCTTCTGGGGCCTGATGCCCCATCTCGTGGGGAAGCAAGTTTCCGGCGCATCGACGGGCGGGTGCTCGATGTCAGTTTCACCGCCGCGAGGTTTGGCTACGGCGGGCGATCTTTGCTGGCCGTGACGGTCGCGGACGTGACGGCGGAGAAGTGCCTGACCTGCAAGATCCACATGAGCCGGGAAAAGTATCGGCAGGTGGTGGACGACCACCCTGAACTTCTCGTGCGCCTGCTTCCAGACACGACGGTGACCTTCGCCAACGATGCTTTTGCCGCGCGCCTGGAACGCCTGCCACATGAAATTGTCGGCCAACGTCTGGATGAGCTTATCGACGTGTCCGCAATAGACGGGCTGGTGGCGTGGATGCACGCCGTGACGCCAGCGGAGTTTGTTGGCGACAGCGCTGATCTCCTGGCCCTCTCTACGGGAGGGAACCAGGTTATCTGGCGGCGGCGGGCCATTTTCGGACCAGACGGCGCTCTCCTGACGGTGCAGCTTAGCGGCCGTGACGGCGCCGGAGTGGCGGCGGCGGCGTCACTCGCCGCGATCGGCGACGTGGCGGAAGTTCATGCCCGCCTGCGTGAAAGCGAAGACCGCCAGCGGCGGGTTCTGTCGGCATTGCAGGAGGGCGTCCTCCTGATTGACCGCCGCGGGCAGATCCTCCAGATCAATGCCGCAGCGCGTGCCATCCTGGGGCTGGAAAGCGTGGCAGTGACCCATATCTACCAGGTGCGCCAGAGCCGGGTGATCATTGATCGCCACGGCGCCAGCATGCCCGACCGTGCCTTGCCGCTGGCAGAGGCCCTGCGGACCGGATGCTCGGTCGAGGGCCGGATACTGGGGCTGTTGCCGACGTCGGAGGCTGTCAGCTGTCGGGATGGGGCTGCGGCCGTGGCGGAAGCAGTGTGGTTGCGCGTCAACGCTCAGCCCATTCTGTTGCCGGGTCACCAAGCGGACGGCGCCCTGGGGCTGCTCAGCTTTACCGACGTCACCGATCTCGTCCGCGCCGAGGACGCCATGCGGGAGCATCGCCGCCGCCTGCGCGCGGTCCTTGATCACACCTTCGCATTCATCGGCGTTCTGGATGCTGCTGGCATGGTGCTGGATGTCAACCGAACAGCCTTGGACTTCATCGGCGCCGACATCGAGTCGGTACGCGGCCTTCCGTTCTGGGAGACCCCATGGTGGCGGGACGACCCGCAGGCCGTGGAGCGCTTGCGTGCGGGCATAGCCGCCGCGGCGGCCGGAGAGTTCGTGCGCTTCGAGACGGCGCACCGCGACCCGCTGAATAAAAGTATCATCGTGGACTTTTCCCTGAGCCCGGTGCGCAACGACAGCGGCGAGGTGGTGCTGCTGATCCCCGAGGGACGGGACATCTCCAGTCTCAAGAAGACGGAGCGCCGCCTGCAGTCGGCTGTGGTGGCCGCCGAGGCAGCCAATGCCACCAAGACCCACTTTCTCGCCCATATGAGCCACGAACTGCGCACCCCGCTCAACGCGATCCTGGGCTACACCGAAGCCATGATGGACGAGATCTTCGGACCCCTGGAGAACGACCACTACCGCGAATACCTGCGCATCATCCACGGCTCTGGCCGACATTTGCTGGATCTCCTGGGCGACATCCTGGAAGTGTCGCGTATCGAACTGGGCCAGTTGACCGTCACCCCCGAAAACGTGCCCCTGCGCGCCGTGGCCGAGGAGGCCGCCACCATCCTGCGGGGTCGTGCCGAGGACCTCGGGGTCGCTCTTGACCTGGAGGTGGAAGACGGCTTGACCATCTGGCGGTGCGACCGCCGCCATCTGCTCCAGGTCCTGCTGAACCTGGGGGCCAACGCCATCAAGTACACAGGCCGGTGTGGTCGCGTGAGCATCGCCCTGCGGCGCCAGAACCACGACCTGCTGGTGGAGGTCCGCGACACCGGGGTGGGCATTTCGCCCGACGCTCTCAGGCATATCTGGGAGCCCTTCCGGCAGGGGGAGAGTTCTCTGGTCAGCAGCGGGGGTGGACTTGGTTTGGGGCTGGCAATCGTGCGTCGTCTGGTCGAGGCGCAACGCGGAACCGTAGCCATAGAAAGTGCGCTCGGCAAAGGTACAGCCGTCTCGGTGAGCTTGCCTGCCAATCTCTGATCCTCGGCCAGCTTGCAGAAGCTCATCTGCCGCCGTGTCTTTAGAATGACAGGGGTGGAAAATCACGCTACGGTCGTTATGGAAGGTGCCCCGCCCCCTGGGCGCCTTCATCCCAGCCGATTCCGCTTCGTCCTGGGCTTGGCCCGGAGGCCTGTTCCTCATCAGGTCCCCCCCTGAGCCTCCGGGCCACTTCTTCTTCAGCGCCCCGTAGCAGAGGCGTAACTTCATCGTTGGATAGAAATTCAGTCATCGGATCCTCGGCGCGTCGGTACCTGGCGCCGGGACGCGATGGGAGCGTTTGGTCTAGGCATGTCAGCGAACGCTGATGATGGCACCCGGCGGAAGGTGCTCCCGCAAGGCCGGCGCAACCCAACCGGAAAATCATCGCCTGGTTACCTCTCTCGGCGCAGCGGCGAACTTTTAGACGCATGTTTGCATGGCTGACTCGCCGAAAATGGGCAATCATTTCTTCGCTTGCGGTTTATGATCTACTCATACGTTCCAGTTTGGATTCGGGGGTTGCATCATGAAAAATCTGAAAATAGGCACCCGCATCGGCGGGGGGTTCGCCGTTGTTCTTGTCGTGCTGGTGGGTCTCGCGTTTGAGGGCGTGACCTCGCTCTCCGGCGTCGGGGGCTTGTTCGGTGAGTACCGGAACCTCTCAAGAACATCCGTCGAAGTTGGCCGCGTCCAAGCGAACCTTTTGGAGGCCCGCCTCGGGGTTAAGGACTTCCTGCAGTCCGGGCATGACCAGTCCATGACCCAGGTCCGTGAACGTGGCGAGACCGCAGTGCAGGTGGCCAGGGAAGCCGCGGAACTGGCAGAGAACCCTGAGCACAAGGAAACCTTGGCGCGCATGAAAGAGCGCTTTGGCGAATATCTGGCGGGCTTCGATGACGTGGTCGGCTTTCAGGGACAGCGGAACACGGCATTTGCGGTTCTCAATGACGTGGGGCCTCAGATCGAGCGCGACCTCAGCAGCATCATGCAGTCGGCTTACGCCGACGCCGACGCCGAAGCCGCATATTTCGCTGGGCAGACACTGCGAAACCTTCTGCTGGCGCGCCTCAGCGTGATGAAATTCATGGAGGACAACAGCGATGCTGCACGTGATCGCATGAAGTCGGAATGGACAGCGTTTGAGAACGGCACGGACGCCCTTCTGGCGCGACTCCAGAACCCCGAGCGCCGCCGCCTTGCTGTGTCTGTGCAAGAGAATGGCAAAGTCTACGCCGCAGCGTTCGATGAACTCTACGATGCCATCAAGGCCCGCAATGCCGTCGTCCAAGGCCAGTTGGATGTAGTTGGCCCAGAGATTGCGGAAAGCATTGAGGATTTGAAGCTGGCCGTCAAAGATCGTCAGGACACGGTCGGCCCTCAGGCTGCGGAAACCATCGACTTTACGATTTCCTCCAACATTGTCGTCGCCATCCTTGCGGTTCTTGCCGGGGCGGCTGTCGCCTTCTTCATCAGCCGCGGTATTACCCGGCCCGTGACGGCCATGACCGTAGCCATGGCCCGGCTGGCCGAAAAGGACATGTCAGTCGATATTCCCGCCGTCGGTCAGAAGGATGAGATCGGGGCAATGGCCCAGGCCGTCCTGGTCTTCAAGGAGAACATGATCAAGGCCGACCAACTGCAGCAAGCCGCCGAGAAGGAGCAGGCTAGCCGCGAGGCCCGCGCCCGGCGAATCGAGAGCCTTAACAACGAATTCGACAAGGCTGTGGGGGGCGTTTTGTCGACGGTGTCTTCGGCGGCCGACGAACTTCAGACTACGGCACAGTCCATGGCGTCGATCGCCGAAGAGACGAACACCCAGGCGACGACCGTCGCCGCGGCGTCGGAACAGGCTTCGACCAACGTCCAGACCGTCTCGGCTGCTGCCGAGGAACTGTCGTCTTCAATCAATGAGATAGCCCGTCAGGTCAGCCACTCGTCGGAAATTTCCCGTTCAGCATCTGAGCGGGCTGCTCAGACGCAGAAGGTCGTGCATGGTCTTGCCAACACGGCGACCAAAATCGGGGAAGTCGTGGATCTCATTACCGACATTGCGGATCAAACCAATTTGCTGGCGCTCAATGCAACCATTGAGGCCGCTCGCGCGGGTGATGCGGGCAAGGGGTTTGCCGTGGTTGCAAATGAGGTGAAGAGCCTCGCCGGGCAGACAGGGCGTGCAACTGAAGACATCAGCCGCCAGGTCGCGTCCGTTCAAACCGAGACAGCCGCCGCCGTCACGGCGATCGAAGAAATTGTTGCGGCGATCAACGAGGTCAACGACGTGGCATCGACGATTGCCAGTGCTGTTGAGGAGCAGAATGCTGCGACGCAGGAGATCGCGCGCAATGTTGAACAGGCGGCCGCCGGTTCGCAGGAGGTGTCGTCCAACATTGGTGCGGTGACGCAGGCGGCGAACGAGGCTGGCAGTGCTTCGGAGCAGGTCCTGTCCGCTGCCCAGGAGCTGTCACGTCAGTCCGCGACAATGCGGAACGTGGTGACCAAGTTCTTGGAGGACGTGCGCTCAGCGTAGGCTGTGTCGCCACAGCAGGAGGAATCTCATGCCTGTCATCTTGCTTTCAAGCTCCCTCACACCAGAAAAACGGGCGTTGCTTGCCGGGCAGAGAATGCAGCTTGAGGTGCTTGGTCTGCGCAAGATAATTCGCGAGATGGACCGTGCGCTCTCGAAAATGGCAACTGAAATGAGGGGCTTTTCCGACGACCTGGTTTGCTACGAGGAGAAACTTCAGAGAGCGCGCCATGAGCACTTGGTGGTGCGAGAGGTGCTTGAAACAGGCACTGTTGAGGATATGGAGGCTCTGGCACATTCTCTTCGTGGTCAGCTTCGGCGGTCGTCCTGAAGGGGACCATCGACTGTAGCGTCGGGCGGCGCTGAACATAGCGCCGCTCAGCACGCTTCGTATTGGGACAACCAGAACACAGTAAGATGTGGAGAATTCATGAATTCAGACACCGATTCGATCAACCGCTTGTGTGATGACCTTTATCATGTTGCCGAATCTTTAAGATATGCGACGAAGGTAAAAGAGTATCAGGAGGCTCTTGAGAAAAACAGGATTCTCTGGGAATCACTCCGAGTTGTTGCCCACGACACTCATCTTGCCAAATATCAGAGAGTTCGAGATGACGTGCTTTCTAAGGCTACCTGGGTTGAGGCCGTTTATGCCGAGGGTATGCCATTGTCGGATCATGTTGTAGAGCAGCTGATCATAGTTGACCTTCAGACTTATGCACATCTTAGGGCCGCAGTACGTGCGGATTATTCCACAGAAGTTGGCTAAATAACAACACATTTTACTAAGAATTGTATACATTTTGAGGTGCAATGCGGCGCTTCTGTTTAATCTGGAGCGCCGCATCTGTAAATAAGAGGCAGTTTGGAAGGGTGGCAGGAGTTCTGTGCAGTGTACGTTGTAGTGACGGCGCCTTTGCAAGCGTATGGTCGCGTGCAAACCGAAATCTCAGGCGGTAGATGCGTTAGTCCTGCGGAACTTCTGGAAGGCCTACTGTCACTTTTGTTCCTATGCCGGGACTGCTTTCTATCGATATCTTGCCACCGTTCAACTCGGCAATTCGCCTCGCCAAAGGTAGCCCTATGCCGGAGTGCTCCGGATCGGCGCGGCCTAACCGGCGGAACAGATCGAACGCTTGTTTTTCAAATACGGGATCGAAGCCGGTCCCCGTGTCGCTCACTTCGACATAGACAAGGCCGTCGTTTTTCTTGGACCCTTCCCTGACTTCGATCATCAAGGGGCGATCAGGAGCGGCGGCCGCCAGCGCATTCTTCAAGATTTCCTGAAACAACATGGGGACTCGTCGGCGCCCGACCATGACCACCGGCAGGTCGCTTATAAGAAAAGCGGCTGACCGACCTGTCACCTGTTCGGCGTCCCGAACCGCTTGCCGAACCACTTGGTCAAGTGCGACAGCTTCGGGCTCCGGTGGCATGACACCGAGCTCCGTATATCGCAGGAGATCGCCGACCAATCGGTACATTCTTTTTGCTGCCGCTTTGACGGCATCCAAGTCGGCGAGCACTTCTGGGTCATCGCTACGGAGGTGCCGAGAAAGCAAGTCAGCTTGAATGGCAGCTTGGCGTGCGGGTTCTCTTAAGTCGTGGGCGGCGGCTTCTGCAAAGCGCAGAAGTTCCTGGTTGCTTTTCTCCAGGTGCCGCTTGGTGGCCCGCAAGGACTGCATCGCGTGTTCCTCGCTGGTGATGTCCTGGAAGGCACCGATAACGCAAATTTTTCCTGCGATTTTGCTGAGCGCTGCGCCACCCTGAGTGTAGCCGATTTGACCATCAGCCTTTCGGTAACGCCCTTTCAGGCCGTCTGCCTGGCGGTTGTCATGAAGTTGGCGCGCCATGTCCTCGCTGAACTGGTCATCAACCCAGATGTGGAGGTCGGCGGCGGTGCGCCCCAGAATCTCGTCGCGAGCAAATCCGATGACCCGTTCAAATGCAGGGTTTACGTCCAGGTACTTCCCGTCCTCAAACGTTGACAAGGTCATCGGGACGGGCGACGCATGGAAAATTGCCTTGAAGCGTCGTTCGGATTCCCGCAAATCCGTCACATCGACACCGAAAGAAATGAGAAGAGGTTCTCCGTTGGCTGCTGAGATGACGCTGTTGCGCCAGCTGATGTGCCGCTCCGTACCGCTTTTCTCGACGATCAGGTTCTCATAAGCGGAGGGCACAGAATCAGTGCTTCTCTTTAGTTTTTTAAATTCCTCAAGGACTTGAACTCGGACGCAATGAGGTATCGCAAGTTCTATCCAGTTATTGCCCAATATTTCATCTCGTGTGCGTCCTAGAAGAGTTTCTGTCGCCGTGTTCACATCGACGACCGCCCCGCTTGTGTCGAGTACCACCATTGCGGCGTTGGCTGTGTGGAGGACGTCCCGGTAGAAGCGCTCATTGGCGTCCTTGGCGCGCTGTGCGGCCACTTCCTCGGTAGCGTCTCGTGCAACCACCACGGTGCCGCGAAGGCCTCCCTCTTGCATTGGGAAGGCGGAAACGAGGTAATGGCGGTCCTTGCTGCTCCATGCTGTTTCAGCCTGAGCAAGGGCATCAAGGCGTACCTGGGGAAAGGCCTCGGAGAACTGAAGTCCCAACACCGAGTGACCAAAGCGACGGCGCGCCATCTCATTCATTCCGCGCACTTTCCCCTGCTTGTCGATCAGAAGCACCACGTTCGGCATCAGGTCCAGATCGCCCAGGCGACCCGAAAAAAACGTCAGAGGACGGTCCAGGACCGTCCACACGAGGGCGCATAAAACGAGCCAAGTGGAGACAAAACGAATGATGTGGCCGGTGGCGTTGGCCCCGTCCGTCACTGCGAGATAAGTCGTGAAGAAGGCCTCTGAGAGAGCGGTCAGCAGGATGGCGCCGGACATTAGCCAAAATATCGAGGGTTCAAGGCGTTTACGGCCGCGCCACAGGCCCAACCACGCCAAGATGAGCACTCCGATCACCACGTATTCCGCGTTGATTTTGAACGGGGTCATGCCGTCGGGAGCAATGTAGGCATCGGGAAAGGTGCCACTCATGATGGTGCTTATGAGGGCGATGAATACGACTCCGCCAAGACCAACAGGCAGCCATGCCGGAACCGTCCGACCGAGACGCCACGCGGCTATACCTAGCAGCGCCGCCTCGGCAAGGCGCCCGGCAATCCAGAACTGGGTGGCCAGATTGGGACCCGCTACTGGAAAAACGCCCATGCCGTCAAACGCCAGGATGTGGAGGATATCGATCAGGCCGATCCAGAAAAAACCGGCCGCCAAGGTCAGGAAGAAGTCGTCTCGTCGCAGAGCCATGGTGCCGTACGCGATCACGGCCATCATCAGGGACACTGTAACCGGCGCGAGTTCTATGAGGCTGTGAAACAGCAGGTAAGAATAGTCAATCAGCGCCAGCGCGGCCATCGCCGCGACAGCCGGTGGACCGACCAGGAAAGCGACTCCCCGCCATCCTGAAAACGCTGATGATGTCGTCGATGAAAACATTTCCGCCCCCGACACAAGCCCGGCGCAAATTTTTGTGGCACCGTGCTCTCTCGCTGGCTGTCGGCAGATCAAAGCCGAAGCCCGCCTCTCCTGGTTCTATTAAAGCGTATTTTAACAACGAAAGCGTCGCGAATTTCGGATTGCTGGTTTGGGCTAGCTGCCGTTCAGCCAATGCTGTTCGCGTATACGCCGATTCTGCCTCCGTTTACGTCAGCTACGACGGGAATTTGTCCACGTTCTGCTCATTAAGTATCTGTATAGAATAAGTAATCAGCTCCAAAACGGCCTCTGGCGCGCTACTTCTGGAAACAACCCGGAGGTAAGCAAGCCATGTCGTAAACGACGACAGCATGCAAGGGGGCGAGGCCCCCGTTGACCCCCGGAACCATTTGGTAAAAGGGGAACCGCCATGCTCGACTCTGCCGCCCTGTGGGCCGACCGACTTTTTGACCGCCTTGACGACGATCTGGCCGCCGCCGTGCGCGACCGCATGCCGATCGATGCCATCGCCATGGGGTCCGCCCATGTCGCCCACGGCATCCAACTTGCGATCCATGCTGGCGACTTGCCTGTGGCTGGCGCGGCTGCCTACCTCCGCATGCTGGCCGAGGCTTTGGATGAGAGTTGGGACTACATGCCCCTGCTCGTTACTGTGCCTATGCCCAAGGCGGGTGAGGGCCGTTGACATGCCCTCATCTACCTCCTGCCAAAATGCCAAAACCCCGTCCCGGTCGCCGAAAAAGCCGCACATTCTGTCATTTCGGCTGACCGAGGAGGAAGCCGCCCGCGTCGAAGCGGCGTCGTCGAGGCTTCAGGTGCCCCGGTCGCCCGCCGATGCGTGCCGGGCGTTGGCCTTGAAATGGGCCACCGGAAAGGTGCCCGAGCCTGTTGCGCCAAAAAGGATGCAGCCGCGCCGGAAACCCGCCGCCGACACGGAAGCCTTGGCCCGCCTGTCCGGACAGCTTGGCAAAGTCGGGTCCAACGTCAATCAGTTGGCCAAGGTCGCCAACTCCAGCGGCCGAACCCCGGAACTGCGTGTCCTGCTGAAGGTGGCCGACGAGGTGGCGGACCTTCAACGCCAAGTCAAAGCGGCTCTCCTCGGAGGTGCCGATGGTCATTAAGGGGAGCAGTCGTGGCCACAGCCGCCGCGATGTCCGACGGCTGGCGGCGCACCTCATGTCGGGCGAGAACGAAACGGTCGAGATCATCGCCATGGAGGGCGTGGCGTCTGCTGACCTTCTGGATGCCTTCGAGGAGATGCGGGCCCTGTCGCGGGGGACCCGGTGCCGGAAGGCGGTTTACCACGCTTCGATCAACGTGGCCGCCGACGAGGCCGAGTCCGTGGGTCTGCCAAAATGGCAGGAAGCAGCTGACGAACTCGGGCGCCGGTTGGGGCTGGAAGGGCATCAGCGGGTTCTCGTCCTTCATCGCAAACATGGCCGCGAACACCTGCATGTCGTCTGGGGACGGGTGAACCAAGCCACCCTGAAGACAGTGTCCGATGGCGGCAACTACCGGAAGCATGAGCAGACAAGCCGTGCCTTGGAGGATCGGTGGAGCCTGAAGCCCGTGGTGGGCGTCCACACCCGCCCTGAAGGCACCCCGAGACCCGTGGCGCAGGCGACGCATCAGGATTGGCAGGCCAGCGTGAGGACAGGGATCCCGGCGATGGATGTCGCCCGGCGGCTTCAGGCCGCATGGGCCGCGTCCACCGATGGCGCCTCATTCAAGCGGGAAGTCGAGGCAAGGGGTTTGTGCCTTGCAAACGGCCGGCGGGGAATCGTGGCGGTGGACGAGGCGGGCACGCCGCATTCGTTGGCCCGCAGGCTGGGCAAGAGGGCGGCCGAGGTTCATGCGCGGCTGGCCGACCTGGACGCAGTCGCGTTGCCCACGGTTGAGCGGGCAAAGACAGAGAACAAAAAGGGATCAAATAGACAGGGGGAAATGATGGGGGAAGCGAAGAAGAAGGTTTTTGGCGCCAGCGACAGGGCGGGTCAGGGCCAGATCGACTGGGACTGGGTGGCCGACTGGTGGCGCCGGAATGGGGTCGAGGTTCAGCATGCCTATGACGGCCTGTGGGTCGAATGGCTCGGCGCCAGGTGGCACGACACGGGCGACCGGATCCAGGTCGAAACCGAAGGCGAGCCGACCGACAAGCATGTGCGCGAACTGGTGCGGGCCTGCCGAGAGAGATGGACGACGATCCGCTTCTACGGCTCGGAGGAGTTCCAGCGCCGTGCCCGCATCGAGGCGATCCGCCAGGGTGTGCCGCCCGAGAACATCATCTTGGAATGCGAGGAGAAAGGGGGCACGAAGCGACCTGCGCCGCAGGGCCCCTTGCCCGATCACGTGAAGAAGCGACTGGGCATCGCGGACCCGGAACCGTCGCATCCGGACGCGTTGACCGCAGCTGAGATTGTGGAACTGGGCCTTGAAGAAGGTCCCGACGATGCTCCAGCGGCGGGGAGGTGATCATGGCTGCCAAAATGACAAAACCCCGCCGCGACACATACGACGACGTGACGGCCGGCATCATCAAGGCATTGGAAGCGGGTACGCCGCCATGGCGCCGGCCATGGGATCCGGCCGTGGGGGCACCGTTGGCGCCGATGAACGCGGCCACGGGCCGCAGGTATCGGGGCATCAACACCCTTTTACTCGGCCTGTCGCCGCAAGGCTTCATGGACGGGGATCCACGATGGTGCACGTACCAGCAGGCGCTGGACCGTGGGTGGCAAGTCCGCAAGGGTGAGAAGGGCACGGGCATTGTCTTCTTCAAGCCGATCCAGGTTGGTAGTCGTGACGAACCGGCCGACGAGGGGGAAGACGCTGAGACACGGATAATCCCGATGATTCGGGCGTATACGGTGTTTCACGCGAGCCAGATGGACGGGATTCCGGAATGGCGGCCGCCAACGGTCGAGGAAGCTCCGTGGCGTGCCCCAGAGGCGGTGAGAACGGTCCTGGCCGCCAGCGGCGTGCCGATCCTTACCGGAGGGGACCGGGCCTTCTACGCGCCAAGCAAGGACATGATCAGCATGCCGCCAGAGGCGGCCTTCATGACGGCCGAGGGGTGGTCCGCCACGGCACTCCATGAGCTTGGACATGCCACAGGCCACCCGTCACGCCTTGACCGGAACTTGGCAAACAGGTTCGGAACAAAAGCCTACGCCATGGAGGAACTTCGGGCAGAGATCGCGTCAGCGATGGTTTGTGCGGAACTGGGCGTGCCCTCGGAGTTGGAGCAGCATGCCAGTTATGTAGACACCTGGCTGGAGGTGCTCCGGCACGACAAACGGGAGATTTTCCGTGCCGCCGCGGACGCGCAGCGGGCCGCGGACTGGATCCTTGATCGTCACCCAGCGTACCGTCTTGCCGTTTCCGAACCAGCCTCCGATGATCGGTCCACGCCCAGTCCCACGCCTGCCAAAATGCCAAAACCCGACGAACGGGCCGCGCCGGACATGCCGATGCACGTGTCCTCCGCGCTTCCGGTCCATGTTCGGCAGAGGATCGGTTTGCCAGAACCTGAGGAACAGGTCCGGCCGGAAGCCCATGAGCAACCCGTCTACGGGCCGAGCGGACCATGATCAATCGGGTAGACGAGCAACTCCGGCAGGACCACCGTATAGCGGAAACGGTTCGGCATGAGCTTCGCGAAGGTGGCTGCCGCCCTGGCGGCCACCGCGAGGCACGGCTCAGGAAGATCCTGGTCGGGGACGCGGACCTAGCCGCATTTATCACGTCCGTACAGGCGGGCGGAGAACCAGCCCGTGCTGAGGAGCGTGACCGGGTTCGGCAATATCGCCTTGAACGCCTGAAGAAGTACCGCTCCGGAGGACCAAAGCATCGGGGGGACTCGCTGCCCACGTGGGCTGTCGCGGAACTTATTCCTCTTTGGCGGGACTGGGGAAGGCTGATCCGGGATGCACAATTGGCCGGGCAATGAGTTTGGTCCGTGTACGGAAACAGCCTGTTGGTGCACTACAGGGTCAACGGGCCAGAGTACCGACACGCCGAGTTGGCCTGCTTGGGGAATACCGTTCCGGTGTGGAGGTTGGTGCACTACAAGGTCCGGAGGTTGCCTTGCCAATTCACGGTAACGGATCTGCTTCCGGTATGACGGGACTAGGCAAACTGAACCGGGATCTGGAGCGGGCCGGGCAATGATACTTTGGGCCGTGTACGGAAACATCCTGCTGGTGCACTACAGATCGGCAAGCCAAGTCCCGCCTGACCTGTTTGCCTACATGGGGATTCTAGTTCCGGTGCAGAGGTAGGTGCACTACGGGGCAATGTCGGGGCGGTGCCGGGCAAGGAACTGGGCGGGTGGGGCGGCTACGGCCACCTTCGCGAATATGCCAAAATCAGGGAAACGGTTCCTCAGGTCCACGGCGCGGAACCTCGGCTACAGCAGCCGCTCACGGCAACGTTTCCTATTCTTAATAGTCACCGGAAGCCAGAAAATCCGAAGCACCCTCCGAAGCAAGCAACCCCTTGGCCGCGTCAACGGAACATGATGTAGTGTTTGTGGTATTCGTGATGAGTGTTTATGGTATTGGTGGTGTCGGAGAGGAGGTGCAAGTTGATGGGCAAGATTGGCCGCCGGGGCAAAGGGCGCCTGGAAGGGGACGTCAATTCTGTCATTTTGGCAGAGCAGGATGAATGGCCGGTCATGCGCCTGTCGCAGGCCATCGCCCACATGGAGGTCCCCGAGAACTGGGGGGAGAAGGAACATGCCGTTCTGTTCGCGATCATCGCGTGGGCCTACAGCGAGGGCGATGCCGAGGTGGTCAATCCCCCTGGCAGGTACTTGGCAAGGTTTACAGGTTGCAACGATTGGCGGGAGTTCGACAAGGCGCTCCGGAACTTGGCGCAGGGGACCGTACTTGCCAACGCGGGCAACCTGGACCGCAGTGTCGGCCGCCAGGTGGAAGCCAAGCTGATCGATCTTGCGCCGGAGGTTGGCCGATTCGCTTTCCGGTTCACGGAGCCGTTGCGCGAGGCGGTCCTGTTTCCTGAGCAGTACATGTACCTGGAAACGCGGGTTCTGGCGAAGCTGGGTTCGAAGTACGCCCTGCGGCTTTATCCGATCCTGGCCATTGTCGCCGGCCGTAGCCTCGAACCGGACATTTGGTTTGAGGCTTCCGTCAGTCGGCTTGCCCGCTGGCTGGGGTACCCCGTGCGCGGAAATCTCGTGTTCTCCCGATTCCGGCGCGAGGCTCTGGAGACGGCAATCAGGCACATTGCGGCGGCGGCGCCAAGGCGGCTGGTGCTGGATGCCTCCGCCAAGGTAGAGGGTGTTCCGGTGCCGGGGCGGGGCACTCGATTTGAGAAGGTTCGGTTCCCCCTGCATGTGCCGCATCTTCGCGTGGTGGAGCGCGACCGCATTCCAAAGGGTCGGGAGCCGAAGAACGCGAGAGTTCCAGACATTGATCCGGCGCTCGCTGACGCTTTGGAGGACGACGGTCCCCTTGATGTCGATGACCTCGTGCGCGGTTTCGAGGACGGCGACTGAGGGAACGGGGGAAAGGGATGCGCGGCACGTGCGTCCGCGCCCCTGGACGGCCCGTGAGCCATCAGCCTATGCTGCCTCGACTACACGCTGCTTCGCGAGGTCTTCCGCCTCGGCCAGCTTCTCCTTAATGGCCATGGCCAGGGCTTTGGCCATGGCCGGCGGAACCGCATTGCCGATGACACGGTAGGCGGCCTTCAGGTTCCGAACGCGCCATTGGAAGTCCGGGGGAAAACTTTGGGTGGCGGCCTGCTCGCGCGGGGTCTGGTGGCGGTGGTATGTCCCGGTTCGGGGGTGGAAGCAGTACAGGCCGATGGGCGAATCGTGAACCACATGCTCTGGCACAGGTTCGGGGTGCAGCGGCGTGTTACGATCTCCGGCAAGGGCTGTGAAGGCCGGCTGATCCCAGCGGCGGACACGGTTCGACTTCAGGTAAAATTTGGAGAACCCATTCTTCCCGAATTCATCGCCGGTGATTTTGGCGCCACGGCGGGACGGCGGAAGTGCCCACTCCTGCATGTGGTGAAATGCCTCGTGTTGGGTGACGACTTCGTGAGCCCGTTGGACACTGGCAAAGTCGAAGCTGACGCCCAGGTCCTTGCGGATGCCGACGATGAACAGGCGCTCACGCGTCTGTGGCACCCCGAAGTCGGCCGAATTCAAGACGGCCTTAGTGACGACATAGCCCGCAGCTTCGAACCGCGCAATTAAGGCGGCTCTCGCATCCGGGAACTGAGTATCAAAGTCGTCCACATTCTCGAACAAGAACGACCTCGGAAGAACTTGTTCGATGATTGAGGCGAAGCTCCAGATCAGGGGTCCGTTCTTGCCGGAAAGCCCCTTGCGTTTCCCGCCTGGTGAAAAGTCCTGGCAGGGTGGACCTCCAAAGATAGTGTCCAGGTCCTTGATGCGCGGCAATCGAAGTCCCCGCACGGAGGCGACTTCTGCCGCGACCCCCGGATGGTTTGCTTTGAAGGTGGCGATCGCCTCGGGATCAAAATCAACCGCGTACCGGGTGATCCACCCAGCGGCGTGGAATCCGGAGTCGATGCCGCCGGCCCCGCAGAAGAGGGAGATGGCCTGCGGGGCCTTCGTGCCGCTTTCCTTGGCCGTGGCAGAATGCTGCGCCCCAGGTGCGGCACTCGCTTTGCCCGTCATGCGGCGCAGGAGGCGCGGGCTGGGGCCATGGGGATCGATGATCAGGCCGTGCGACCCGTCCGCGAGCGGGAAGCTGTATCCGCCGCCCGCTCGGCGCAGGCATTCGTCGAGGCTGGCGGCGCTGACGCGGCAGGCCATGTAGCCGTTCTTGTCGAGAAAATCCTCAGTGAGCCGCTTCATCCGAACGATGTCGTCGGCCGGCGAGGCATTGTCGTGCAGGTCCGTGATCAAAAGGATGGGCGGTTCAGTGACCCAGCCCGCATCCTTGACGCTCTTCAAGACGCTGCAGGCGTCTTCCGCTTTGACTGGTGAGCAAGGCAACCCGTTCTCGTGCAGTTGACTCGCCTGGGGTGCCAGAATGCCGAGGAACCGGCGACCGAGCGCGGCGGCGACGCGAGCCAAGGTGTTGTCTGCGACTTCCAATCCGAGGACGAGGTCCCCGGCGCGTGAGCACACCTTGATCGCCTTCTCGACGAATTCGTACACCGCCTCGCTCACCACCCCAACGTCCTGCTTTTCAGGAAGGGTGGCGACTGCCGCCGCGCAGGAGGTTTCCGCCGGCGCTTCGGGAATACCGGGCGTCAGTTCCGCGCCCTCGGCCAACTCCGGGGAGGCAGGCTCGGATTCTGCCTGCAGGGCGACAGGCTGGACGTCCTGCGCCGGATCGGGGGTGGTCGGGGCGAGGTCGTCGGACGGCGGGACCACAGCGGCGGCGCCATCATCGTTGCGCGCCTGGTGGGCGGCCGGGGCCATTTTGGCATTTTGGCAGACCATCTCCGTGGTAATCGCCTGCGTTTCGTTCGGCTCAGCCTTCAGCTGGCGGATCATGTCCCGGTAATTCATCTTAGACATTGGCGTTCTCCTTGCAGGCGGTCAGGACTTTGGGGTTCACTTCGAGATCAGAGGAGGGGCGGCCTGGCCCGCTCCGGTGTGGCGGGTTGCGGAGCCAGCCCGCGTCGATCAAATCGGCAATGGCATCCTGTGCGCGGGCACTGTTGAGTCCGGCGACCAGCTCTCCCCGCGCCAGACGCCGGGCGTTGATGGTTTGGGGGGCGGTGGCGATGATCCATGCGGCCAACTCGGTGGTCGGATTCTGGCCGGCGCCGTCGACCATCCGGTACGCGCGGTGGGCCATCGGCTTGAAAAAATCCTCGATAATCCAGAGGGCGGACGCCATCGAGACGCCGGAAATCTCAGAGGGGGGCTGGGTGTCCCCAGACCACGCCCTGTTCAGGCATTCCAGGATGGCCGCCAGTTGGGCGGCAATGCCCTTCACTTTGCCCTGGTGCCCCTGCATGTGAGGCCGGACATGCTCCGCGTCGTGCTCGGCCGTCCAGCCGTTGAAACATGCAAGGGCGTCTTCCGAGAGATCCAGGGTTTGGCCGTCGAACTCGCGCAGGGCGATGAACGCTGAGAAGAGCCGCTCAGTATCCAGGGTCGGAGGAGTGGTGGTTACGCGGATGGGGTCGGCGACCACGTTGAGGAAACGGCTCATGTATCCGTCGTCCGCGCCGCCGAAGACATGGCTGACTTTGTCGGGCTGCAGGCCCTTCAGGATGGAGACCGCGATGCTCTTGATGGACCCGCCGCCGTGGGCACGGTCGAGGTGGTACGCGCCGCCATTCCACGCCGTCAGGTACAGCGCCCGGAGATCGCCCTCGTCGCGGCGCGCCTCGTCCTGGTAGACCAGCACCGAATTGCCGTCGATCTGCATTTGCAGGAGAGCGGCTTTCGTCGTGTCCTCCGACACCGTGCGGATCTTCGCAGGCGCTGGCGGGGGCAAAAGCCCTTCAGGCGGTTCAGGCGGGGTCTGTCCGGATTCGACGGCATCCTTCACGATCTTCTTGTACGCGGAAGCCGTCGCGGCGGCGGCCAACAAGGCCGCTTGGAACCGCGCCATTGCGTCCTCCCACGCGGGGAGCGCGGCCTGTTCGATACGCCGCAGAAGTTCGAGGAACGGATAGATCGCACGGCTTTTGCCGCCGGAGGGCCGCATGATCAAGTTGAGATAGAGGCTTACGTGCTCCCGCCAGCTTGCGGTGACCTGAACAGACGTGTGTCCCAGCAAGGACGCGGCGCAGACGAGCAGGATGGCGGCGATGACACCGATCTTGACGCTGCTTGCCTGCGCGCGGGCGGAGACCTCAGAGGCGATGCCCCCCAGAGCCTCCAAGGGAAATTCGGGTTCAACGTCGGGCTGGTGGACGCTCATGTCGGGAGCGTCCCAGGAAGCGGGCAAAGCGACGGGGTTCGCCGCCCCCAAGGGGCGTCGGTCATTGGAGGTCATGATCTCTCTCCGGTTGATTATCGGTTGCGGTAGGAGAGAGCCGGAGCTACGATGCGATCTTCCAGGAAAGCAGCGGGCTCCGGCTCGCGAGCGGCTTTTGCCGCAGAATTCAGGTCATGCTCGTGTCACCGGGCATGGCCTGTTTTGTCAGTGAATGGTTTCCTTGGTGTAGGGGACCGCCTGTTCGATGAAGTTCATTGCGTCACCGATGGCGAGGTCAACACGCTGTTGACCGGGTCCAACTTCGACAGCTGTGAAAATCGCGATCGGGGCGGCAAGATCGAACGCCTTGTAGTAAAGGTCCGGCCACCGCATCAGAAGCCATGAAAAGTAGGTCTTCAGGGTTTGCTGATTTTCCTCAAAGGTGTCTTCGAGGAAGCATTGAAAGATGCATGTAAGGACATCTTCGTTTGAAACATGGGGGACGAGACCCTGCAGTTCCTTGGAGCGGCTGGCTACTTCCTCAATGGGAATGGAGATGCTGCTGCAGGAACTGCCATTGGAGTATCCGACGGTAATATACTGAATGTACATTTTTTCTTTCTCCCTTAACGGCGACGACGGACAGCGGGCCGCTCAAGGCCGGCGAGCCACTCGCGGACGGTCGTCTCCTGATACAAGACCTTGCGGCCAATGCGGATCAGCGGCGGCCCAATCCGGGCGGCTTCATACCGCTTGAGAGTGCGGAGGGAGATGTCAAGAGCTCCCGCCAACTCTTCACGAGTAATGATGCCGCAGGTGGAGTTTGGGGATTTGATGTTTGACTTCATTTTTCGTGTACCTATTTCCTGTTGTCGAGTTGTATTTGTGTAACGTTGTAATGATGACACTGAATGCTTGATGTGTCAGGACGGGAACATGTATCGGGGGCCTGAACGGCATTAAGTGTATGTTTTTAAACGGCATCGGAATCTGACGGATTGGTGCACCGGTTGTATGGGCATGAAAAAACCCCGCCAGCCCGTCTCAGCGACGGACTTGGCGGGGTCTTGAAGTGGGGGCTTTCGGGGCGGCCTCTCGGCCAAGTCAGATTGGCCCGCGCCCAGAGTGTCAGGCGCCCTTTTCTTTCAGAAAGGCCTGGATCTCAGGGTTGCTTGGCGTGTGGAACGGCGCCGGGCTCAGGGGTTTGTGAAAGACGCGCTCAACCCAGCTGTGGCCGTTCTCATCGGAGAGGCGCGCCAAGCGGGTCACGCGGTAGGGTGGTGCGGCCTGCATTAGTGCTTGCCCAGTCGTGGCGTCATCAAGGTCGGCGTATACCTTCTCCCATGCCTTCAGGCGGTTTGCCAGGTGCCGGTAGGACTCTGCCCGTGCAAGAAACAAAGCCAGATCACGGTGGTTTAAATGGCTGCCTGCTTCACGGTCAGGGGAGTAATAGGCCGCCCATAAATGCGCCGCAGGCGCGAAGATCCTTCGCGCATCTGTCGTCGCTTCCTGGCCTGAAGCGCGCAGTTTGTCAGTTCCCTTGGGCTGGGGTGCGCGGCCATGGCCGATGTCTGCCAGATGATGGCCAAGGTCCACTCGCCATTGATCAAGTTTGGCAAATTTCTTGCGGAACGCGTCTTTCGGGTGGTTGAGCACCCCGATCATGTAGTGAAAAAGGTGGGCAATCATGTATCCCTGATTCTGCCTCTTCTGTATGAGCTCTTGCCAATCGTCTTCACTGTGCCGGATGTGTTGGAAGGAGGTCACCTCCTCCTTGGTGATCGTGGCTCTAATGGTCGATGCGTTCGGCCCGCTTGCATTCAGTTCTTCATCCAGTCGGTCGCGGAGAAAGCCTTGCCGATGCCGCCACAGGGCTTCCACCCTGTACTTGTTGTTCAGTTTGACGGTTTGAACGTCCGTGCTGTCAGTCTTCTCCTCTTGCTCAGGAAAAAGCATGAGGTGCCAGAGCCAGGCGTCGTCTTGGGGATAGTAGGGCATGGGGGAACTGGGATCGGTAATGGTGATGTAGCGTGTCATCCGGTTAAGGTTCCTTGCTTATGGCTGGCTGGAAAATTGATTTTGCCGGCCGCAATCTCGGCGCCGTCGCGCAGCGGATCGTCGTAGAGGTGGGCATAGCGTTTCGTCGTCTGCGCCTGCGTGTGGCCGAGTAAGGCGCCGAGCACCATCAAGGGGACGGCGTTGCTCGCCAGCAGGGCCGCGAAAGTATGGCGGAGGTCGTGGATGTGGACATCAGGAATGCCTGCCGCCTCGCGCACGGTCTGCCAAGTCCGCTTTACATCCGTCAGGTGACCGGCCGCCCCGCTGCCGGGGAAGACGAACACCGGGTCCGCGTCCTTTTCCTCTCGCATCCGTATCAGCAGCTCCGTGGCGGCGCCGGACAGCGGCACGCGGTGGACTCTATTTTGTTTGGTATGGGATGATGGCTTCGTCCAGATCCCTCTGTCTAGGTCGAACATTGGCCAGGTGGCGCCGAGGGCCTCGCCTTTGCGGCATCCGGTCAGGAGCATGAAACGGATGGCATCTGCGGATGCCTGGGAGCGGCTCTGCTCCAGTGCTTTCGCAACGAGCCTGATCTGTTCTGGCGACAGGTAGACCTGCCGCTCCTGCTCGGTGTTCTTGGCAAAGCCGGTGCACGGGTTGCGGTTGGTCCACTCCCAGCGGATGGCTAGGTTGCAGGCCTTGCGTAGGACCTCGATCACGCGATTCGCCCTTACTGGCTTGGTCTCACCAATCTCGCGGTGCAACTCGTCGATCATCTGCGGCGTGATGTCGCGGACTTTGACGGCGCGCAGCTTTGGCAGGATGTAGGTCTTCCACATGGACCTGTCGTCGCTCGCCGAGCGGGCCCGCTTGGTAGGCAGGTGGACTCTTTCGTATTCGAGCCACAGGTCTTGGACCGTCTTCGCCTCACGGTTCTCGATGCGGTCTTCAAGGGGGTCGATGCCACGGTCAACCTCGCGGCGGAGATGTTTCGCCTCCTCGCGGGCGGCCGCCACGCTCCACGCGGGCCAGTCACCGATTGTGAACCTGCGTTCGCGTCCGTGGATGCGATAGTTGAGGATGAAGGCGCGGGAACCCGCCGCCGTGATGCGGGCGCCAAAACCTTTAACCTCGCTGTCGTAGGTGATGCTGTTGCCCTTCGCCGGGGGCTTCATTTCCCGCAGCAGTTTCTCCGTCAGTTTTCCGGCCATGTCCGTACCCTCTGATCTTGTGTCCGCATCGTGTCCGTGCGGATCAGGGTACTAAGTGGTATTCAAACGGTCAAGTTTGGTCCAGTTTGTCCCGCTATGTCCGTTACAACGTGTTGACACTAAACGGAATCCGCAGAAACACTGGACTTCAGGGAAATGGTGACTTCTGTCTCATAACCTGAAGGTCGTCAGTTCAATTCTGGCCCCCGCAACCAAAGAAAATCAAGGCCTTAGCGCTCAAAACGCTAAGGCTATTTTTTTGTGCCTGGAAGCGCGGCGGAAGCAGGAGGGGTTGGGGTGGCCTCTCGGCGGCTGACTCGGACCCCGTCAGGAGGGCGCAGCTTGCGGCAGTGTTTTTGTGTGGCCCAGGCTTTGTCCGACTCTGACCATTGATATTGATAGTGCCCTGCATTTCCTTCTCGCAGGCCCGTTGGCTTGAAACTAGAAATTCAGGCAGCATCAAATCCCGTAGCGCGGCCGGCCCATACAGGAGCCGGGACATGACGCAACAGAAGATCCTGATGATTCACGGGCCTCTCCCATCCGCTGCGGCAGCGCTACCGAGCGCAAAACCATACTCAGTTCCAGCGAATATAGTCAACTGACAGCCGCTTAAACTCAGTGCTGGTCGCGCAGCCAGGATTCGCCTCAATACGGTCAATGAGGTAGGTCAGGCACTCCACCAACCGTTCATTGATGACATTGGTACGAGCAGCTTCCAACGCCTGTTTAGCTTGGGCCCGGCAGATAGGGCGGCCCAACTGCCCCGCAATTTCGTAGTCGGTAAACGCAGCCATGATATGTGGCGCGAACTTGTCGCCACCAAGGCTCAGGATTGCGTCATAGTAGGGTTTGCCACTTGGGGAGACGCCGTTGTTGTATGAGACACCCCTACCGATACGGCACAGAAGAATCGTCTTGAATAGACGGGAAGCTAGGTTGTCGAATATAGAATTTTGGTCCGGAATATAGGAAGAAAGGTTAGCAGCTACAGGCCCCTCGTGGTGAAAATTGTCCCGGCTATTGTGCTTGTCCAACAATTCCGTAATTAGCGTGTCGACGATTATGACGCGTTCAGACGCTGATCGGTAGGCATTTCCACCGACAAGGTCAAAGAACTGTTCTCCAAGGGTATGTTTTTCCTTGTAGAGGTTGGTGTTGTAGCCTTCCAGAACGATCCCTAACCGGTAACGCGGCTCGTCAGGGCACGTACTCCAGAGCGCTGGCGCCAGGACAGCGATGTTCTTTCGCACCCCAGGATCGGTGCCGGGCGCGACGTACATTCCGAACACGGTCCGGAGCAGGTTTCCGCACAGGCGGCTCGGCAATTCCGTGAAGCGGCGCTCGAGGTTTTGTTTCGTGGTCTGGTCGAGAGGCTCAGCATGCGTCTTCAAATTTGAGATGAAAACTTGGACTTGAAGCGCCGCTTCCGTGGGTTGATCATGGAGAATGTCCTGAACGCAAGTCTGCAACCAGCCCAGTAGCTCAAAGGCATTGATATTGTAGTTGGTCGGATGGGATATGCCGATGTCATTCCGCATGTCCAAAATGTGCTTGAGCTTCTTGTACGTTGTGTCGGAGATTAGCTCCAACTTGCGGCATGTATCGAGGAGAACGGCATCCTTAAGGGCGGCCAGATCGTCCGCTGTCTTGTAAAATTCGCGCGTTTTATTGCCGCCCACCGCAGCGTCGAAGAAGATGTCGAGGCCGTAGAGTGACGCTTTCTTTCTGAGGTCGACCACGACCTCATTCCAGATAGCGTTAAGTGCGTAGTCAAACAAACCGGATCCGGCCCCGATTACGAACTTGGACAGGTACCGTGCGTCGCGCTTGACCTCCGCTGGCAGCGATTGAAGGTAAGCTGGAAGGTTGGCTGCGATAATCGAACGCTCTTTGGGGGCGGCCATAATGTTTTCATAGGGGAGACCCACGTCACGGAGGAAATCCACCAACCGCTGAGCCTGCGGGTCTAGTAGGCTATTGGAGCCCGAAACGGTAACAGCGGTGTTCATCAACTAAGCTCCAATGCGTGTGGTTGAGCGATATTCTTGGTTCAAGCGAAATGCTGTAGGACGTGTTTCTGCATGACGCAGTCGTTTCCGCCCCTTTTGTGCTAGAATATAGCACTATGTGCTATCAGAAGTAAGGGGTGGAAAACTGGGTGGTTGTCACGTCTCCTCGGTTCCTTCGGCATTGATAAAGCGATACCGCTTTAAAGACCGTTCGCGGCAAGCTTGGAACTTTGCGGCATCACGCTTGACATGTTCCCTGACCATCTTTGCGGCTTCGGCGCCCAAAAGATCCGCGTCCGTCTCCCGCCCTGTGGCAACCGACCATGTAGCGACCAGCCCCTTGACCATGGCTTCGGTTATCAGAGGTGGCCCCCGAAAACCGGACAGGATGTTAAGCTGGTCCCGCTTGCAGGAAGGACCTGTTCTGATGGGGAAAGTGACGAGGAAGCGCTACTCGGCTGAGTTCAAGGCCAAGGTGGCGCTGGAGGCGATCAAGGGGGAGCAGACGGTGGCCGAACTGGCTGCCCGGCATGGCATCCACCAGACGATGATTGCGACGTGGAAACGCCAGGCCATCGAGGGGATGGCCGCGACGTTCTCGGGCAAGGCGGAGGCCGCAAAGGACGCCGGCGCGGCCGAGGTCGAGAAGTTGCACGCCAAGATCGGTCAGTTGGTGGTGGAGCGGGATTTTTTGTCCAAGGCCTTCGGTCGATGAGCATCGAGCGGAGGCGGCAGATGATTGAACCCGACCATTCCGGCCTGTCCATCGTGCAGCAATGCACCCTGGTGTCGATCAACCGGTCGGCCTTTTACTACCGGCCGACCGGGGAGAGCCCGTTGAACCTGGCGCTGATGCGTCTGATCGACGAGGCGTTCCTGGAGTGCCCGTTCTATGGTGCCCGACAGATGGCCCGCCACCTGCGGCGCCAGGGCTATACGGTGGGCCGCAAGCGCGTCTCGCGGTTGATGGGCAAGATGGGCCTGGCGCCGATCTACCAGAAGCCCCGGACCAGCACGCCCCACCCACAGCATCCAGTCTACAAGTACCTGCTGCGCGACCAGGAGATCACCCGGCCCAACCAAGTCTGGTGCGCCGACATCACCTATATCCCGATGCGGCGGGGCTTTCTGTACTTGGTGGCGGTCATGGATTGGGCGACCAGGAAGGTGCTGTCGTGGCGGGTCTCCAATACCATGGAGGCCGACTTCTGCATTGAGGCGCTGGAGGAGGCTTTGACGGCCTTCGGGGCGCCGGAGATCTTCAACACGGACCAAGGCAGCCAGTTTACCAGCCCCCGCTTCACGGACGTCCTACGGGAGGCCGGCGTGCGCATCAGCATGGACGGTCGAGGCCGCTGGATGGACAACGTCTTTATCGAACGCCTGTGGCGGTCCCTGAAATACGAATGCGTCTACCTCCACGCCTTTGAAACCGGCTCCGAACTGCGGGCAGGACTGGAGCGCTGGATCCGCTACTACAACACCCGGCGTCCCCACTCAGCCCTGACTGGACAGACGCCCAACGAGGCCTATCATCAAATCGCGCCGACACCGTCTCCGGGGCATGCCCCGGAGACGGTGTCGATCACCGCGATGGCGGCATGACAATGACTCTGGGACTAGCTTAACTCAGCCGCCAAACTGTCCGAACATATGGGGCCACCTCTAAGAAGCGGCGGCAGAAAGCCCGCCCCTGCTCGATGGTGTCGAAGCGCTTGGGGAATTCCGGTTGGTATTTCAAGGTTTTGAAGTGGGCTTCCGAAAAAGGGTTGTCGTTGGAGGTATGGGGGCGGCTGTGGGATTTGACCACGCCGAGATCAGCCAGCAGGAGGGCTGTCGTTTTCGCCTTCATCGGTCCGCCCCGGTCGGCGTGCAAGGTCAGTTGGTCGGCAGGCACGTCGTGCTTGGTCATGGCGTCGATGAACAGGGCCTTGAACTGGGTGGCGCTTTCGGCGTGCTCGATGCGCCATCCAACGACGCGGCGGCTGAAGATGTCGAGGATGACGTAGAGATAAAAATAGGATCACTTCACCGGCCCCATCAACTTGGTGATGTCCCAGGACCAGACCTGGTTGGGCGCCTCAGCCAGTAATTCTGGCTTTTGATAGACCGGATGGCGGCGCTGACGACGGCGTTCGGAAACTTCTCCCTGCGCGGTCAGGCGCTGCAACTCCGGTTGGGACAGGAAGCTTTACCGAATGGCTCCTAAAGTTCGGTGACCAGTTCCATGTGCCTGAAATCTCGCATCGGTCTACTGCTTCCGCCCGACTTCGGCTATAACGACATCCTCAGGCTGCGGACCGCGCGGCGTTTGGGATGAGCGCACTACAGAGCGAGGAAGTCTCCCATGGATCAAGGCGATTGCCTTCTCGCACCATCCGTCTTGGATGACATCCTCATTGTGCAGATGGCCTGCGCCTGCGCGGGAGGTCGGTGGGATGACGGGACGGGGTTGGGCTGGTGGCCGTCACGGCTGGCCGACGACGTTGGTGGACTGGACTTTTTTGGCCGGTTGGCTCCGGCGACGCATGTTTGGGCGGCGCTGGACGCGGCGCTCCGCGCGGCCCGTTTTCATGACGAGCAGCGGCGGGAGGCCATTGGAGGCAAGGCTGTGCGGGTGCGCACGGTCTTTTGGCTGGGACCTGATGTTGAGGAGGCCCTGGCCCGCCGTCTGCGGCACCACAAGATGGAGCGGTCGGATGCGCAGGGTGTTCTAGGAGCCGCTGTCCAAGTCGGTGAACGGTTCGACAGGGCGGCCTTCGAGAGCTTCCTTGAGGGGTTGTGCGGACAGGAAACCGCCGCAGTTGGTCCGGGGGGGCGGGAGTTGAAGGCCCCACCGGAGGACGACCCGCTTTTGATGGTGCGACGCTTGGCAGCCGCCCTTCTGCCGCTCCCCGAACGCTACCCGCTGCCGTTCTTCCGGCTAGGTGGTTGATGACCGCAGAAACGACGCGTTTTCACAACCGGCTGCAAAAGCTTGCGCTTGCGGTGGAGGAGAGCCGCCTCTACTGGCAGGCGGCCCGCCCCGACCTGGCGCCAGCGGAGGAAAACCGCCAGGCTTTTGCTGAACGGTGGTTCGGCGGCAAGAGTGCTGCCTGGGTCGCCGTTCTTCTGACGAACTTCCGGGCGCGCTATGGGGCGTTCCCCGAGGCTCTGGAGGTGCTGCGACAGTGGCGTCCGGCGGATCCGGCAACCCGGCGTTTGGTGTGTCACTGGCACCTGCAACTGACCGACCCCTATTATCGGCGGTTCACGGGCGAGTACCTGACCGACCTGCGGGATCGCGGTGGCGCGGAAATCGACTTCGACACGGTGCTGCACTGGGTCATCGAGACGAAACCCAAGCCATGGCAGCCGTCGTCGTGCCGGCAGGTGGCCAGCCGCTTGTTGGCTGCTGCTTCCGAGGCAGGGCTTCTGAGTGTGGCCCCTGATCCGCGCCGGGTCTTGACCCCGCATGTGCCCGATGAGGCGCTGGGCTATATCCTTCACCTGTTGCGCCAGACGGCCATCGCCCAGCCTCTTCTGGCGAACGATTACCTTGGCTCGGTGGGACTATCCGGGGTATTCCTGGATCAGCGACTTCGCGTCGCGCCGTGGGTGAGGGTGCAACGAATGGGGGATGTCGTGAGCGCGGAGTGGCAGTACCAGGGCCTGCGGGATTGGGCGGAGGCGATCTCGTGAGCGCCGGCCCCACGCTGTTCGACCACAGCCCTCTTGATGCGGCGTTGGCGGATCTCAAGCGCGATCTGACGGCGGCCGGGGGGCCGGCCATCAGCACCATCCAGAACTATCGCTTCGCCATCATGGTCTATGCGCCCAAGGACGAGTTCCGGCTGCGCACGGCGATCAGTCGCATGAGTGACGATCTGAGGCGTGCCGACTGGGACGTCCTATCCATTTCGCTTCAGGCCATGCTGCTCAACCGGGTGCGCGCGATGGGTGATGAGTGGCTGGAAAGCCGCATTGCCCGTGAGAAATCCCTGTCCCGCCGCAGCCCCGAACGGCACCTCAACTTTCTGATCAACGAGATCGCCCCGAAACTCGAAGGCGAGGGCGGCATTGCCGACGACGTTGCCGCCCGCATTGACGCCTTTGCCGACCAAGGGCTGGACCCCAACCGCACGGTGATCTTCATCGGCCGGGCGGGGGCGCTCTATCCGTTCCACCGGTCTTCGGCGCTGCTGAAGCTGCTCGATGGGCGGACCCGCAACCTGCCCGTGGTGCTGCTCTATCCGGGGCAGCGGGGAGATGGCAACGCACTGTCTTTCATGGGCCGTGTGCCGGCCGACCGCGACTACCGCCCCCGCATCTATTCCTGATTTGACCGAGGACCACGCCGTGCCCGAGGGAACCATGCCGCAGCACCCGATCCGGGACCTGTTCACTGCCGACGTCACGCGCGACATCGCGCCGGTTGTCTATTTCCATGAACAGGACCCGGCGAAGCTGGCGGCCGAGGTTGGCGAGTACATCGTCACCGGCGGCTACCCGGAGGGCGATCCCCGCCAGCGTCGGGTGCGCGACGGCATCCACGAGCAGTACGTTCGCCTGCTCACGGCGTTGCGGGCCGCCATCACCAGCCGCTCCGACCTGCCGGCGTCATGGATTTCGGGCTTCTACGGGTCGGGTAAATCGAGCTTTGCCAAGCTTCTTGGCTTGGCCCTGGACGGTCGCGTCCTGCCCGACGGCCAGCCCTTGGCCGAGGCCTTCCTGGCGCGTGACCAGAGCCCCGGTCGCCAGGACCTTGTCGATGCCTGGACCGCTTTGCGCGACATGATCGACCCCATCGCCGCCGTGTTCGACATTGGCGCGGTGGCCCGCGACGGCGAGCACATCCACGCCGCCGCCGTCCGCAAAATCGCCGAGCGCCTGGACTACAGCCGAGCCAGCGCCTTGGTCGCCGAAACCGAACTGAAGCTGGAGATCGACGGTCGCTGGCCGGACTTTCTCCGCGCTGTCGAGGACGTTCATGGCCACCCGTGGGCCGCCCTGAAGGACAAGGCCATGGTGGAGGATCACTTCTCCGCCGCGCTGCACCGCCTTGATCCCGCCACCTACGAGGAACCCATGAGCTGGGTCGATTCGCGGGCCGGAACCACACGGACCGGGGGGGCGGTGGACGAGGCCATCCGCTCCATCGAAGCAATGCTGCGCCTACGTGCCTCCGGCAAGACCCTGTTCCTGGTGGTTGACGAGGTCAGCCAGTACGTCCATCAGAACGATGACCGCATGCTCAAGCTGCAGTCGTTTGTCTCGGCTCTGGGCGCGCGGCTGAAGGGCGGAGTATGGCTGCTTGCCACCGGCCAGCAGAAGATCGACGACGATGCCGGCACCAACCTGCAGAAGCTCAAGGACCGTTTCCCGCCGGCCCTGCGTGTCCACCTCAGCCCGACCAACATCCGCGACGTCGTCCACCGTCGCCTGCTGCACAAGGACCCGAAGCGGGTTGAACCGCTGCGCACCCTGTTCCAGGACCATCGGGCCGGGCTGACGCTCAACGCCTTCGGCTGCCAGGACATCACCGAGGAAGACTTCCTGGAGGTCTACCCGCTGCTGCCCGGCCACGTCGAACTGCTGATGAACATCACCACCGCCTTGCGCCAGCGGTCCAGCCGCCTTCAGGGCGACCACCACGCCATTCGCGGCCTGCTCCAGCTTCTCGGTGACCTGTTCCGGGACCGCAAGTTGGCCGACCAGCCCGTGGGGATGCTGGTCACGCTGGACGCCATCTATGACGTTCAGCAATCGTCGCTTGATGCCACCCTGCAGTCCACCCTGGCCCAGGTCATGAACCAGGACGCGGTGACAGGCGACGTGCTGGCCCAGCGTGTCGTCAAGGCGGTCGCCCTGCTTGAGCAGATCCAGGAGACCCTTCCCACCACGCCGGAACTGGTCGCCCGCTGCCTGTACGACCGGGTTGGCGCACCGCCCAACCAGCGCGCGGTGGCCGATGCGTTGGAGGCCTTGCGCGCCGCCCGCTGCCTGTCCTTCACCGAACAGTACGGCTACAAGATCCAGAGTAGCGCCGGCCAGGACTGGAACCGCGAGCGTGACGACCTGCCGGTGCCCGACGAGCAGGTCCACGATCTGGTGGCCGAACGCCTCAACACCCTCATGGGCCAGCCGGAACGGCCGCGTTTCCGGGGGCGGCCGTTCCCGTGGGACCTGCTGTTCACCGACCGCTTCACCACCGAACAGCGCCTGACCCGCGGCCGTGACGATACCGTCGTCACCGTGGACTTCCGCTACCTGACCGTCCGTGACGAGCGGCGCGACGACATCTGGGTGCCCAAAAGTGCCGAGGGCGCCTTGCGTGACCGCCTCGTCTGGGTGGCTGGCGAACCCGGCGAGATCGCCCGCCTTGCACGGGACCTCAAGAAGTCCCGTCGCATGATCGAGTTGTACCGCGCCCGGTTCGATGGTCTGTCGCCGGAAAAGCGGCGCTTGCTGGTGGACGAGGAAGGCAACCGCAACGACCTCGACAAGCGTCTCGACGCCGCCGTCCGGTCGGCCTTCATGGAAGGCGTGTTGTATTTCAGAGGCCTGCGTAGCGACCCACGCGCCTTCGGCAACAGCTTTGCCGAGGCCATCAAGGCCGCCGCCGAGCGGTTCCTGCCGGACCTCTACCAGCACTACTGCGACGTCGCGATCAGCAATGCCGAATGGCCGCAGCTTCTGGAGCGCCACTTCGACGGCGCCTCCAACAAGTTTTTCGGCACCGCCGGGGGACTGGGCATTCTGGCCATGGACGCCGGGCAGACCATCGCTACCTGTTCCGGGGCCGTGCCGCAGCGCATCCTGCAGTACATCGAAACCAACAACGGCGCCTCCGGCAGCACGCTGCTCACCCACTTCGGCAAGCCGCCCTACGGGTATCCGCTCGACGTGGTGCGGGCTTGCCTCGTCGGCCTGCTGCGGGCCGGGCGCATCGCTGTAAACCCGGACGGCGGCGGCGAGATCATCACCTCCTACGCCGATGCCGGCGCCCGCGACGTGTTCACCACCGACCGCCCCCTGCGTCAGTCCGACTTCGTGCCGGCCCGCGCCAGCGAGATCACCCACAGCGACCTGGTGCGCATCCGCAAGCTGTTCGAGAGC
Source organism: Rhodospirillaceae bacterium BRH_c57 (assembly GCA_000961745.1). Classification (GTDB taxonomy): domain Bacteria; phylum Pseudomonadota; class Alphaproteobacteria; order Rhodospirillales; family Rhodospirillaceae; genus Cauispirillum. Next base: position 1,546 of record LAEA01000114.1, on the reverse strand, counting down.
GCCCTGGGCCGTGACATCAATCCCGACCGCGAGGCCATCGCGGACACCGCGTTCTCCGAGTTCCGGGCTCAACGTGACGCCCTGCGTGAGGTCGAGCGGCTGTACGAGCGTCTGCCCGGCCGCCCGCCGTTGCCCCCCGTGCTGGAGGCCTTGGGCAAGGCGTTGGAAACCTGCATCGCCCGGCGTCATGTGGACGAAGTCGTCAAGGCCATCAAGCGCCACCTGGACCCGCTGCGCGACGGCCTGCAACTGCTTGGCATCACCCGCGCCGAACTGACCGAGGCCGCCGTGGTCGCCGTGGAGGCGTTGACCCGCTGCCGCGACGTCCAGCTTGCCCAACTGCGCGAGGCCGGGGCGCTTGATGCCGAGGCCGCGGCGGACGCCATCCTTCTGGACGCCCAGCTTGCCCAGGACCGCCCCTGGCGCGCCCCGGTCGAGGCAGAGGCCGCCGCCAAGCGTCTGAAGGAGGTCTACACCCGCGCCCGCATGGCCCTCATGGCCCGCCATGAAACCGAGGCCGAGGGCGCCCGTGCCTACGTCAAGCAGCGCGAGGGCTTTGTTCGTCTGTCGGCCGATCAGTCCAACCACGTCCTGCGGCCCATCTTCGAGGCGGTCAGTCACACCGACGCCGCAGCCGTCCAGCCCACCCTGGCCGCCCTGTCCGGCCAGTTCCCCGAACGACTGCGCCAGTCCGTAGGCGAGGCCAACAGCCGCCTCGACGACATCCTGGAACAGCTCGATCAGGTGCCGGTCAAGGCCGTGCGCCTGCCCGTCCACGGCCGGGAAATCCGCACCCGCGCGGAGCTGAACACGCTCCTGCGCGACATCGAAGACCAAATCGCCCCCCTGGTAAACCAGGGCGTACGGGTCAGGGTGGAGTAGGGGATATGGTGCAGAAAGATGATTTGTTGGGGAATTCCCAAGAGCATGTGGACGACAGGAAAGATTTTGAGATGAACGAAACGATGATTAAGCATTCTGATTTTTTGAACTACATACTCTGTCATTTGGAGGTTAAATTTAAATCTGACGTCAGGTTTGAAAGTAGACTTGGGCTACCCGATCAATGGCCTCATTTTGAGGCTCACATATTGGGTTGCCAGAAAGTCCTTATTTTCCAGGGTAAGGGCCTCGGGTTGATCTGTGACAAGGGTGAAGCCGGTACCACTGAGTATCCGAACGGTGGTGAGGAAGCGCTTCGCTGGGCCCAAAGTGTTGTTCAGGACGCAATTGACAGTTCTCGGTAGGCTTTCCAACATGCCCCTGACCCCCGAAGCCAAATCCGCCCTCTCCACCACCATCCGGTCCCTGCGCAAGCTTTTGTTGCGGGACCTGATGGATCATGTCTCGGCCGTGTATCGGCTTCAGGTTCCCTTTGACCGGGCGGGGTTGGGGGAGGCTGAGGGGGTTCGGCGGCGGCGGTTGGAGGGGTGGCTGGACGAGCGGGTGCGCGGGTCCGGGGCCAAGGGCGAGGGTGCCCTGCGCGCCGCCCGCGACCGGTTTCTGTGCGAGGCGGTGCGCGAGGCGGCGGCGACCCTGGTCAACC
>LAEA01000078.1 GCA_000961745.1 Rhodospirillaceae bacterium BRH_c57 | reverse complement strand
AACATGACTGCCATGCGTGCAATGCGCTGGCAGACCGGTCCTTGGCCCCCTACTTAACCTCTCAGAGGGGCGCACCGCAAAGGCGTGACCCCGTACGAAGGACGGTTTCCCCTGCCGTCCTTCCTGCTCCGCGAGGAGCCGAGCGCCCGGTTGCCCCCTGACCGGGCGCTCATTCCTTTTTGGGTTCTGGCCTTTTTGGGCCTTTCCTTGCCGAGTCCTGCTTTCCCTCTGCGCCCCACCCCCTATACTGGCCTCCACGGGACCCGCAGGAGGAACACCATGTCCGCATTCGTCATTCCCGAACCGCGCCGCTCGGTTCTGACCGTGCAGGGGCGCGACGGGCTGTTCCCGGTACGTCGGGTCTATTGCGTAGGGCGCAACTACGCCGCCCATGCCCGCGAGATGGGCGCCGATCCCGACCGTGAGCCTCCGTTTTTCTTTTCCAAGCCCGGCGACGCCGTGGTGCCGGGCGGTCCGATCCCCTATCCTCCCGCCACCACCGACCTGCATCACGAAGTGGAGCTGGTGGTCGCCATCGGGCGCACCGGAACCAAAGTCCCCGCCGCCGAGGCGCAAGGGCTGATCTATGGCTTTGCAGTCGGCGTCGATCTGACCCGCCGCGACCTCCAGGCCGTCGCCAAGAAGGGCGGCAAGCCGTGGGACATGGCCAAGGGATTCGACAACTCCGCCCCGATCGGCGCCCTGGTGCCGCTCGACGCCTTCCCCATGCCCGAAGCCGGGTCCATCACTCTGGAGGTCAATGGCGAACGCCGCCAGAGTGGGGACCTGTCCGACATGATCTGGCCCATCCCCGACATGCTGGCCCATCTGTCGGACCTCGTGACCCTGGAGCCCGGCGATCTGGTGTTCACCGGCACGCCCGAGGGCGTTGGCGCCATCACGCGCGGCGACACCATCCGGGCCGAGGTGGCTGGGCTGCCGTTGCTCGCCTTCACCCTGGTCTGACGTCCGTGGCGCTGTCCGTCTGCACCTGGAACGTCAATTCCATCCGCCTGCGCATGGCCCACCTCGACCGTCTGGTCGAGGCGCTGGCGCCCGATGTTCTATGCCTTCAGGAAACCAAGGTCCGGGACGAGTTGTTCCCGCTGCTGGAGCTGGCGTCGCACGGCTACGTCCACACCGCGCTGCACGGCATGAAGGGCTACAACGGCGTCGCCATCCTGTCGCGCAAGCCGCTCCAGGACGTGCGGACGCAAAGCTGGTGCGGGCGCGAGGACTGCCGCCACATCAGCGCCCGCATCGACGGCATCGAGGTACATAACCTGTACGTCCCGGCCGGCGGAGACGTGCCCGACGCCGCCCTCAATCCCAAATTCGCCCACAAGCTCCAGTTCCTGGACGACCTCGGCGACTGGTTCGCCGCCAGCTTCGGGCGGTCGGACCCCATGGTGCTGGTCGGTGACCTCAACGTGGCGCCACTGGACACCGACGTGTGGGACCACAAGCGCCTGTCGCGCATCATCACCCACACCCCGACCGAAATCGCCCGCCTCGCCCACCTGCAAAGCACACTCGGCTGGGTGGACGTGGCCCGCCGCTTCGTGCCGCCCGAGGACCATCTGTTTACGTGGTGGAGCTACCGCCAGGGCGCCAACGGCACCGACTGGCGCACCGTCAACCGGGGCCGCCGCCTGGACCACATCTGGGCCACCGCCCCGGTGGCCGAAACCGCCACAGCGTTCGAGGTGCTGGTGGACGCCCGCGACTGGTTGCCGCCGTCCGACCATGTCCCGGTGGTGGCGACGTTCGGGGTGTGAGGGGGGGGGGTAGGTTCGTTTGCCGGAAGACTGCGGGCTCTGCCCGCGCCCGCCAGGAGGCGCGGCCTCCTGGACCTCGTGAATTGGCCTCAGTAGAACGCCGCGCGCAGCGCATCATATGCTGAGGGCGTTTCTGCCTGCGGCGCAAAATTCGGGAATACCCAGTTCATGGGATCAAAGGGCCGCGCGGCCCTTTGCGGGTCTGGGCAGCGCCCAGGACTTCCTGACGCCCCCCATCACTCCCCCCGCGCCCCCAGCTTGCGCATGTCCTTGAGCCAGCCGGCGCGGCGTTTGGGGCTGGTGGCGGTGACCATGCCGAGGAGGGTTTCGCGCACCGGCTTGAACCCGACGAAGCCGAGGATGTTGCGTTCCAGGCCACGGATGCCGTGAGCCAGGAACCACCAGCGGTAGACCGGGGCGGGCATTCCCATGGTCACCACCACGCGGGCCGAACGCCCGGTCATCAGGACTTTTTGGCGGCCGTTATCCAGGTACTCGAACGCCACGCCGGGGCGCAGGACCTGCTCCAGGAACGCCTTGACCAGGGCCGGCATGGTGCCGAGCCACAGGGGAAAAACCAACACCAGATGGTCGGCGGCGACGATGGCGTCCTGGGCGGGGCGCAGGCTGTCGGGCACCGGGTCGTACTCGAACGCCCGCTGGCTGGTCAGCAGCGGCACATCGAGTTCAGCGAGGTCGATCTGCTGCACGGTGTGCCCGCCCTGTCGGGCACCTTCGGCATAGGCGTCGGCCAGGGCGCGGCACAAGTGGCCGGGGTCGGGGTCGGGGTGGCCCTGGACGATCACGATGGAGCGTGGCGGCATGTTCCCCCTTTCCAAGCCTCAGCGGCTGACCGGCGTCCAGGTTTCGGCGCCAATGGACTTGGCGCCCAGCACCGAGAAGTATCCGGTCATCCCACCGTCCTCGGCGATGTCATAGAGGACCAGGCCGGGCGGGCCGGGCACGCGGGGGCTTTGGTAGACCACGGCGAAGCTCGACCCACGCAGGATGCCGGTGCCGAGGTAGACTTCGCGGCTGTTGGGGAACTGCCACACCACGCTGTAGGTGTCGCCGACCGGAGCGACCTGAACCGTCCCCGAGTACGGGGTGGTGCCGTCCGCCGCGATGCCGGAGACGGTGTAGTCGGTGGCCAGATCCTGCGCACCGGCGGGACCGGACAGAACCAGCGACAGGGCAAGGAAAAGGGCCGGCAGGAAACGGATCATGGCAGGTACTCCGGCAGGGGGCTACATCCTGAGGAACGTCCCGGCGCGGTATTGGGTCCGTGGCGATCAGGCCGAAACAGCCGCCAACGTCTCGGCCGGCAGGGCGGCTTCGCTCAGCCAGTCGTCCAGGGTCACCATGCGCGCCGCCGGGCGCTCGGCGCGGATGCGGAGGTATGTCTCGTGATCCACATGGTCGCCGTTCCACAGCAACAGCGGTTCGCCGGTCGAGGGCAGAGTCACCAGATGCCAGTTGGCAATCACATAGAACGGCGTTCCGTTCAGGCCGAGGATCCGGCAGGCGATATCAACGCCCAGGATCTCTCCGTTGAAGAACCCGCTGTTGATGGCGGCCTCGTAGGCCTCAGCCAAATCCTCCGTGAACAGCGGACGGTAGTCGATGCCAACGGCCTCGGCCGGGGTCATGCCGTTGGCGCGGGCGGCGCGATCGGACACCGCCAGAACCTGCATGTTGAGGTCAAGCAGCCCCATGATCGACGGCGCGTGACGCACCATGCGGCGCAGGGCGGCGTCGCCGCTGTTGGTGGAGCGCCCGGACAGGGCATGGATACGGCGGCGCGCCTCTGGATCGGGCAGCGTGTGCCCGGCCTCCCAGCGCGACACGGTGGCCTGACTGACCTCCAGGCGGTCGGCAAAGCCCTGCTGAGTCAGTCCCAGGCTTTCGCGCACAGTGCGGATGATGCGTCCCTGCAACAGCGTGCCCTCTTGGTGTTTCATAGACCTTTGACCCATCTGTTATAATCCGTCGAGCCGATGCCGCAAATGGTGCAAAGCAGCTTGCGTCCATGGCGAAACAATAAACCCCACACCCCCCAGGAGGTGCCTAAGACGCGGCACCCCGGCCACCCGGCACGGCGCGCAGCAACAGAACGAGGCCACCGCCCAGGAACACCAGCACGGTCGCCATGCCGGCCCGCTGGCTGTCGGCCAGCAGCGTGGCCCAGCCCAGAACCAGCGGCCCGGCAAAGGCGGTGATCTTGCCGGTCAGGGCGTACAGGCCGAAAATCTCGGTGGTCAGCCCGGCCGGGGCGAGGCGCGCCACCATGGACCGGCTGGCCGACTGCACCGGCCCGAAGAACAGGCCCATCGGCAGGGCCAGCGCCCAAAAAGCCGTGGTGCTTTCAACCACCACCAGCCCGCCACCCAGCCCGATCAGCCCGATCAGTCCGGCAACGATGGTGGCCCGCGCGCCGACCAGATCATCCATCCACCCGAACGCGGCAGCGCCCAGCCCGGCGGTGATGTTCATGGCGATGCCCAGCAGGATGATCTGGTCCAGGGCCAGGCCAAAGGTCCCCGCCGCATAGATGCCCCCGAAAGCGAACAGGGTGACCAGGCCATCGGTGTAGATCATGCGGGCGACCAGGAAGCGGGCCAGCAGCGGATGGGTGCGGAACAGGCTCCACAGCCGCCGCACGTCGCCCACCGCCTGCCCCAAGGCTGCGCGCAACGGCGCCCCGCGCACTGGCTCCGGCACCATCAGGAAGGTCGGCAGGCTGAACACCGCGAACCACACGGCAACCAGGACCGGCGTGATGCGGATATGCTCGGCGGTCGCCTTGTCCAGGCCGAACAGCGGCGTCTCGGCCTGCACAAAGGCCAGCAGCGCCACCACCAGGGCGGCCAGCCCGCCCGCGTAACCAAGGCCCCAGGCCCATCCCGACAGGCGGCCTATCATGCCGTGGGGCGCCACGTCGGGCAGCATGGCGTTGTAGAACACCATGCCCAGTTCAAACCCGATGGTCGCGACCACGACCAGGGTCAGGGCGAGCAGGGTGGACTCCGGGACCGGCGTGGCGAACCACATCAAGGCGCAGGCCACGATGCACAGAGCCGAAAAGCCACCCAGCCACGGCTTGCGCCGGCCCATGCGGTCGGCCGCAGCACCGGTCAGCGGACCCAGCATGGCGATGACCAACCCGGCCAGCGCCATCGCCCAGCCCCACTGCGCCGTTCCGGCCTCGGGGGTTTCGGCGATGGCCTTGGTGAAGTAGGTGCCGAACACAAAGGTCGTGACAATGGTCGGAAACGGCGAATTCGCCCAGTCGAACAGCGCCCACGCCGCCGCCGGCCGCCACCCTTTGGCCTGAGGGGTCAGATCCCGTAAACCATCATCGTCCGTCACGGCCATTGTTGCCTTCCGTGCAGTGCTCGAAAGCGGGCTCTGCCCACACCCGCAAGGAGGCCAGCCTCCTTGACCTCATGACGGTACGGGGGAAAAGCCGCGCGCAGCGCATCAAATGCCGAAGAGTTACTTGCCTGCGGCGCAAGTGACGTCTCAGAACCCCCTCATGGGATCCAAGGGCCGCTCGGCCCTTGGCGGGTGCGGGCAGAGCCCGCCTTAACCGCAGCCCCCTAGTGATCCGATCCATGCAGGATCTTCTGGCGCATCCCGGTGTCATACGCCTCGCCCTCTTCGGTCAGGGCGAGGGCGGCGGGGAAGTGGCTGACCGCGAGGCCTTTGCGTTCCAGGGCGACCCACACCGCTTCGTTGCGCAAGCCGGTGGCATCGGCCGATCCGACCACGTAGGCGCCCAGGTGAAAGTGGTTGCCGTGCGGGTTGGGGAAGGCCGACAGGACCTTGCGCCCGGTTCCCGGCTCCACCTGATGGGTGTCGGGATGACGGGCCAGTTCCTGAAGCAAGCACAGGGTCTTGAGCTGAAGCGGATTGAGCTTCTTGGGGTTGGTCTTGGGTGGCAACATCAGCCTCCTTTGAGGGTGCCGAACTGGCGGCTGGCAACCGTCAGCATGGCGAGGTCTATGGTCGAGGCGGCACGCAGTTCGATGACCAACTGATCGGCCCGGTCCACCGCCGCCCGGCAGGTTTCGGTCCATGCCTGAATGGCATCGTTGGGGTCGGCGTGCGCTCCGACCCCAACGACGTCAACGAACGACAGGACGCGGGCAGTCAGGGCCCGTTGGTCGGCGTAAAGCTCGTCGATCACGGCGGCCACGGCGAGTTTCTCCCAATGGCTGCCGCCGGGGTGCCGTTCGGCGGCGGCCCGCAACCAGCCCAGCCCGAAGCGCGAGCCGACCGCGAAGTAGTGGCTGGCCGCGGTCACCAGGTCAACCTCCAGGTCAGCCCCCAGGCGTACCACGTCGGGGGTGGAGGCCAAGACGATCAGGTGGGCCACCCGCGCGGCCAGATCCTCGGGCACGCCGGCCTCGGCATAGCGGTCGTGACGGGCGGCGATCTCGGACTGCACATCAAGGGTACACACGCCAGCCATGCAGCCCTCCATGGCCCGCATCCCCTCGGTAAAGGCGGCGGTCAGCCCCCCCATGTTGAGCGGCCGGGGGGCGTGGCGCAGAATCCACAGGGTGGTGCGCTCGATCAGGCGGTTGGCCTCGCCGAGCATGGCGATCTGGACGTCGGCCGACACCACGTTGTCCAGGGTCTCGACGTCGCGCCACAACTCGCGCAGGGCGAAGCTGTCACGGCCGATCAGGTAGGCGCGGGCGATCTCCGACGCCGGCATCCCGGTCTTTTCCATGATCTGCGTCACGAAGGTGCCGCCGACCCGGTTGACCATGCTGTTGGTGGCGTGGGTGGCGATGATCTCGCGGCGCAGCCGGTGGGCGGCGATCTGATCCCGCCAATCCTGGCGCAGGGCGGTGGGGAAATAGCCGACCAGATCATCAAAGGTCACCGGGTCGTCGGGCAGGTCGCTGTCGAGGATCTCGTCGAGCAGCCAGATTTTGGAATAGGCGATGACGACGGCCAGTTCCGGCCGGGTCAGGCCGCGCTTGGCGGCCAGCCGCTCGGCAATCTGTTCGTCGTCGGGCAGGAACTCGATGGCGCGGTCGAGCCGCCCGGACCGCTCCAGCATCTTCATCAAACGGTGCTGGTGGTCCATCATGGACACGCCGCGTGCCTCCATCAGGCTGATCGCCTGGGTCTGCAAGTAGTTGTCGCGCAGCACCAAGGCGGCCACCTCGTCGGTCATGGCGACCAGCAGGGCGTTGCGCTGCTTGGGCGTCAAGTCGCCGTCGCTCATCACGCGGTTGAGCAGGATCTTGATGTTGACCTCATGGTCCGAGGTGTCCACCCCGGCCGAGTTGTCGATGGCGTCGGTGTTGATGCGCCCGCCGGTCAGGGCAAACTCGATGCGGGCGCGCTGGGTGACGCCCAGGTTGGCGCCCTCGCCGACCACCTTCGCCCGGAGTTCGGGGGCGGAGATGCGGATCGCGTCATTGGCCCGGTCGCCGGCGTCGGCATGGCTTTCGGCCGAGGCCTTGACGTAGGTCCCGATGCCGCCGAACCACAACAGGTCGGCGTCGGCCCGCAGTACGGCGCGCATCAGCTCGGCCGGGGTCAGCACGTCGCGGTCCAGGCCGAGCAGGGCCTTGATCTGGGGGGTGACGGTCAGGCGCTTGGCCCGGCGCTCGAACACCGCCCCGCCGTCGGAGATCAAGGCCGGATTGTAGTCGGCCCAGGTGCTGCGCGGGGTGTCGAACAGGCGCTTGCGCTCGGCCCAACTAGCTTCCGGGTCGGGGTTGGGATCGATGAAGATGTGCATGTGGTTGAAGGCGGCCAGCAGCTTGATATGGTGCGACAGCAGCATGCCGTTGCCGAACACGTCGCCACTCATATCGCCGACCCCGACCACGGTGAAGTCCTGGGTCTGGATATCGCGGCCGACCTCGCGGAAGTGGCGCTTGACCGCTTCCCAGGCGCCGCGCGCGGTGATGCCCATGGCCTTGTGGTCGTAGCCCTGCGAACCGCCCGAGGCAAAGGCGTCGCCCAGCCAGAAGCCGTAGTCGATGGAAATGCCGTTGGCGATGTCGGAGAACGTGGCCGTGCCCTTGTCGGCCGCCACCACCAGATAGGGGTCGTCGTCGTCGCGCCGCACCACGTCGGGCGGCGGGATGATGCCCTCGGGGCCGATGTTGTCGGTCAGATCGAGCAGGCCGCGCATCATGGTCTGATAGCAGGCGATGCCCTCCGCCTGGATGGCCTCGCGCCCGGCGTCGGGCGGCGGCGGACGCTTGACCACGAAACCGCCCTTGGAGCCGACCGGCACGATGACGGCGTTCTTGACCATCTGCGCCTTCATCAGGCCCAGCACCTCGGTGCGGAAATCCTCGCGGCGGTCGGACCAGCGGATGCCGCCGCGCGCGACCTTGCCTCCGCGCAGGTGGATGGCCTCGACACGTGGGGAATAGACCCACACCTCGCGCCACGGGCGGGGCAGCGGCAGGTCGTCGAGGACGCCGCTGTCGATCTTGAACGACAGGTAGGGCTTGTGCCCCCCACCCTCGGTGGTCTGGTAGAAGTTGGTCCGCACGGTGGACCGCACCAGATTGAGGAAGCGGCGCAGGATGCGATCCTCGTCCGGGCTGACGACCTTTTCAAGGGCGCGTTCGATGCCGGCCGCCAGGGTGTCCTGGTCCTCGGCCGCAGCGCCCTGGCGGGCCGGATCAAACCGGGCGTGAAACAGGTGGATGAGGCCGCGCGTGATGGACGGATGGGCCGCCAGAGTCTGTTCAATCGCCCCCTGGCTGAACGTGAACGCCGCCTGACGCAGGTACTTGGCATAGGCCCGGAGGATCACCACGTCGCGCCACGACAGGCCGGCCAGGATGACCAGCTTGTTGAAGGCGTCGTTCTCGACCTCGCCATCCCACACCTTGGCGAAGGCTTCCTGGAAGGTGGCCCGCACCTCGCTGATCGGCAGGCGGGACCCATCGGCCGGGCTCATGGAGAAGTCATGGATCCACACCACCCGGCGACCACCGTCCAGGCGGATGGCAAAGGGGATCTCGCCGATCACCCGAAACCCCATGTTTTCCAGCATGGGCAGGATCTCGGACAGGGGAACCGCGCTGTCGGGATGGTAGACCTTGAAGTTGACCTCCTCCTCGGCCGCCTCAAGCGGCCGGTAGAGATTCATTCCCAAGCCGTCGCGGCCGGAGGCGGTGCCGTCCAGGGCGTCTTCCATGCGATCGATGTCGAACACCGCCGCCTGGGCGTTGAAGCGCTCGCGGTAGAAGGTGGGGAAGGCCTCGCCATAGCGCCGGGCCAGACGCGCCCCGACCTCCTCGCCCTTGGTCGACAGGATGACGTCATGCAGATGGTCGGCCCACGCCCGCGCCGCCTCGGCGATGCGCCCCTCGATGGCTGCCGGATCATAGTCGGGGATGGCGCCCGGCGTGGTCTTGATGATGAAATGCAGGCGGGCCAGCGGACTGTCGGCAACCTGGGTGTAATAGGCCGACAACACGCCGCCGAAGGCACCTTCCAGGATGCCCTGCACGGCCAAGCGCAAGGCGGTATCGTAACGGTCGCGCGGCACGAACACCAGACAGGAGATGAACCGCTCGAACTCATCTTGGCGCAGGAACAGGGCGGTGCGCTGGCGTTCCTGGAGGTGCAGGATGCCCAGCGCCATGTCCAAGAGCTTGGCGTCGCTGGCCTGGAACAGCTCGTCGCGCGGCAGGCTTTCCAGGATGTTGAGCAGTCGCTTGCCGTCATGGCTGAACGGCCGGAATCCGGCGTGGCGCATGACCCGTTCGATCTTGCGCCGCAGGACGGGCACGAAGGCGGGGCTGCTGGTATAGACGTTGGAGGTGAACAGCCCGGCCAGCAGGTGCATCCCCACCACCTGCCCGTCGGCGCCGAACCGCTTGATGCCGATGACGTCCAGGTGGACCGGCCGATGCACGCGGGACCGCCGGTTGGCCTTGGTGATCAGCAGGAACGTCGGCTGGTTGAGAAAGGCGCGCACCTCGGCCGGCAAGTCCGACAGGTGGCGCAGTTCGTCGAATACCAGGCGGTTGCGGTCGCGCAGGATGCCCAGGCCATCGGCCACGCCGACCACGACGCGCGAGGGGTCCACCTCGTCCGGCAGGAAGGTGTGGTCGCGGTGACCCAGGAACGTGAAGTGGTTGTCGAGCAGCCAGGTCAGGAAGTCGCGCACCTCGGCGGCGTCCTCGATGGTCATGCCGGGCGGGCTGTTGTCGAGGTCGGTGATGACCTCGTTCACCCGCGACTGCATGGTGTGCCAGTCCTCGACCGCGGCCCGCACCTCGGCCAGGACACTGGCCAACTCGTCGGCAATCTGGCGCAGGACCATGGGGTCGGCCTGCTCGTGGATCTCGATGTGGATGACGGACTCGACCACATCGCCGGTCGCCAAAGGTGCGTCGGGCGGCAGCAGGTCGACCAGGGTGCCGTCGGTGTCGCGCCGCATGTAAATGACCGGATGGATGACCACCAGCGGCGGAAGCTCCAGGGCGGCCAGGGCGGCGGTGACCGAATCGACCAGGAACGGCATGTCGTCGTTGACCGTCTCGATCACCGTGTGGTCGCCGTGCCAGCCGTGTTCCTCGACGCGGGGATTGAATACTCGCAGCTTGGGGGTGCCGGGCGCCCGGTCGCGGGTAAAGTGCCACAGGCTGGTCACCGCGCCGTAGAGGCGTTCCGCGTCCACTCCGGCAATGTCGGACGGCGGCACGTTGGTATAGTACTGGCGGGCGAACAGTTCGAGCGCCTCGGCCCGTGTCCCATCTCCCCCTGTGCCGGCACCGCGCGTTCCCAGGCGGCCGCTCTCCCGCTCCTGGCCGTGGCGCTCGCGGATGAGGGCGATCACCTTGGCGACCTGGTCTTCCTTAAGGGTTTCCGCCTTTGCCGTCATGGGGGAGATCCTTCTTTGGGAGAGAGGGCGACTCGGATGGTGCGGTATGGCCCTGTCATCGGTGATAGCACACAACGTGGCGTCGCATCTTGCATTTTCAAGCGCTTGCAGGGCCAGGACCTGGGGAACGCAGGAGGCTCCGATTGTTCTCCAACGTCCTTTTGGACGGACCCGTTCAGCACCATGGCGCGTGAAACGCTTGACCCAACGGAGGAGAGGGCATCCAATCGGCACGGGATGACACTGCGTTACCGGGGAAGAGGGTGGACATGGTCGAGGGGGTTGCAGAACCGCACGGGCGCCTGAAGAAGGCCGGGCGCCCAAAGCTGCTCGCCACGCTGTTTGCCGGGCTGCTGGCGGGGGGGCTCGTCGGGGGCCTGTCCGAGTCCGCCCTGGCGAACCCGTTCCTGGACGGCCTTCAGGCCTATGAAGCCGGCGATTTCGAGCGCGCGGCCGGGAACTGGCAGGACGCCGCCAAAGCCGGCGACATGGCCGCCATGCGCAATCTGGGCCACCTGTACCGCTGGGGGCGCGGCGTGCCGCAAGACCCGGCAGCCGCCGTCGAGTGGTACCAGCGCGCCGCCCTTCTCGGCTTTGACCGCGCCCAGTACAATCTGGGGGCCATGTACGAGGCCGGCGAAGGCGTCAACCGCGATCAGGAACGCGCCGCCTATTGGTACGGCCGCGCCGCCGACCTGGGCAACGGCGCCGCCATGATGGCGCTGGCCCGCCTGCTGATCGAAGGCGACGGGGTGGACACCGACCTCGACCGCGCCAGCATCCTGCTCCGTCAGGCGATCGCCTCCGGCCACGAAGAAGCCCGTGTCCTGTTGCGCGAAGCCGACGCCCGCCGGGCCGCCTCGGGCGATACCGCCGTCACGGTGGCCGAGACACCCCCGGCGGAACCGGCACCCGCCGTGAAGACCCCACCCGCGTCCAAGGCCGAACCTGTCGTGAAGGCAGAACCCACGCCCGCGCCCAAGGCCGAGCCCGTCGTGAAGGCAGACCCTGCGCCCACGCCCAAGGCCGAGCCCGTTGTGAAGGCAGACCCTGCGCCCGCCCCCAAGGCCGAACCCGTCGTGAAGGCCGATCCTGCGCCCACGCCCAAGGCCGAGCCCGTTGTGAAGGCAGAACCCGCGCCCGCCCCCAAGGCCGAGCCCGTCGCGAAAGCAGACCCTGCGCCCGCCCCCACGGCCGAACCCGTCGTGAAGGCAGAACCCGCGCCCGCCCCCAAGGCCGAACCCGTCGTAAAGGCAGAACCCGCACCTACGCCCAAGGCCGAGCCCGTCGCGAAGGCAGAACCCGCGCCCGCACCCAAAGCCGAACCCATCGTGAAGGCAGACCCTGCGCCCGCGCCCAAGATTCCTGCTGCGCCGCCGACTGGTCAGGAAGCCGTTGAAGCGGCCGCCCTGCCGTCGCCCGCTCCCGCCCCGGCGCGCACCCTC
>LAEA01000047.1 GCA_000961745.1 Rhodospirillaceae bacterium BRH_c57 | reverse complement strand
GAGTCCCTTCGTTCAAAGCATGCGGATCTTGAAGCTGCCGTGGTCTCCGAAGCGCGCCGACCGCTTCCCGACGAAGAACATCTCCTGGACCTCAAACGCAAAAAGCTCCGAATTAAGGACGAAATCCAGCGTATCTCCAACTAAACCCCTACGTATCCCCAACTGAGCCCTGGGCGGCAACCGACATTCGGGAACGCTTACGGCCAAGGAGGCTCTGTGGATTAGGGGTGGCGCCGCGAATGGCAGCCGCCCACTCTTTCAGGTAAGATCTCAGGGATTGGGCAGCCCCGTCGCCAACCAGCGGCGGGGCCTTTGCATAACAGGGCGTGCATACCGCCAGTGGTTGCTTATGCCGGAATTTTTTACGGCTTATCAGGCTGCGTGCTTTGCATCGCAGCGGTTTTGACGCACACTGCGCCCACTCCGGCGGGCAGGTGACGTAACGGCATCCGCCCGGCCGGACCCGATAAAGAACAATTGGGGACGCACCGGCCATGACCAACCCTTACGACATCGCACACCGCGCATCGCTCGCCGATCCCGAAGCCTTTTGGGCCGAGGCCGCGCGGGACATCGACTGGACAAAGCCAGCGGACAAGGTGCTCGACGGCTCCAACGCGCCGTTGTACCGGTGGTTCGTCGGGGGTGAACTGAACACCTGCTACAATGCCGTGGATCGTCACGTCGAACGCGGCCGGGGCGATCAGGCGGCTGTCATCTATGACAGCCCGATCACCGGCGCCAAGTCCTCGCTGACCTATGCGCAGTTGCAGGATCAGGTGGCCCGCTTCGCCGGCGTCCTCAAGAGCCAGGGCGTGGACAAGGGCGACCGCGTCATCCTCTACATGCCGATGATCCCCGAGGCGGTGATCGCCATGCTGGCCTGCGCCCGCCTGGGCGCCGTGCATTCCGTGGTGTTCGGCGGCTTTGCCCCGCACGAGCTGGCCACCCGCATCGACGACGCCACGCCCAAGGCGCTGGTCTGCGCGTCGTGCGGCCTGGAGCCCGGCCGCATCGTCAAGTACAAGCCCAACATCGACGCCGCCATCGAGCACGCCAAGCACAAGATCGGCAGCGTCGTGGTGTTCCAGCGCGAGCAGGAAGTCGCCGCGCTGATCGACGGCCGCGATGTCGATTGGGCCACCGAAATGGCCAAGGCCGAGCCGCAGCCCTGCACCCCGGTGGCCGCCACCGACCCGCTGTACATCCTCTATACCAGCGGCACCACCGGCCAGCCCAAGGGCGTGGTGCGCGACAACGGCGGCCATGCCGTCGCCCTGAACTGGACCATGAAGACCCTCTATGACATCGCACCGGGCGAAGTGTTCTGGGCGGCGTCGGACGTGGGCTGGGTGGTCGGCCACTCCTACATTTGCTATGCCCCGCTGCTGCGCGGCGCGACCACGCTGATGTTCGAGGGCAAGCCGGTCGGCACGCCCGACGCCGGCACCTTCTGGCGCGTCATCCAGGAGCACGACGTCAAGGCGCTGTTCACCGCCCCGACCGCGTTTCGCGCCATCCGCCGCGAGGACCCCAACGGCGACTTCGTCAAGAAGTACGACCTGTCCGGCTTGCGCGCCCTGTTCCTGGCCGGCGAACGGTCGGACCCCGAGACCCTGAAGTGGGCCGAGGAGCAGCTCAAGGTGCCGGTGGTCGACCACTGGTGGCAGACCGAAACCGGCTGGGCCATCTGCGGCAACCCGCTCGGCCTGCACCAGTTCCCGGTCAAGCACGGCAGCCCGACCAAGGCCATGCCCGGCTGGGACGTGCAGATCCTGGACGAGGAAAAGAAGCCCGTCGGCCCCGGCCAGATCGGCGCCCTGGTGTGCAAGCTGCCGCTGCCTCCGGGCACCCTGCCGACCCTGTGGAACGCCGAACAGCGCTTCCGCTCGGCCTATCTGGATGAATATCCGGGCTACTACAAGACCGGCGATGCCGGGTTCATTGATGACGACGGCTATGTTTACGTGATGACCCGCACCGACGACGTCATCAACGTCGCCGGCCACCGCCTGTCGACCGGCGCCATGGAAGAAGTCCTTGCCATGCACCCCGACGTCGCTGAATGCGCCGTGATCGGCGTGGCCGACGAACTGAAGGGCCAGACCCCGCTGGGCTTCGTCTGCCTCAAGGCCGGCGTGGACCGCCCCGAAGCCGACATCGTCAAGGAGCTAGTCAAACTGGTCCGCGACGAAATCGGCCCGGTGGCCGCGTTCAAGCAGGCCGTCGTGGTCAAGCGCCTGCCCAAGACCCGGTCCGGCAAGATCCTGCGCGGTACCATGCAGAAGATCGCCGACAACCAGGACTTCAAGGCCCCCGCGACCATCGACGATCCCGACATCCTGCCGGAAATTGAAGAGGCTCTGGAAGGCATCGGCCTGGCAAAGAACCGCAACAAGTAAGATCGTCCGGCTTGGATGAGAGAGAAGGGGGGCCGGTAGGCTCCCCTTTTTGCTGAAATTGTAGCGAAGGAAAGCGAGCTTTGCCCGCACCCGCAAGGAGGCCAGCCTCCTTGACCTCGTGACGAGACGAGGAGAAACCGCGCGCAGCGCATCAAATGCCGAGAGGGCTGCTTGCCTGCGGCGCAAGAGAAGCACGGAACTCATGGGATCCAAGGGCCGCTCGGTCCTTGGCGGGTGCGGGCAGAGCCCGCCTTTCCGCACCGCTCCGCACAAGGCGGTTCACGCCAAAAGCCCGCCGCTCTATGCTGGCGCGCGAAATGATGGTGGCGGGAGGAACCATGTTCTATGAAATCGGCACGCCGCACGGGCTGCCCCATGACCCGTTCAAGGCCTGCGTGGTGCCTCGGCCGATTGGCTGGATCTCGACGCTCAGCGCGGATGGTGTGCCCAACCTTGCGCCCTACAGCTTTTTCAATGCCGTATCGTCGGAACCGCCGATGGTGGTGTATTCCAGTAATGGCATCCAGCCGGGCCGGAACGCGGCGGCGCCCAAGGACACCCTCGCCAACATTGTCGCGACCGGGGAGTTCGTGGTGAACGTGGCCACCTGGGATCTGCGCGATGCCATGAACGCGTCGAGCGTGGCCGCCGAGGCCGAGGTTGACGAGTTCGCCCTGGCCGGGCTGACTGCCGCCGCCTGTCGGCTGGTGGCCGCCCCACGGGTGGGGGAGTCCCCGATCAGCCTGGAATGCCGGCTACACCAGACCGTGGAGTTGCCAGCCGACAGCGGCCGCAATGTACTGGTCATCGGCCGCGTGGTCGGCATCCACATTAGCGAAAGCGTCCTCACCGAGGGGCGCATCGACCTCGGCAAACTCCGCCCGATTGCCCGGCTGGGTTACCGTGACTATGCCTGCGTGTCGGAGACGTTCCTGATGACCCGTCCGGCGGGGGGAGACAAACTGGCCGGGAACTGAGGGAGGATATGAGCAAGGCCCGCATCCTCCCCGGCGTGCCGGATTAGAACCCGCCTTCGACGGTGGTCAGACCGAGCATCAGCCAGGACTGCATTCCACCCCGGTAGTAGCTGATCTTGTCAGCCGGATAGCCTTCGCGGATCATGGCCTTGATGGCCATGGGCGACTGGCCGCACCACGGGCCGTTGCAGAACAGGGCGACCGGTTCGGCCTTGGCGCAATCCCACTTTTCGGCGCCCTTGGTGCAGCCGAACTCGTTCAGGCGCATGGCCATTTCGGTGTAGGGCACGTTGACAGCACCGGGGATGGTGCCCTTGAGGTGCCAGTCGATGGTGCGCGAATCAACGACCTTGATCTTGCCTTCCTGGAGAATGTCGAGCAGCTCCAGTTCGCCGATGGTGGTCACGCCGGGGGCGGCGGTCATGGGCTGGATGCAGAACGGTGGGCACTTGCGCGAGGTCAGCGCGTATTCGCCCTGGATGGTGGCTTCCAGGTCCTGGTTGCGCTTGATGACCACGGCGCCATCGGGGGTCTGAACCTCGATCTGCATGATCTTGCCGGTGATGCCGACATCACCTTCGGCGGCCTGGGCCGGGGCCATGGCCGCCAGCGGCAGCAGGGCCAGCGCGAAGGCGGCGGCGAGGGGGGTGAACCACGTCTTCATGACTGCTTCCTCCTTGGTGCGCCTGATTGGCGGGCGCTTTTTTGTGATGGTCTTGGTGACCTGAACTCAGCGTAGCGAGTCGTTGTGGCGGAAGCATTAGATTTTCATCATACAGCTGTATTCTGGCAGCTGTATTCCGGCAGGTGTATTCCGGCCTCAACGAAAAAGGCCCCCGTCCTGCGGGGGCCTTCGTCGTCTTGTGCCGTTTGCACCGTGCGGTTGGCGTCAGTCGTCGCTGCGCCCACCACGGCCGCCACGGAACCGGGCGGCGTCGGACAGGAAGCTCGGCACCGGCTCGTCGCGCACGCGGTGTTCGGGCTCGGGCTCGGGTTCCGGCTCGTACTGGATGGCGGCGCGGGCGGCTTCCTCTTCGGGGGTCAGCACGCGGCGCGGGGCCAGGGCGATTTCCTTTTCCAGGTCCGCTTCGGTACACAGACCCAGGGTCACCGGGTTGCGTGGCTTGATGCCGGTGGCGTTCCAGTGGGTGCGGTCGCGCACGGCGTTGATGGTCGGCTTGGTGGTGCCGATCAGCTTGGACACCTGCGCGTCCTTCAGTTCCGGGTGGTGCTTGAGCAGCCAGGCGATGGCGTCCGGGCGGTCATGGCGCTTGGACACCGGAGTGTAGCGCGCGCCCTTGGACCGGTTCTGGGGCAGCGGAATGTCGCTGACCGACAGGCGCAGCCGGGCGTTCTCGTCCTTCTGGCAGCGGTCGATTTCGGCCTGGGTCACCTGGCTGTTGGCGATCGGGTCCTGGCCCACGATGCCGGTCGCAACCTCGCCGTCGGCAATCGCCTGTACCTCAAGCTCGTGCATCCCGCAGAAATCGGCGATCTGCTCGAAGCTCAGGGACGTGTTTTCCACCAGCCAGACGGCCGTTGCCTTCGGCATGAGAGGCAGCGCCATTGTATCACCCTTTCGGTATTGGAACTTACGGGACCGGAGTCTCCTGTTCCCTTTAAGGTATTCCCGTGTCCGCGACAAGGGGCCAATCCCCCTTTACATCGGTATCACGGGCGGTTCGCGCCAGGGGGATCAAACCGTAAGGATGATCTTGCCGATGTGCTCCCCGCCTTCGATCATGGCATGGGCGGCGGCGGCCTCGCGCAAGGGGAAGGTGGCGTGGATGACCGGCGTGATGCCGCCGTCCTCGATCAGCGGCCAGATGCAGGCGCGCAGGGCCTTGGCGATGCGGGCCTTGTTCTCCACCGGCTGCGAGCGCAGGGTCGATCCGGTCAGGGTCAGGCGCTTGAGCATCAGCGGCATGAAGTCGAAGTCAGCCACCTTGGATCCCTTGAGGAAGGCGATGCTGACGTGCCGGCCGTCAGGCGCCATGGCCTTGATGTCGCGCGCCAGATAATCGCCGCCGACCATGTCGAGCACCACGTCGGCGCCGCCGGATTCCGCCCGGATGACTTCGACATAGTCTTCCTCGCGGTAGTTGATGGCGCGGTTGGCGCCGATGTCCAGGCACGCCTGGCACTTGGCGGCGCTGCCGGCCGTAGTGAACACGGTCGAGCCCAGGGCGCGGGCCATTTGGATGGCGGTCGTGCCGATGCCCGACGACCCACCATGAACCAGCAGGGTTTCGCCGGGTTTGAGGTCGCCGCGCTCGAATACGTTGTGCCACACGGTAAAGAAGGTCTCGGGCAGGGCGGCGGCCTGGATCATGTCCAGGCCCGGCGGGATGGGCAGGCACATCTCGGCCGGCGTGGTGGCGAATTCGGCATAGCCGCCGCCGGACAGCAGGGCGCACACTGGCTCGCCGACGCGCCATTCCGTCACGCCTTCACCGACGCCGACGATGGTGCCGGCGACCTCCAGGCCGGGAATGTCCGAGGCGCCCGGCGGCGGCGGGTACTTGCCGGTGCGTTGCAGGCAGTCTGGCCGGTTGACGCCGGCTGCCGCGACCTGGATCAACACCTCGCCGGGCGCCACTTCGGGCCGGGCGCGGATCGCTTCGACCAGAACTTCGGGGCCGCCGGGGGTGGAAATCTCGATACAGGTCATGCTGGCGGTCATGCCGGGCTCCTTGGTTGGTTTCGCGTCGCGGATCGAGAGGGTATCATTCCCCGGCAGCGTTAACCATCGGGAGACAGTCATGGACTGGGACGACCTGGACCCCAAGACCAAGAAGCCCAAGCTCAGGGATCTGGAAACCATGAGTGTGGAGGCCCTGAACGACTACATCGCCGACATGGAGGCCGAGATTGCCCGTGTCCGCGCCGCCATCGACGCCAAGGGCAGCGCCCGCAGCGCCGCCGAATCGTTCTTTAAGAAATCCTGATATTCCTCTGTGTTCAGTTGGGTGCTGATCGGGCAGGGCACCAATCATGCTCAACGGGTTTGGCGAGGCGGGCGCCATTGAGGCCTTGCGGCTTAACCTGGAACGCGATTTTGGCGATTCACATGACGCGGAAAGCCCCGGTGCCGGGCGGGCACCGGGGCTGATCGGGTGCGGGAAAAGCCGTCAACTGGAAATGTCGATACCTTTGTGGCGCGAGAAAAAGTCGGCAAGGGCCACCGAGCCGTCACCGAAAGCCAGGCCGGTTCGGGCCATTATACGTGGATTTTCGTTCATGTTATACGCGGACCCGAGGGTGATGGAGTCGCCGGTATCGCGAATGGAGAGGACGATGTGGCCATCGTCATTGACGCTCAGATCCACATCGTCGGACGAAACGTCTCCGAAGTCGATGGTCACCCCCGGCGCCATAGAATGGACAAAGTCCTGGCCGTCACCGCGCCCGAAGTGGATCACAGAGTCAATGCCGACGTGGATGAAGTCGTCGCCCGCGCCGCCCCGCACGGTAGAGCGGTCACTGGTCGAGATCAGGTCGTCGCCGCTGCCGCCGTCGAGGGTCGAGTCCTCGCCCGCGACGATTCTGTCGGCCCCGGCACCGCCGGAGATCGACGCCCGAGAGTAGGTACTTATGTAGTCATCGCCGTCGCCACCGGACACCGTGACGTCGTCGTAGAGGGTGATGACATCGTCTCCGGTCCCGCCGTCGGCGTTGACGTGGTCATATCCCGATATAACGTCGTTGCCGGCACCGCCGTACATCGTGGAGTTACCATAGCTGGAAATAATGTCGTCGCCGTCGCCACCGTCGGCAATCAACTCGCTGTAGCCGCTAATGCGGTCATTGCCGGCCCCGGCATCGACGGTGCCGCGATGAAATACCGACACCACGTCATCGCCGTCCCCGGTGATGACGATGGCGTCGTTAAAGACGTCCACCAAGTCTGCGCCGGCCCCGGTCAGGACTATGACGATGTCGCGAGCAGCGTTGGTGCTCTCCTGTCGGCCCGATATCGCCCGTAGTACGTCCAGCGCCTTCAGACACTCTTCTATATGGCGACGCAGGGCCAGCTGCACTAAGTCCGAAGCGTCGGCGGGCAGGCCCTGCCTTTCCCTTTCCCTTCGCCGTGGGTCGGCGTTCACCACGCTCATCTCGGGGATGTTCGCGCGGTGGTTTTCTTCGTCCAGGCCGGCCAAGGATTTGGTGGCAAAATCAAAAAGTTCTCTCCGTCGGTCCAAGGTAGCCGCATTGACGCGATCAAGCGATGCTGTCCAGCGGTCCAAGGTATCAGCCTTGGCCGCATACCCATTGCGGCTCCCGAGGAGATCTTGAAGCCTTTTCATGAAAAACTCATCCCGCGGGCCAAGCTTGTTCAAATCGGTCATGTGGTGTCCTCCTTCTAAGGATGTGAACGCCATTTTTTGGCTTCTTCAGTATATGCCATGTCCGCACTTATGCAACCTGCGGCGGTTCTGGCGCATCGGAATCGTGTTGTCCGGACGTATCAATGCCAAGGGCAGCGCCCGTGACGCGGCGGAATAGTTCTTCAAGAAATCCTGATATACCTCTTCGTTCGGGTGGGTCATTGCGTCGCTGGCGTGAACCCTCCAGGATGTTGTCTGATTCGTGTTCATTCGGGAGGGTTTCAATGCTGAAGGGCAAGACTGCCGTCGTCACAGGCTCTACTAGTGGAATTGGCTTCGGCATCGCCGTCGCGCTGGCCGAGCAGGGCGCCAACATCATGCTCAACGGCTTCGGCGAGGCGGGCGCCATTGAGGCCCTGCGGCTTGGCCTGGAACGCGACTTCGGCGTCAAGGCGGCGTATAACGGCGGTGACCTGTCCCAGGCCGACGCCTGCACCGCGCTGATTGCCGAGGCCGAGGCGGCGTTCGGCTGCGTGGACATCCTGGTCAACAACGTCGGCATCCAGCATGTCGCCCCGACTCAGGACTTTCCGGCCGAGCGATGGGATCTGATCCTTGCCATCAACCTGTCGTCCTATTTCCACACCATGCGCGCCGCCCTGCCGGGGATGCAGGCGCGCGGCTGGGGCCGCATCGTCAACACGGCGTCGGTTCACGGGCTGGTCGCCTCGACCGGCAAGGCGGCCTATGTGGCGGCCAAGCACGGCGTGGTCGGGTTGACCAAGGTCGTCGCCCTGGAGAACGCCGAGGCCGACATCACCTGCAACGCCATCTGCCCCGGCTGGGTGGATACCCCGCTGGTGCAGGCCCAGATCCAGGCCCGCGCCACCGCCGTTGGCGGCACCGTCGAGGACGGCAAGCGGGCCTTGCTGGGCGAAAAGCAGCCGTCCAAGCGGTTCGCCACGCCGGGTGACATCGGCGCCCTGGTGACCTTCCTGTGCTCCCCCGCCGCCCACAACATCACCGGCACGGCGCTGCCGGTCGATGGTGGCTGGACGGCGCAGTAGGGGGGAGCGGGACATGGCACGCGAGCCGGCCCCGACGCGGGGCGACTACAGCTACATCCGGCCCATCCAGGTGCGGTGGGGCGACTTTGACCTGTTGGGCCACATCAACAATGTCCAGTACGTCCGCTATCTGGAGTACATGGTGGTAAATTTCGTGGGCGAGGAGTGCGGCGAAAGCTGGACCCGAGGTGCGGCCATCCCGTTCGCCGCCGAGAACAGTTGCCGCTTCCTGCGCCCCATCAACGCCGGGCCGCTGGGGCCGGTGGGCATCACCCTGGACGCTGGCCTGAGCATCGCACGCGTCGGGACGTCGTCGGTCCACTACGCCATGGCCCTGTTCGAGCAGGGCGAGGACGCCGCCGCCGCAACCGGAACCTGGGTCCACGTCTGGGTGGACAGCAAGACCCACCGGCCCGTGCCCATCCCAGACCAGGCCCGCGCGGCGTATGAGCGCCATATGCGGTGACCTGCGTGTTGGCGCCTCGGAGTCCATTTTCGTCGGGCGCCAGTAGGCACGGCTGCGCTTGGTTCGAGGGCCTGTCAGCCCTCCTGGGGTGTGAGTTCCCCGCGACTGAGGTAACGGACGAGATCCAGGGTGAAGTTCACCAGATCTTCCGATGGCATGGTGAAAGGAGTATAGTCTTCGCCGCCCCCATGCCTCAGCAGTAGTGCCTGCGTCACCGCATCGCTACCGATCAACGCGGTAGACCAGCCGGCGAGCTGGCGTCCTTCGGTCTGTCGGAAATCGACCAGAGTCATGTCCTGGTGCCGGGAAACGCCCCAAATGCGACCAATGGCGCGGCTCAAGGTGTTCCGGTCGCCCTCCAGAAACTGGAGGAAGTAGTTTCGGTCCAAAAACAGCAGCCCTGTGAGGCCTTCACGGTGATTGTTCCGATGAGAGGACGCCATGATGGATTTGATGTCCTGGCGCCGCAGACCGGGCGTAATCTTGCTGATGTACACTAGTTGGAACAGTTCCATGGGGGTGCTCCCGCGATCCGCATCGTCACCTAAATTTGAAAATGCGTCTGTTTGCCAACATCCGCAATCCCTGGCCCCTGGCCCCCGGTCCCAAGAGGCCCTGGCCCTCAGGTGTTGACCTCATACCAAGCGCCGTATGAAATGACCCCTGGAATGCCGCTTGCGCGGCCGGGCTGCCGCCCCGGCCCGCCTGGAGCAAGCTCCAGACCTTCTTGTTTTCTTTGAAGAAAGGAAGGGGGTTCGGGGTTCACCCCGAGCGGGCGTGGGCGGCAGCCCA
>LAEA01000084.1 GCA_000961745.1 Rhodospirillaceae bacterium BRH_c57 | reverse complement strand
CCGCACCGGCGAGGCGCTCGACCTCGACTGGGCCGGTCTGGCCGATGCCGACACCACGCTGGTCGTCTACATGGGCCTCGCCACCCTGCCGCAGACCAGCGCCGCCCTGATGGCGCACGGACTGTCGCCGGCCACGCCGGTCCTGGCCGTGGAGAACGGCACCACGCCGCGCGAACGGCGGCTCATCACCACCCTGAGCCGCGCTGCCGCCGAAGTGGCCGAGGCCGCGTTCCAAGCCCCGACCTTGCTCGTCATTGGCCGCGTGGCCGCCCTGGCCCAGGACGCCGCCCTGCCGATGATCCACGCGGAGGCGGCCTGTCGTCTGGCCGTGGCCGCCCATGGTTAGGTTGGCCGCCATCCTGCTGCTGGCCGCGCTTCCTGTTGCCGCCCAGGACGTGGCCCCACAGCGCGCCGCAGCGCTTGAGAACATGCTCATCCAGGACTGCGGATCCTGCCACGGCCTGCGCATGACCGGCGGGCTGGGCGCCCCCCTGACCCCGGACGCTCTGGCCGACTGGCCCGACGACGGCTTGGTCGCCACCATCCTTCATGGCCGCCCCGGTACCGCCATGCCGCCGTGGAAGGCACTGCTGTCGCCCGACGACGCGCGCTGGATGGTGGGCCGCCTGCGCCAAGGAGTAACCCCATGAAACGCCTGTTTACCGTTCTGGTCGCCGCGATGATCGCCGCAGCCCCTGCCCTCGCGGACGAGGTGCGCAGCACCGGCGCGCTCGGCATCGTGATCGAGCGTGCGGCCGGCACCGTCGCCGTCATCGACACCCGCGCCCATACCCGTCTGGCCACGGTGGAAGGTCTGGGCGATCTCAGCCACGCCTCGGCCGTGTTCAGCCCGGACGAGCGTTACGCCTATATATTCGGGCGCGACGGCGGGCTGTCCAAGATTGACGTTCTGACCGGCACGCTGGTCAACCGCGTGATGCAATCGGGCAACTCCATCGGCGGCGCGATCTCCGACAACGGGCGCCTCGTTGCCGTCGCCAACTACGAGCCGGGCGGCGTCCGTGTATTCGACGCCGACACTCTGGCGCCGGTGGCCGATATCCCGGCCACCGACATCGGTAATGGCAAGCGTTCCAAGGTGGTGGGCCTGGCCGACGCGCCCGGCCGCCGCTTCGTGTTTTCCCTGTGGGACACCGGCGAGATCTGGATCGCTGACTTCTCGGCCGGGCCGCAGCCGGTGGTGACCCGCATCACCGACATCGGCGCCAATCCCTATGACGCGCTCATCACCCCCGATGGGCGCTACTACGTCGCCGGCCTGTTCGGCGAGGACGGCTTGGCCCTGGTCGATCTGTGGCACCCCGAAAAGGGCGCCCGCCGCATCCTCGACAGCTATGGGCGCGGCGAGGAACCCCTGCCGGTCTACAAGATGCCGCACCTCGAAGGATGGGCAGTGGCCGGGCGCCATGCCTTCGTCCCCGCCGTCGGCCGCCATGAGGTGCTGGTGATCGACATGGACACCTGGACGGAGGCCGGGCGCATCCCAGTCCACGGCCAGCCGGTCTTCGTCATGGCCGAGCCGGGTGGGCGCCATGTGTGGGTCAACTTCGCGGTGCCCCACAACGACACCCTCCAGGTGCTCGACACCGAAACGCTGGCCATCGTCGAGACGCTCACCCCCGGCCCCGGCGTGCTGCACATGGAGTTCGCGCCGCGCGGCGATCAGGTGTGGATGTCGGTGCGCGACGGCAACGAGGTGCAGGTGCGCGACACCCTCACCCGCAAGGTCATCGCCACCCTGCCGGCCGACAAGCCGAGCGGCATCTTCATGACCGCCCGCGCCCACCGCATCGGCCTGTAACGGAGCAAAGCAGCATGACCCCGCTTCAGAGCGACCTTCTCGACATCGCCCAGCGCGACTTTCCGCTGTCGCCGCGCCCCTACGCCGAGCTTGCCCTGCGCCTGGGCGTACGCGAGGACGACGTGATCGGCGCCTTCACCGCCCTGCGCGACGCCCGGCTTCTGTCGCGCATCGGCGCCGTGTACCGGCCCGGTTCGGCCGGCGCCAGCACCCTGGCCGCCATCGCCGTGCCGCCCGAGGACCTCGATGCTGTGGCGGCCGTCGTCACCGCCTTCCCCGAGGTCAACCACAACTACGAGCGCGAGAACGCGGTGAACCTGTGGTTCGTCGTCACCGCCCCCGACGAGGCCGCCCGCGACGCCGTGCTCGACGCCATCGAGGACGACACCGGGCTTGCCGTCCTGCGCCTGCCGATGGTCGAGGACTACCACCTCGACCTCGGCTTTCTCCTGAGCAGGAGCTAGACCATGAGCCACGCCCTGACCGACCCCCGCGACCTCGCCTTGATCGCCGCCCTGCGCGACGGCCTGCCGCTGTGCGCAACGCCGTACCGTGCGCTCGGCGCCGGGCTGGGCATGAGCGAGGCCGAAGTCCTCGGCCGCCTGCGCAGCCTGTGCGACAGCGGCGTCATCCGCCGGTTCGGGGCCGTGGTCCGCCACCACGAAGCCGGGTACGCCGCCAACGCCATGGTCGTCTTCGCCCCGCCCGAGGCCACCATCCCGGCCCTTGGCAAGGCGCTGGCCGACGAGGAGGCGGTCACCCTGTGCTATCGCCGGGCGCCGTCCCTGCCCGACTGGCCCTATACCCTGTACTGCATGATCCACGGGCGCAGCCGCGACGCCGTCCTGGCCGAGATCGACGCCATCGTTGCCCGCCAAGGTCTCGCCGACCTGCCCCGTCAGGTGCTGTTCAGCCGCCGCCGCTTCAAGCAGACAGCCGGACGCTACGGCCGCGCCATGACCGAGGGCGCCCGCGTGGTGGGAGAAGCCCTGTGACCCCCCTCGACCGCGCCATCATCAACGGCCTGCAAGGCGGCTTCCCGCTGACCGAACGGCCGTACGCGGATGCCGCCGAGGGCCTGGGCATCCGCGAGATCGACCTCGTCGAGCGCCTGCGGGCCATGCTCGACGAGGGCACCCTGACCCGGTTCGGGCCGCTGTGGGATCCGGTGGCGCTGGGCGGGGCCGTGACGCTGGCCGCCATGACCGTCCCCGAGGACCGTTTCGAGGCCGTGGCCGAGGCGGTCAACGCCTTCCCCGAAGTTGCCCACAACTACGCCCGCGACCATGCCCTGAACATGTGGTTCGTGGCCGCCGACAGTGACGCGGGGGCGCTGGCCCGCACCCTTGCCCGCATCGCCGCCGCCACCGGGCTGGAGGTCCTGTCCTTCCCCAAGGAACGGGAATACTTCCTCGAACTGAAGCTGGAGGCTTGACCATGCCCGACAGCCTGGACCGCGCCCTGGTGGAGGCCACGCAAGCCGGCCTGCCGCTGACCCCGCGCCCCTACGAGGACATCGCCCGACGCCTCGGCATTCCCGAGGATGAGGTGCGCGCCCGCCTCGGCGCCCTGCTCGACGGCGGTGCCCTGCGCCGCATCGGCGTGGTGCCCAACCACTACCGCCTGGGCTATCGGGCCAACGGCATGACCGTGTGGAACATCGACGACGCCGAGGTCGATATCCTGGGACCACGGGTCGGCGCCCTGCCCTTTGTCAGCCATTGCTACCGCCGGCCGCGCCGCCGGCCGCAGTGGCCGTACAACCTGTTCGCCATGGTGCACGGCCGCGACCGCGCCGAGGCCGAAGCCTATGCCGAAGAGATCGCCGGCCTTGTGGGCGCCGCCTGCCGTGGCCGCGATATCCTCTACAGCACCCGCATCCTGAAAAAGACCGGCCTGCGCCTGGGCGCCGCCGGTCGGGGAGACTGATCATGCTGCGCCTGTCCCGCTACATGGGAGCGTTGATCGCGGCGGCCGATGGCCACCCCGTCAGCCCCCGCCGCCCGTCGGCCATCGGCCCCGGCGGCCCCACCGCCCCGGTCGTCATCTGGAACTTGGTGCGGCGCTGCAACCTGACCTGCCGCCACTGCTACGCCTTGGCCGCCGACAAGGACTTTGCAGGCGAATTAACCTACGACGAGGTCGGGGTGGTGCTCGACGACCTGCGCGCCTACGGCGTGTCGGTGCTCATCCTGTCGGGCGGCGAGCCGCTGCTGCGCCCCGACATCCACACCATCGCCCGGCGCGCCAAGGACATGGGGTTCTATATCGGCCTGTCCACCAACGGCACCCTGATCGACGAGGACGCGGCCATCGAAATCGGCGCCGTCGGCTATGACTACGTCGGGGTCAGCCTGGACGGCCTGAAGGCCCGTCACGACGCCTTTCGCCGCCTGAACGGGGCGTTCGATCTGTCCCTGGCCGGCATCCGCCGCTGCCGCGACCGCGGCATCAAGGTGGGTTTGCGTTTCACCCTGACCCGCGACACCGCCGACGACCTGCCCGCCCTGCTTGATCTGGTGGCCGAGGAGGACATCGAGAAGGTCTACCTGTCGCACCTCAACTACGCCGGGCGCGGCAACCACAATCGGCTGGACGACGCCCGCCACCGCCTGACCCGCGCCGCGCTCGACACCCTGTTTGAACGCTGCCTGACCGACCTGCGGGCCGGCACCGGCCGCGACTACGTGACCGGCAACAACGACGCCGACGGCGCCTATCTGTACCTGTGGGCCCGCAAGCGGTTCCCAGAGCAGGCCGGTCTTCTGCTGCCCATGCTCAACCGCTGGGGCGGCAACGCGTCGGGCGTCAACGTCGCCAACATCGACAACGTCGGCAACGTCCACCCCGACACCATGTGGTGGAACCACACCCTGGGCAACGTGCGCGAACGCCCGTTCTCGGCCCTGTGGGAGGACATCTCGGATCCGCTGATGGCCGGGTTGAAGCAGCGCCCGCGTCCGGTCACCGGACGGTGCGGGGACTGCCGGTTCCTGACCATGTGCAACGGCAACACGCGCACCCGCGCCTTCCAGTTGACCGGCGACGCGTGGGCCGAAGACCCCGGCTGCTATCTGACCGATGACGAGATCGGAGTGGTTGCGGGCGGCGACCGCGTGGCCGTCACCGCGTTTGGCACCGGCCCGCGCCGTCCCCGCGTCACCGCCGCGCAAGGGAGCCTGTGATGATGCTACGCGCCCTGCTTC
>LAEA01000180.1 GCA_000961745.1 Rhodospirillaceae bacterium BRH_c57 | reverse complement strand
GGCAAGCCCGGCCAGCGCCCCGCCGAGGGCGATGTGGGCGGCAACGCCGGTCAGCCCGGTCGGCACCAGGGTCAGGCCGTGCAGCCATGTCCAGCCGGCCAGGAATCCGGCCGGAACCGCCACGCCGCTCAGTCGCGCGCCAATATCGCCTCCACCAGCCAGCCGCAGGGCCGCAGCGGCAGCTAGGGCAAGGCCAAAGGGCAGGGCGAGGAAGAAGGCGACATGCGACATCGGACCGGATCAAAGCCTGTGTTATAAGGGGGGCGGTAAGACATGCTGCAAGGCAATACCACACGGGCGTCCCTAACTCCTACCCCTCACACACTCTCGTGAATTGCCCTTGGGGTCCGGGTTGGGCATTCTGGGCGGGACCGCCGATGCCAGAAGGATAGCCGCATGAGCCGCCGCACCGCTCCCGCAGACCTCAGGGTGTGGGATCTTCCGACCCGCCTGTTCCACTGGACGCTTGTGATCCTGCTAGTCGCGCTGTTTGTCAGCGGGCAGTTCGGTGGTCTGGCCCTAGTCGTGGATCGCCAGGTGCTGGGCATGCAGGTCAAAATTTTTCTCGGCAACATGGACATTCACATGTTGCTGGGACAGGCCGTGCTGGCGCTGGTGCTGTTCCGCCTGATGTGGGGCGTGGTGGGGTCATCGACCGCCCGGTTTACCAGCTTTGTGCGCGGGCCTCGGCCGCTGATGGCCTATGTCGGGGCCATCCTGCGGGGCGAGGTGCCGGCCACCACCGGCCACAATCCGGCTGGTGCGCTGGTCATCCTGGGGATGCTGGGCTTGCTGCTGGTGCAGGGCGGGCTGGGCCTGTTCGGCAACGACGACATTTTTTCGCAGGGACCGCTGGCCAGCAAGGTGAGCAAGGACACCAGCGACCGCCTGACGGTGCTGCATGGGCAGGTGTTCCTGCTGCTGGCAGCGGTGGTGGTGGTGCATATCGCCGCAGCGTTCTATTATCTGGTGCGCGGCAAGAACCTCATCCGGCCCATGGTCACTGGCCGCAAGGGCGCCGACAGCCTGCCGCCCGACGCCGCGCCGCCGACCATCGTGTCGCCGTGGCGGGCCGTGCCGGTGCTGGCGGTGGCGGTGGTCGTGGTGTGGGCGGTGGTCACAAAAATATAAGGGCGCAGCCGAAGCCGCGCCCTCACCAGAGGCCTGTACTCGGACTTAATGCTTTTCGCGGAAGTTGTCGTGGCACGCCTTGCAGGTCTTGCCGACTTCCTGAAGCTGGGCACCGATGGCGCCCATGTTGCCGGCCTGGGCGACTTCGGCCAGCTTGGCGGTTTCGGCCTCGAACTTCTTCAGGCCGCCCTCGAACTTGTCCCAGTCTGTCCAGATGTCGGCCTTGGCGGTGGTCTTGACTTCCATGCCCATGGCCTTGTCCTTGAACGCCGGGGCGCTGAGGGTGGCGGACTGGCTGAGGATGCTGGCGTAGGCGGCGATCTGGTCCTTGACCGGGGCCTCGCCCTTGAGCTGAGCAACGATGTTGCCCATGGCGCCGCCAACGGCCTTCATGTTGTTGATGCGGTACTTGACGATGGCGTCTTCCTCGGCGGCGAAACCGGGGGCGGCGGACAGCATCGGCAGCGCAACGGCGGCGGCAACGGCAATGGATTTAAGAAAGTGCATCGGAGGATCTCCCGGTTGTGAAACGACTCGCAGAGTCGTCAAGAAGCTACCTCCGATGGCGAGCCGCCAACAAGTCACAAGCCTGTGAGGCGGTTGGCAGGCGTTTGTGTAAACATCCTTTCTTCCGGCCGTCCTCGGCGCCGGCCTATGATAAGCCTCAGCGTGGATCATATTGGAGTACAGCATGAGCGAATTGAAATCCCTGTGCGTATTTTGCGGCTCCTCTCCGGGGCATGATGTGCGGTATGCCGAATCGGCCCGCCTGCTGGGCCGGACCCTGGGCGAGGCCGGTATCGAGCTGGTGTTCGGGGCCGGCGGCGTCGGCATCATGGGCGCCGTGGCGCAGGCGTGCCTGGACGCCGGGGGCCGGGTGACCGGCATCATTCCCGAACACCTGACCCAGGCCGAGGCCGCCTTGCCAGGACTGACCGAGACCATCATCGTGCCCGACATGCATACGCGGAAACGCAAGATGTTCGACCGTTCCGACGCGTTCTGCGTCCTGCCCGGCGGCTTCGGCACCATGGACGAGACGTTCGAGATTCTGACCTGGAAGCAGCTTGGCCTGCACGACAAGCCGGTCGTGGTGGTCGATGTCGCCGGATATTGGAAGCCGTTCCTGACATTTGCCGACTCGATGCTGCGCGAAGGCTTCATCCGGCCCGCCCACATGGAACTGTTCACTGTCGTCGAGCGCATTGCCGATGTCCTTCCGGCTGCCCGCTGCGAAACCCTGATGGCCGACGAGGGCGCCCGCGAAAGCCTTTTCTAGAGCCACTCCGGGGCCATCGGTGCCCCGTCTTGGGCAGCCCATCCGTTCGGGCGGGCAGGGCACCACCCATTCCGAACTTGCGCTTGCGTTCGCGTATTCCTATGGTGCGGCCGTCCGTGGCGCACTGATGTGGAGCCGGCCCAGGGGCGCACCCCGACGGACGTTGGGTTCCCGTTTTGACTCTGCAGAAGGGCAAGGACTATGAGCAAGATCAAAGTCGCTACTCCGGTCGTCGAACTTGACGGCGACGAGATGACCCGCATCATCTGGCAGTTCATCAAGGAAAAGCTGATCCTGCCCTACCTGGATGTTGATCTGAAATACTACGATCTGAGCATCCAGAAGCGCGACGAGACCGACGACCAGATCACCATCGATTCCGCCAAGGCCATCCAGAAGTATGGCGTGGGCGTGAAGTGCGCGACGATTACTCCCGACGAGGAGCGCGTCGAGGAATTCGGCCTGAAGAAGATGTGGAAGTCGCCCAACGGCACCATCCGCAACATCCTCGACGGCACCGTGTTTCGCGAGCCGATCATCTGCAAGAACGTGCCGCGCTACGTGCCGGGCTGGACCCAGCCCATCGTGATCGGCCGCCATGCGTTCGGCGACCAGTACAAGGCGACCGACTTCAAGGTTCCCGGCAAGGGCACCCTGACCATGAAGTTCCAGCCCGAAGACGGCGGTGCGCCGGTCGAATACGAAATCTTCAAGTTCCCCAGCGCCGGCGTGGCCATGGGCATGTACAACCTCGACGAATCCATCCGTGGCTTCGCCCGTGCGTGCATGAACTACGGCCTGATGCGCAACTGGCCGGTCTACCTGTCGACCAAGAACACCATCATGAAGGCCTACGACGGGCGCTTTAAGGACATCTTCCAGGAAGTGTTCGACAAGGAGTTCGCCGACCAGTTTAAGGCCAAGGGCATCACCTACGAACATCGCCTGATCGATGACATGGTGGCCTGCTGCATGAAGTGGTCGGGCGGCTTTGTGTGGGCCTGCAAGAACTACGACGGCGACGTGCAGTCCGACACCGTGGCCCAGGGCTTCGGGTCGCTCGGCCTGATGACCTCGGTGCTGATGACCCCCGACGGGAAGACCATCGAGGCCGAGGCCGCGCACGGCACCGTGACGCGCCACTACCGCCTGCACCAGCAGGGCAAGGAAACCTCGACCAACCCGATCGCGTCCATCTTCGCCTGGACCCGTGGCCTGAAGTTCCGCGGCCAGTTCGACAACACCCCGGACGTGGTCAAGTTCGCCGAAGACCTGGAAAAGGTCTGCGTCGAGGCGGTCGAGGACGGCAAGATGACCAAGGATCTGGCCATCCTGATCGGCCCGGACCAGCCCTGGCAGACCACCACCCAGTTCCTTGAGGAACTGAACGGTCGCCTGAGCCGCAAGATGGGCGCGTAAGCACCTTTCGGCCGGTTTTAGTTGATTTCCTGCATGGGGGTTCGCGTAAACTTACGCGGACCCCTTTGCTTTGGCGGGAGATGCGGAATGTGGTGCCGAATAGGGTTGGTGTTGGTTTTGGTGGCGGCGGCGGTTCCCGCCCACGCCGCTGAACGCGTCGAGGCCGGAGCCGTGGCCCGCGCCCAGGGCGATGTCCGCGCCGCCCACGATGGGACCGGCCGCGCAGTGGCGACCGGCGCGCCGGTGTACCTGGGCGACACCCTGCTGACCGGCAAGGATGCACGGGTGCAGGTACGCCTGACCGATGGTACCGACCTGACGCTCGGGGCCGACGGGGCGTTGAAGCTCGACGATCTGCTGGTTGCGCCGCTGAACGAAAGCGATGGACTGAGCATCCTGGCCGGAGCCTTCCGCATTGTCGCACCGCCCACGCCCGGAGCCACCGTGCGCACCGCCTACGCCACCATCGGCATCAGGGGCACCGAATTCTGGGGCGGTCCCCTTGACGGCGTGATGGATGTCGTGGCGCTTGAAGGAACGGTCGAGGTTGCCACGGCGGGCGGGGCGGTCGTTCTGACCGCCGGGGAAGGCACCGTGGTTCCCACGGCGGGCGCAGCCCCTGGGGCTGCCGGCCGGTGGGGACCGGAAAAGCTTGCCCGCGCCATCGCCACCGTGACCTTCCAATAAGGACCCGGTGAACCGTCTCAGGCGTTTTCCTTCCTTAGGGGTAAATATTGAAGGTGTGCGGCATGACCATGGTCTTGCCGCAAACGGGCGCCACAGTGCGGTCCTAAGGAAATAAAGGAGGTTACGCATGGTCGATCCCCGGCACCAAGG
The DNA here is from genome assembly GCA_000961745.1 of Rhodospirillaceae bacterium BRH_c57. GTDB lineage: Bacteria > Pseudomonadota > Alphaproteobacteria > Rhodospirillales > Rhodospirillaceae > Cauispirillum. The sequence continues at coordinate 1,822 of LAEA01000180.1, read as the reverse complement.
CCACGATGACGGCACCCATCCAACCCGGCCGAGCGTCGGCGGTCCGACCCCCGACCCGCGCCTGGGCAATCCTCAGCCGATCAAGGAGCGCAACCGCTGGTCCATCGGCCTCGCCATCGGCCTTGTGGTCATCGTCGCCGTGGGCTTTCTGATCTGGTACTGGACCACCGGCGCGGTCAACGAGGCCGCCGTCACCCCGACCGCCCCGCCCGTCGCTGCCGCACAGGCCGAGCGCCCCCGTGCCCAGCCCGGCGACTGCCGCCCGTTCACCAAGGACGTCGAGGTGGTCGGCCAGGCCCAGACCCTGCGCGGCACCGCCTGCATGCAGCCCGACGGCACCTGGAAGATCGTCAGCACGGAATAGGGCGGGAGTAGCGAAGGGACCGGGCTCTGCCCGTACCCGCAAGGGGCCGAGCGGCCCCTTGACCCCATTTTATGGGTATTCGCACACCCTGCGCCGCAGGCAGACAGACCCTCAACGTTTGTTGCGCTGCGCGCGGCTCTGCACCGCCATTAACTCCCGAGGTCCAGGAGACCGAGTCTCCTGGCGGGTGCGGGCAGAGCCCGCTTACTTGCGCCGCAGACTTTCACCCCGCCACGAAATCCAGCCCGATATCCAGGCTTCGCGCGCCGTGGGTGAGGAAGCCGAGGCTGACCACATCCACGCCGGTTGCCGCCATTTCGGCCAGATTGTCCAGCGTGATGCCGCCCGAGGCTTCGGTGGTCATGCGGCCGGCAACCAGGGCGACGGCTTCGCGCAGCAGGTCCGGCCCCATGTTGTCGAGCAGCACGGCGTCGGCCCCGACGTCGAGCAGTTCGCGCAACTGGTCGAGGGTGTCCACCTCGACCTCGATCTTGACCATATGGCCGACGGCGGCCTTGGCGCGGGTGACGGCCTCGGTGATCGAGCCGGCGACGGTGACGTGGTTGTCCTTGATGAGGATGCCGTCATCCAGGCCAAAGCGGTGGTTGGCCCCGCCGCCGACGCGCACGGCGTACTTCTCCAGGACGCGCAGACCCGGTGTGGTCTTGCGGGTGCAGGCGACGCGGGTGCCGTGGGGTGCTGCCTGTTCCACGCAGGCGCGGGTCAGGGTGGCGATGCCCGACAGGCGGCCGAGCAGGTTGAGCGCGACGCGTTCCCCGGTCAGCACGGCCCGCGCAGAGCCTTCGATCACGGCGACGGTGGTGTTGGGGCCGACATCGGCGCCGTCCTGCACCTTGGCGGTGAAGGACACGGTCGGGTCGATCATGGCGAACACCTGACGGGCCACTTCGACGCCGGCCACGCGACCGGGCGAGCGCAGGACCATCTCGGCCCGGCAGGTCAGGCCGGGCGGAGCGATGGCGTCGGTGGTGATGTCGCCGGCCCGTCCCATGTCCTCGCGCAGGGCTTCACGCAGAAACGGCTCGATCAGGAGCGGGTGGGGCATGGTCATTCTACTGCTGGCTCCCATAGGCGACTGCGTTTTCTGGCGCGGGCAGCCCCAGAACGGCGTCAAGGTCGGACAAGGTGTGGAACTGGCGCAGCCCTTCGGCGCCCAGGGTGTGCGGATGATCAAGGCGGCAGTGGGCGCCCCGGCTTTCGCGGCGGGCGTCGGCGAACGCCGTGACCATCCGGGCGACGAGCAACAGGTTGCGGGCCTCGGCCCAGGCGCGGACATCAGTCGTCACGGCGCCACCGTCCAGGGCACTCGCCAGCGCGGCAAGGTCTGTTCCGGCGATGCGCAGACCCGCTCCATCACGCACCAGCCCGACATTGCGCGCCATCACGGCGCGAATGCGCGCGGTCACGCCCTCGGCCCCGGTCGGTTCGGGTGTGGCG
>LAEA01000094.1 GCA_000961745.1 Rhodospirillaceae bacterium BRH_c57 | reverse complement strand
CCGGCGCACGCCACGTCGCGCGGTCCCACCCGAGAACGGCGGGCATGGCCGCCACCGCCACGGTCAGCAGGCCAAGGCCATAGACGCCGACCCAGGCCACCGACTGAATCATGGCATCCAGGGGCATCCAAACGGTGCCGATGGGGTTCCACGGAAAGCCGGTCAAGGCCCAGCCGCGCAGCATTTCGCCCAGCGTCCAGGCGGCGGCGAACACCATGACACGCGGCCAGCCACGCCGGGGGTCCAGCCACTGCACGGCCAGGGTGACAAGGCCGACATAGACCGCGAGCGCGGCGCTGAGGCCGCCCACGGCGAACGGGATCATCCAGCCAAAGCGCGCCGCGTCCACCAGAAGGGCGTTGCCGATCCAGTACAGCCCGGCCACGAAAAACCCGAACCCAAAGGCCCAGCCAACCGCAAAGGCGGCCCGCCGTGTCGCCGCCCCGTCAAGCAGCCATAGCACCATCGGCAGGGTGACGAACAACACCGGCACGACGTGGATCGGTGGCAGGGCAAGCACCGAGACAACCCCGGCCAGCGCAGCCACGGCCAAACGGCGCCACCCGGTCAGACCGGCCAGGCGGGCGGCTGACACCAAGTGTTGATGAACCTTGGTCATCAACACTTGGACGGCGCGACTGCGCCGCGCGGCCCCTGCCGCGTGAGCCAAGCGGCCGGAGGCCGCGCCCGGCGCCTGAGGGCCCCCACTGATCGGAACGATCAGTGGGGAAAGAAGGCCAATACCAGCCCTGCGTCCATTCGTGTTGCCCCGGTCCCCGGTCCCCCGTATCATCCGGCCTTCTTTTTTCGGCATCGGCCTTCAAGACGGGGGAAATCCGCCCATGACCAAGAATATCCTCATCCTGCCCGGCGACGGCATCGGGCCCGAGGTGATGGCGCAGGTCAAGCGCATCATCGACTGGATGAACGGCAAGGGCCTGACCGACTTCGCGGTTTCCGAAGGCCTGGTCGGCGGCGCCGCCTATGAGGCGCACGGCACCCCGCTGGCCGACGCCACCATGGCCCAGGCGATGGACGCCGACGCCGTTCTGCTGGGCGCCGTGGGCGGCCCGCAGTGGGACAGCCTGGACTTCTCCCTCAAGCCCGAGCGCGGCCTTTTGCGCCTGCGCAAGGACATGGAGCTGTTCGCCAACTTGCGCCCGGCCATCGTGTTCGACGCCCTGGCCGACGCGTCCTCGCTGAAGCTGGAGGTGGTCAAGGGCCTGGACATCATGATCGTCCGCGAACTGACCGGCGGCGTATACTTTGGCGAGCCGCGCGGCATCGAGATGCTGCCCAACGGCGAGCGTCGCGGCATCAACACCCAGGTCTACACCACCTCCGAGATCCTGCGCGTGGCCGAGGTCGCCTTTGACCTGGCCCGCAAGCGCGGCAACAAGGTCCACTCGGTGGAAAAGGCCAACGTGATGGAATCCGGCCTGCTGTGGCGCGAGGAAGTGCAGAAGCTGCACGACGCCAAGTTCGCCGACGTCCAGCTTGAACACATGTACGCCGACAACTGCGCCATGCAGTTGGTCCGCACGCCGCGCCAGTTCGACGTGATCGTCACCGACAACCTGTTCGGCGATATCCTGTCCGATTGCGCCGCCATGCTGACCGGCTCGCTCGGCATGCTGCCGTCGGCCTCGCTGGGTGGCGACATCGGCGGCGGCAAGCGCCGCGCCATGTACGAGCCGGTCCACGGCTCGGCCCCCGACATCGCCGGGCAGGACAAGGCCAACCCGCTGGCCTGCGTACTGTCCTACTCCATGATGCTGCGCTACTCGTTCGACATGGCCAAGGCCGCCGACATGGTCGATGCCGCCGTGCAAAGCGTTCTTGGCAAAGGCATCCGCACCGGAGACATCATGGCCGACGGCTGTACGCTGGTCGGCTGCACTGGCATGGGCGACGCCCTGCTGGCAGAATTGGAGACCATGGCCTGAACGTCATCACCCCCTTGAAGCTTGAAGTCCTGACCGACGGCCCCGATGGGCCGGCGGTCGGGGCGCCCCTCGTCTTCGTCCACGGCGCGTTCTGCGCGGCGTGGATCTGGAGCGAACACTTCCTTCCCTATTTCGCGTCGCACGGCCGCCGGGCCTATGCGATCTCCCTGCGCGGCCACGGCGAGAGCGACGGCCACGAGATGCTGCCGATGGCATCGCTGGACGACTACCTCGAAGACCTGCGCAGCGTGCTCGCCGGCCTCGATCAGGCGCCCGTTCTGGTCGGCCACAGCATGGGCGGCATGGTCGTGCAGCGCTACATCGAGCGCCTGGACCGCAAGCTGTTCCGCGACGACTCGCCCCGGCCGGTGGCCGGCATGGCGCTGCTGGCCGCCCTGTCGCCCAGCGGCCTCGCCACCACCGCGACCCAGTTGATGCTGTCCGACCCGCTGGTGTTCTTCCAGCTTTCTGCCCTACAGACGTTCGGCGAACACGCGGTGATGCCCGAGGGCGTCCACCGCGCCATGTTCGCCCGCTCCACGCCGATTGCCATGACCCGCAAGTACATGCCCCGCATGCAGTCCGAGTCGCAGCGGGTGCAGCTTGACCTGATGATGGGCGCCCCGCCGTGGCCGGCCAACGCCCTGCAAATCCCCCGCCTGGTCATCGGCGCCCAGGACGACCCCTTCGTGCCGCCGTGGATGTCACGCATGACGGCCCGCCACTACAACACCGAAGCGACCATCCTGACCGACTCGGGCCACGCCATGATGCTCGGCCCCGATTGGGAAACCCCGGCCGGGTTGTTGCTGGAGTGGCTGAAGGACAACGGGATCTAGACCACCCGTCCCGCCACCACCCGCCCCGCCACCACCCGATGCCGCAGGCTGCTCGTGCGGAAGGCCTCGGGTGCCGGGGCGAGGTCCCACCACCACTCCTGGCGGTCGGCCAGGAGCGGTTCGGGTAGGCCGAGCAGAAGGTCGGCGGTGTCCTCCACTGCTTCGGTCGCCGCCACCACCTGCTGCTGTTCGACGTCGGTGACCAGTACTTTCACGCCGGAACAGGCCCGCAGGGCGTCCAGGTGCGCGGCGATCAGGCGGCGGCCCCACTCCTCCACCACATCCTCCGGGAAGCGCCCGGCGACGGCGTCCATGGCGGCCAGCGGGATCTGCGACAGGCAGTTGGCCGACAGCACGAAATCCGCCTGCCCGCCAAAGGGGATGGCCGCCTTCGGCTCCGGCAGGTCTACCCCCGTCAGCCCTTCCAGTACCCCGCTGAGGTCATGGGCCAGCATCTCGACGTTGGGAAACCGGCGCGCGGCGCGGCGGGCGGCGGGCATGTGGAACAGGTCTATCAGCACCACCCGCTCGAACCGTGCCGCCAGTTCGGCCAGGGGCACGTCGTGCAGCAGCCCCGACCCGCACACCACCGCCAGTTCCCGGCCCGATACCCCTTCCATCCCCGCCACGGCGATGCTGCGGGCCGCCGCGAGGTGCGGCGCCCAGGCGCGGGCACAGCGGCGGGCGCGGTTTTGCAGGGCGATAAGCCCGTGCAGCACGCCCAGGCGCTTGAGCGGCCGGGGACAGGGCAGGATGAGGTGCTGGAGGGCTTCCAGGATCACGGCCACGGCTCGCATCAAGAGGGGCGCGTCAGGGGCGGTGGTACGGGCTTTCGTCCTTCAGGCGGTCCACCATATCGTCGAGCATGATGCGAATGGAGGTCACATAGGCCTCCTGCGCCCAGATCTGGTAAACGTCGCCGCAGTTGGGGGCACAGGTCCGGGGCTCGGAATAGATGGTCTGGTAGAGGTGGCCCAGGGTGCGCCGCATTTCGGCAATACGCGCCTCGACTCCGCCATCGCCAAAGGCGTTGCGATCATAGAACTCACGGGCGATGGAAAACAGGACCACTTCCAGGCATTTGGCCTGGGCGTTCAGGTTTTCGAGGATCCGGCCGTTGTCGTTGGACTCATAGATGTTGCCTGCTTTCTCGTCACACAGCGCGGCCTTGGCCGCCGCCTGGTCAAGCTGGCGGAAGTCGATCTTGTCTTTTTTCTTGTCCAGGGCAGCCGCGCCGGAGGCCGCCAACAAGGCAACCCCAAGGACGGCCGCCAGGGCCCATGTACGCATGTCAGCTTCCCCAACTTCCCCGCAAAGTCCTACAGGCAAAAGCAGGACTTTTCCATCGGATTTCAGTGCCGGGCCTGCGCTGGAGGTCTGCCAACCGCTGCAACCCGCCCCCGACCACAGCGTTGTCTTGAGACTGACTCGATCAAATGTGCCTGAAAAGACACAAACAAACGGAGACAAAAATGCGACGCATGATGAGCCTCGTGGCCCTGGCAACCGCGGCATCCCTCGGCGGAACCGCCCTGGCGGCCGACACGGCCCCCGGCAAGGCTGCCGACGACGAGGCGTCGGTGATCGAAATGAAGGTCGAAGACGGCGCCGTCGCCGAGGAGAAACAGACCGAAGACAAGCCCGGCAAGGATGACGAGGCCACCGTCGAAATGACGGTGGAGGACGATGAGGAAGAATCCAAACCCCAGGAAAGCTGGATGACCGGCGAAACACCCGCCCCCCCGCAGCAGGACTAGGGCCAGCCTTCGGGCACCCTTCACCGCCGCCCGAACAGCTTCTCGATGTCCTTGAGCTTCAGTTCGACGTAGGTCGGGCGGCCATGGTTGCACTGCCCGGAGTGCGGCGTGGCCTCCATCTGGCGCAGCAGGGCATTCATTTCGTCGCCGTTCAGGCGCCGTCCAGCCCTTACGCTGCCGTGGCAGGCCATGGTGGCGCAGACGTCGGCCAGTCGGTCCTTGAGGGCCAGCGCTTCGTCCCATTCGGTCAGGTCGTCGGCCAGATCGCGAATCAACCCCTGAACATCGGCGTCGCCCAGCAGGGCCGGCACCTCGCGCACGACGATGGTACCGGGGCCGAAGCCCTCCACCGCAAGGCCCAGGTCGGCAAGTTCGGCGGCGCGGGCCAGCAGGCGGTCGGCGGCAGCCTCTTCGATCTCGACCACCTCGGGAATAAGCAGCATCTGGCGCTTGAGGCCGTCGGCGTCCAGCGCACTTTTCATACGCTCGTAGACCAGTCGTTCGTGGGCGGCATGCTGATCCACGATGACGATGCCATCGGCCGTCTGGGCGATGATGTAAGTGCCATGCACCTGCCCGCGCGCCACGCCCAGGGGGTAATTGGCGCCCTCCACAGGCGGTGCAATGTCTGTCGGGCGGGCCGACGGCGGCGCCTCGAAGCGCGGCAGATCCGAGCGATCCCCGAAACCCTGGGGGGCCTGCGCCGCGAACGCCCCGGCCACCTGCCCCACCGTTGGCCGGTGTGGCATCTGGTGGGCAAACGGTAGGCCCGGGCGCACGGCGTCATGGGGCTGCAACGCCCCCAGCGCCGCCCCGGACACCGTGGTCGAGGCGCGATGCCCGGCCTGGTTCAGGGCATGGCGCAAGGCCCCGACGATCAGGCCGCGCACAAGGCCCGGCTCGCGGAACCGCACCTCGGCCTTGGCCGGGTGGACGTTGACGTCCACATCACGCGGCGGAAGCTCCAGGTACAGCGCCAGCACCGGGTGGCGATCATGGGCCAAGAAGTCCTGGTAGGCGCCGCGCACCGCCCCGTGCAGCAGGCGGTCCTTGCACGGCCGCCCGTTGACGAACAGGTACTGATGCTGGGCGTTGCCCCTGTTATACGTCGGCAGGCCGATGTGGCCGGTCAGGCGGATGCCCTCGCGCTCGGCATCAACCGGCACGGCATTGTCGGCGAACTCGCGGCCCAGCACGGCGCCCAGGCGGGACAGGCGGGCGTCAAACAACTCGCCCTGATTTGCGTTCAGGCGCAGGGCCTGCTTGGTGCCATCGGACAGCGAAAAGGCCACCTGCGGGTGGGCCATGGCCAGCCGGGCGATGACGTCCTGGGCGTGCTGGAACTCGGTGCGCGCCGCCTTGAGGAACTTGAGGCGGGCGGGGGTGGCGTAGAACAGGTCGCGCACCTCGACCCGCGTGCCCTGCGGATGGGCGGCGGGGGCGGGCTCGCCCTTGAGGCCGGCGTCCACGGTCAGGGTCCACGCGCTGTCGGCCCCGCGCGCCCGCGAGGTCAGGGTGAGTCGGGCGACCGAGCCGATGGACGGCAATGCCTCGCCCCGGAAGCCCAGAAACCCGATGTCCACCAGATCGTCGTCGGGCAGCTTGGAGGTGGCGTGGCGCTCGACCGCCAGAGACAGGTCCTCTGGGCTCATGCCGCGCCCGTCGTCGGTCACCGCAATCAGGGTACGCCCGCCGTCGGCCATCTGCACGTCGATGCGGGTGGCCCCGGCGTCGATGGCGTTCTCCACCAGTTCCTTGACCGCCGAGGCCGGGCGCTCCACCACCTCGCCGGCGGCGATGCGGTTGACCAGGGTCGGCGGCAGGAGGCGGAGGGTCACGGTCGACGCAGATCCTTGAAAGCGGCAATCAGGCCGGTGGTGGATGAATCGTGGTTGGTCGGGGCGCTGTCGCCGGTCAACTCAGGCAGGATGCGCTTGGCAAGTTGTTTGCCCAGCTCAACGCCCCACTGATCAAAGCTGTTGACGTCCCACAGCACGCCCTGGACGAACACCTTGTGCTCATACAAAGCAATCAACATCCCCAAGGTCCGGGGGTCAACCCTTTTCACAAGGATGGTATTGGACGGCCGGTTGCCGGGGAAGATCTTGTGGGGAACCAGGGCTTCGAGGGCGGCGCCGTCCACCCCTTGCGCGGCCAGTTCGGCCCGCGCCTCGTCGTCGGTCTTGCCGAACGCCAGGGCCTCGGCCTGGGCGAACACGTTCGACAACAGGATGGCGTGGTGGTCGCCGACCGGGTTGTGGCTGATCGCCGGGGCGATAAAGTCGCACGGCACCAGCCGGGTGCCCTGGTGGAGCAACTGATAGAAGCTGTGCTGGCCGTTGGTGCCCGGCTCGCCGAACAGGATCGGCCCGGTGGCGTAGTCCACGATGCGCCCCTCGCGGGTCGCCCGCTTGCCGTTGCTCTCCATGTCCAGTTGCTGGAGATAGGCCGGCAGGCGGTGCAGATACTGGTCATAGGGCAGCACGGCCAGCGCCGAAGCGCCCAGGTAATCGGCGTACCACACCCCCAGCAGCGCCATCAGGACCGGCATGTTGCGATCCAGCGGCGCGGTGCGGAAGTGTTCGTCCAGGGCGTGGGCGCCGGCCAGCAATTCCTCGAACCGCTCAAAGCCGATGGCGATGGCGACCGGCAGGCCGATGGCCGACCACAGGGAATAGCGCCCGCCGACCCAGTCCCAGAACTCGAACATGTTGGCGGTGTCGATGCCAAAGGCGGCAACGTCCTTGGCATTGGTGGACAGTGCCGCGAAGTGGTTCTTCACCGCCGCCTCGCCCAGGGCCTCGATGAGCCAGCCGCGCGCGGTGCGGGCGTTGGTCAGGGTCTCCTGCGTGGTGAAGGTCTTGGAGGCGACCAGGAACAGGGTCGTCTCGGGGTCCAGGCGGCGCAGGGTTTCGGTGATGTGGGTGCCGTCCACGTTGGACACGAAGTGCAGGTGCAGGCCGTCCTGGTGATAGGCCTTCAGCGCCTCGGACACCATCACGGGGCCGAGGTCCGAGCCGCCGATGCCGATGTTGACCACGTCGGTCACCCGCTTGCCGGTTGCCCCGGTCCAGGTGCCGTCGCGCACGGCGTCGGAGAACGTCTTCATCTTCGCCAGGACCGCGTTGACGGCGGGCATGACGTCGGCGCCGTCCACGCGGATCGGCCGGTTGGAGCGGTTGCGCAGGGCGACATGCAGGACGGCGCGGCCCTCGGTGGTGTTGATGGGCTCGCCCGCCATCATCTGGTCCCGCCAGCTCTCGACCCCCTGCTCGCGGGCCAGGGCCAGCAGTAGATCCAGCGTCTCGGCCGAGATCAGGTTCTTGGAGTAGTCCAGCAGGACATCGTCCAGACGCAGCGAGAACCGCGCGAACCGGCCGGGGTCGGAGGCGAACAGCGTCCGCAGCGATCCGACGCCCATGTCCTCGGCGTGATGCAGCAGGGAGGCATGGGCGACGGTGGCGCTCAGCAGGGTCATCAGCACTCTCCGGCAGGTCCTTGCAAGGGACTGAAGATACAGGAAAGTGCCCGCGCCGGGATAGTGGCGCTTTGGTGATAGGGGACTACTTGCCCTGTTTGCTGTTGCTGTTGAGGATCATGCGGGCCAGCAGGAAGCCGGTGACCAGCATGGCGACGCCCGCCGCGCCCAGGGTAATCCAGTTGATCGAGGAAAGCTGCGAACTGTTGGCGTTCCCCCCGATGACGGCGTTCTGAATCACCACCCAGATCACCACCGGAAGAACCATGAGGACCGGAATGCCATACGCGACGAATTTCATCTGACCGACTCCTGTGAAACCACACCTGAGCCGCCATAAAACCCGCTGCCGGCCATAGTCGCCATGACAGTTGTCAATGAGCCGGGATGAACCAGAAAAAAAGGCCGCCCCACCGGGACGGCCCTTTCATTGCTTGGTGGGGTTCGCTTACGCCAAGTTCTGATGAGTTCAACTCATCGGAACTTGGACGGCGTGACTGCGCCGCGCGGCCCCTGCCGCGTGAGCCAAGTGGCCGAAGGCCACGCCCGGCGCCTGAGGGCGTTCCGCTGATCGATTCCGATCAGCGGAACAAGGCATCAAGCCATCGCGCCCGGCGTGGCGAGCCAGGGCTCCTCGCGCTGCTGCTTGGCCTCAAAGGCCTTGATCTTGTCGGCCTTCTGCAAGGTCAGGCCGATGTCGTCGAGGCCGTTGAGCAGGCAATGCTTGCGGAACGGATCGACCTCAAAGGCGATGGTGCCGCCGTCCGGCCCCTGGATGGTCTGCTTTTCCAGATCCACCGTCACCGTGGCGTTGGCGCCGCGCTGGGCGTCGTCCATCAGCGCATCAACCTGCTCCTGCGGCAGTTTGATGGGCAGGATGCCGTTCTTGAAGCAGTTGTTGTAGAAGATGTCGGCAAAGCTCGGCGCGATGATGCAGCGGATGCCAAAGTCCAGAAGGGCCCACGGCGCGTGCTCGCGCGACGATCCGCAGCCAAAGTTGTCGCCGGCCACCAGGATGGTGGCGTTGCGCCACGCCGCCTGGTTCAGCACGAAGCCGGGAATCTCGGCGCCGGTGTCGTCATAGCGCATCTCATCGAACAGGTTCTTGCCCAGCCCGGTGCGCTTGATGGTCTTCAGGAACTGCTTGGGGATGATCATGTCGGTATCGACGTTGATCATCGGCAGCGGCGCCGCCACACCCGTCAGAACGGTGAACTTTTCCATGCCCAGGGTTCCCTTGTTAATTTCCGTAACGCCCCTTCGGGCGTGTGTGCTTAGCGTCCGCGCTTGGGGCCGCGCCATACCAGCAGCGGACCCAGCGGGTCATCGATTTCCATGAACCCGTCATCCTCGTCGTCGTCGAGAACGTCGAAGTCGAAGTCTTCGTTGGCCGGCCACAGGCGGGCCATCAGGTCATCGGACATTACGATGTCCGACAGGATCGACAACCCGCCGGTATGCTTCGGGTTGACGAAAAAGTAACGCGTGGCAGCCTGCGCCATGATGGTCTCTCCCCCTCTGGGTGATGCGGGCGCCCCGGTCCCCACCGTGCCGCCCGCTCGCCCGTTGCGACCTCAGGTCAGCTTGCGCACGTCGGTCAGGTGGCCGGTGACGGCAGCGGCGGCGGCCATTTCCGGGCCGACCAAATGGGTCCGCCCGCCGCGCCCCTGGCGGCCTTCAAAGTTGCGGTTCGACGTCGAGGCCGAGCGCTGGCCCGGCTTGAGCTTGTCGGCGTTCATGGCAAGGCACATGGAACAGCCCGGCTCACGCCATTCAAACCCGGCAGCCTTGAAGATTTCGTCAAGACCCTCGGCCTCGGCCTGCTCCTTGACCAGACCAGAACCGGGCACAACCAGCGCCTGAACACCATCCGCCACCTTGCGGCCCTTGGCGATGGAGGCGGCGGCGCGCAAATCTTCGATCCGACCGTTGGTGCACGACCCGATGAACACCACGTCAACCGGCACGCCTTCCAGCGGCTGACCGGCCTTGAGATCCATGTAATCGAGCGACCGCTGCATGGCCGTGGCCTTGCCTTCGTCGCGGGCGTCGGCCGGGTTCGGCACGGTGGCGCTGATCGGGGCGACGTCCTCGGGGCTGGTGCCCCAGGTCACGGTCGGCTCGATGGAGGCGGCATCGATCTCGATAACGCGGTCAAAGTGGGCGCCGTCGTCGGTCTTCAGCGTCTTCCAATAGGTGATGGCGGCTTCCCAGGCGGCCCCCTTGGGGGCCAGCGGACGGCCGGCCAAGTAGTCAAAGGTGGTCTGGTCGGGGGCGATCAGGCCGGCGCGGGCACCGGCTTCGATGGTCATGTTGCAGACCGTCATGCGGCCTTCCATCGACAGGGCGCGCACGGCGTCGCCAGCGTATTCGATCACGTAGCCGGTGCCCCCGGCTGTGCCCAGCACGCCGCAGATGTGCAGCACCAGATCCTTGGCGGTGACGCCCTTGCCGAGCGCACCATTGACGTGGACCAGCATGTTCTTGGCCGGAGCCTGAACCAGCGTCTGCGTGGCCAGCACATGCTCGACTTCCGAGGTGCCGATGCCGAACGCGAGGCTGCCGAAGGCGCCGTGGGTGGCGGTGTGGCTGTCGCCGCACACGATGGTCATGCCCGGCAGGGTGAAACCCTGCTCCGGGCCGACGATATGCACGATGCCCTGGCGGATGTCGTCCATCCCGAAGTACGGTACGCCGAACGCCTTGACGTTGGCTTCCAGGGCTTCGACCTGGGTGCGGCTTTCGGGGTCGGTGATGCCGACGGAACGGTCCGTGGTCGGCACGTTGTGGTCGGCCAGGGCCAGGGTGCGTTCCGGGTGGGCCACCTTGCGACCGCTCGTCGCCAGGCCTTCAAAGGCCTGCGGGCTGGTCACTTCGTGGACCATGTGGCGGTCGATGTAGAGCAGGCAGGTGCCGTCCTCCTGCACGTCGACCAGGTGACTGTCCCAGATCTTGTCGAACAGGGTGCGGGCCTGAGCCATCGCTCCACTCCTATAAATGTGTTTCGTGGATGGTGGGAAAAGGCTCCGGGGGCAGCGCGATGCCGGCCCCGGAGCCCTTTAACCGAACTGCGGAAAGGCCTTAGCCCTTCTGCTCGTCCTTGGCGGCCTGGGCGGCGGCCTTGCGGTCGGCGCTCACCTGAACCTCGAACTCGCGGGCGCGCGCCGTGCCGTGGGTGTCTTCCACGATACGGGCCTTACGGCCGCGACGGTCACGGAGGTAGTACAGCTTGGCGCGACGCACCTTGCCGCGACGCACCACTTCGATGCGGTCCAGCGTCGGGGAGTACAGCGGGAACACACGTTCCACGCCTTCGCCGAAGCTGATCTTGCGCACGGTGAACGACGAGTTGACGGCGGCGTTGCGGCGGGCGATGACCACGCCTTCGTAGGCCTGAAGACGCTCACGCGTGCCTTCAACGACCTTCACCCAAACCTTGACGGTGTCGCCGGGGGCGAACACCGGAATCGGCTTGCCTTCGGTCAGCTTGGCGATCTGCTCTTGTTCGAGCGTCTCGATGATATTCATGACATCAACCCTCTTGCTCTTTGTTCTGGGCGGCGACGTACCGGGCCCACAGGTCCGGGCGGCGGCGCCGGGTGATCTCTTCGCTTTGCTCGTGCCGCCAGTTTGCGACCTTTGCATGGTGACCCGAAAGCAACACTTCCGGCACTTGCCTGCCCTGCCATTCGGCGGGGCGGGTATAGAGCGGGTACTCCAGAAGTCCCCGCTCGAAACTCTCTTCTTCCAGCGACTCGGTCTTGCCGACGACGCCGGGCAGCAGCCTGACCACCGCATCAAGCAGGGTGATCGCCGCCGCCTCTCCGCCCGACAACACGAAGTCGCCGAGGCTGATCTCGGTGGGCGCCCACGCGTCCAGGACGCGCTGGTCAACCCCTTCATACCGCCCGCACAACACCGTCACCGCTGGTTCGACGGCCAGGGCGCGGGCCATGTCCTGGTCCAGCACCCGGCCCCGAGGGGTCAGGTAGACCAGGCGGCCCAACCGCTGCCCATCCGGGCCGTGCGGCCAGCTTGCGTCGATGGCGGCGTCGATGACGTCGGGTCGCATGACCATGCCGGCCCCGCCCCCAAAGGGGGTGTCGTCAACGGTGCGGTGTTTATCGCGCGCGAAATCGCGGATGTCCACCGTTTCCAACGACCATTTTCCGTCGGCCAGGGCCTTGCCGGCCAGCGAGAACCCCAGCGGACCGGGAAACATCTCGGGGAACAGGGTCATGACCACGGCGCGGAAGTTGGCGATGGTCAATGCCAGTCCTCGTCGGGCCAGTCCTCGTCCTTAGGCTCCACCGCCGCCTTGGTTGCTGCTTCGGGCCGCGCCTTGTTGCGGCGGTCCTTGGCAGCCGTCCGGGGCTTTGGGGCCTTGGGCGGGTCCTCGATCAATCCGGCCAGGCGTTCGGCGATCAGCCGGCCCCCGGCCATGTCGATGGTCGGCACCGCCTCACGGGTGAACGGCACCATGGTGACGCCGCCGTTGTCGGCCCGCACCTCCAGGATGTCACCGGCCCCGAAATCGTAGACGGCGGCCACCCGGCCCAGCACCACGCCGTCGGAGAACTCCACCCGCAGCCCAATCAGGTCGGCGTGATAGAATTCGTCGTCCTCGTCGGGCGGCGGCAGCACGGCGCGGTCCACATGCAGGCGCACGCCGCGCAGCATTTCCGCCGCGTTGCGGTCGTCCACCCCCTTGAGGGCACACAGGACCACGCCCTTGGAGCGTCCCACCACGTTCAACGTGAAGGTCCGTGCGCCGAACTCGTCCACCACCGGCCCATAGGCGGCGATGTCCTCGGGCTCGGCGGTGAAGCTTTTCACCCGCACCTGACCACGAATGCCGTGGGGGCCAACGATGACCCCCACGCACACGCGGTCCGTCTCTGCGTCCCGAGGCGATGCCATGACGCGCGGCAATCCGTCGGCTTACTCGGCCGCCGGCTCGTCGCCACCCTCGGCGGGGGCTTCGGCCGGAGCAGCGGCGGCAGCGGCAGC
>LAEA01000248.1 GCA_000961745.1 Rhodospirillaceae bacterium BRH_c57 | reverse complement strand
CGGCGGCCGTGTCGGCGGACAGGGCCACGGCGCGCAGCACCCATGGCTCGGGCGCGTCGAGCAGCGAGGCCGGCAGGGTCCGCCCGGTGGCCAGCAGCATGGCGACCGCCAAGGGCGTTGGCGTGCCGATCTCGCTGGGCGCTGGGCCGCGCAGGCCGGACAGTTGCTCGGCCGCCCACAGGAAGGCGGGGTCGTCGATGCCCTGTTCGCGCAGCATGGTCATGGCCAGATTGGCCTGTTCCCGACGGTCGGCGCGCAGGTCGCAGAACGCCTGGGTCTTTTGCCACACCGGAGCGTCCCAGCGGGTGATGCCGGTCTCGGCCGCCGCGCAGGCGTCGTCCAGGCGGCCTTCGACCATCAGGGACTCGACGCGCACCTTGGCCAGGGTTTCGGTGATCTTGTCGTCGGGTACCGCAGCGACCAGGCGCAGGGCGTCGGAGGTGGCGCCCAGGGCGACCAGACGCTCGGCGCGCAGTTCAATCAGCGCCGGGCCGGGACCTGTCGGCGGGGATGCCACGGTCAAAAGAAGCGTGCGGGCCAAGCCCTGGCGGACCGGCGACGGGGCGGCGACCGGCATGGCCTGGAGCGCATGGCCGATCACGTCGCGGCGCGACCCGCCCCACATGTCAACTGGCAGGCCGCCCAGGGCGGCGTCAAGAACGCCGGTGGCGTCGATGCTGACGGCGTCAAGGCTGTCGCTGGCCTGGATGCCGCTCACAACCTCGCGCGGCAATCTTGGGGCGGCCTGGGCGGGGCGCCCGTCGCGCAGCGTGTGGTCGCGCAGGCGCCAGTCCTGCGACGGCGGTTCCGCCGGGGTGTCTGTGCTGGCCGGGGTGTCTGTGCTGGGTGGAATCAGGCGGATGGGGCCTTCCTGCTGGCTGCCCGGCTGGCCCCAGCCCTGTTGAGCGGCCACAGGCAAGCCGGCCAGCCCCACCCCAAGGGCGGTGGCGGCGGCAAGAAAGGTCAGACGGCCCCCGTTCGGCCTGTTGCCCGGCCTATTGCTTCGCGAATCGTTCATTGGGGATGACCTTCTCCACCTTTGCGGAGGGCGGCGGCATGTCCCAGGTTGCCAAGAAGACCCCACCCCCAACGATGACGGCCAGTACCAGGATGACCAGCACACGCGTCAGCATACCCATAGCGTCCCGTTCCGCAGCGAAAAATTTGGCGTATCTGCCCTATCCTGCCGGGGAGTATTCCCCGTCAGGCGTTTACAGTCCCACCACCGGCGCGGTAAAACCGCCCACAAGACGTGGTCAGCCGCACCCTGAAAGCCGATTGTGGCGATTGCGCGGCAGTGTAGCGCTCGGATACGCTGGGTGCAATGAGCCCAAACTGAACAGGCGGCGGACATGGTTGCGGATGGCAACAGGACGTATTCTGCGGTGCCCGCGCGACTTGCCCGGACCATTGTGCTGGTCGGTCTGATGGGGGCCGGCAAGAGCGTCATCGGGCGCCGCCTGTCCCACATCCTGGGCGTGCCCTTCATCGACGCCGACACCGAGATCGAGGCCGCCGCCGGCTGCACCATCAACGACATTTTCACCCAATATGGCGAGGCCGCCTTCCGCGAGGGCGAGGCCCGCGTCATGGCCCGCCTGCTGGAAGGCCCGCCATGCATCCTGGCGGCCGGGGGCGGCGCCTTCATGAGTGCCGACACGCGGGCCAATATCCGGGCGCACGCCGTGTCGGTGTGGCTGAAGGCCGACCTCGACCTGCTGGCCCGCCGCACCGCCGGGCGCGGCCACCGTCCGTTGCTCAATACCCAGGACCCGCGTCAGGCGCTGGCCGACCTGATCGAGCGCCGCTATCCCGTTTATGCCGAAGCCGACATCACCGTGGACATGATCGAGGAAACCCCCGAGATGTCCTGTCGGCGGGTGCTTGATGCCTTGCGCGGCCATTTCGGCCGCCCCCTTGAGGAGATCCCGTCGTGACCGTCCCCCCCGAACCCCTCAGAGTCGACCTCGGCGCGCGGAGCTACGATATCCTCACCGGCCCCGGCCTGCTGGAGACGGCGGGTGACCATATCGCCAAGGTCATCCGGGGCCGCAGCGCCTTCATTGTCACCGACGAGAACGTCGCCCCGCACTACCTCGACACCGTGCAGGCCTCGCTGACCGCCGCCGGTTTCGCCGTGTCGGCCCAGGTGATGCCGGCCGGCGAACAGGCCAAGAGCTGGACCCATCTACAGGGTCTGCTCGACGCCATGCTGACCGCGCGCCTGGAACGGTTCTCGGTGGTGGTGGCGCTGGGCGGCGGGGTAATCGGCGATCTGGCCGGGTTCGCCGCCTCCATCCTGCTGCGCGGGGTGGACTTCGTGCAGCTTCCCACCACCCTGCTGTCCCAGGTCGATTCGAGCGTTGGCGGCAAGACCGGCATCAATACGCCGCAGGGCAAGAACCTGATCGGCACGTTCCACCAGCCGCGTCTGGTGCTGGCCGACACCGCCACCCTGGACACCCTGCCCGACCGCGAACTGCGCGCCGGCTATGCCGAGGTGGCCAAGTACGGCCTGATCGACGACGTGCCCTTCTGGGACTGGCTGGAAGCCAACGCCCCGGCCGTGCTGGCCCGCGAGCCGGCGGCCCTGGCCCACGCCATCCACACCAGTTGCGTCGCCAAGGCCCGCGTGGTCGCCGCCGACGAGCGCGAATCGGGTGTCCGCGCGCTGCTCAACCTGGGCCATACCTTCGGCCACGCGCTGGAGGCCGAGGGCGGATACGGTGGACCGCTGCTGCATGGCGAGGCGGTTTCCGTGGGCATGGTCATGGCCTTCGCCCTGTCGGCCGAGTTGGGCCTGTGCCCGGCCGAGGACGCCGCCCGCGTGCGCAACCACCTGAAAACCTGCGGCCTGCCGGTCGATCCGCCGCGCCCCAACGGCGCCCCGATGGACCCGCGCCGCCTGCTCGCCCACATGGGCAGCGACAAAAAGGTCGAGGCCGGGCACGTCACGTTCGTGCTGGCGCGCGGCATCGGACGGTCGTACCTGGACAGAACCGTTGCCCCCGATCGTGTTCTGGCTATTCTCGAACAAGCAACCAGCGCCTGATTCGGCGCCCAACCGGGATCCAAACCCCTCCACGATGATCATCACCCTGATCGCTATTTTTTTGCTGTTGCTGCTGTCCGCCTTGTTTTCAAGTTCGGAAACCGCGCTTACCGCGGCATCGCGGCCATTGATGAACGAGCTGGAGAAGAAGGGCGACCTGAGGGCCGGCATGGTCAATCGCCTGCTCGACAAGCGCGAACGCCTGATCGGCACCATCCTGTTGGGCAACAATCTTGTCAACATCCTGGCCAGCGCCCTGGCGACCAGCGTGCTGATCGCCGCCTTCGGGGAAACCGGCGTGGTCTATGCCACGGCGGGCATGACCGTTCTGGTCCTGATCTTTGGTGAAATCCTGCCCAAGACGCTGGCCCTGACCCATACCACCGCCATGGCACGTCTGGTCGCGCCCCTGCTGCACGGCCTGGTGTGGCTGTTCGCGCCGGTCACGATCATCCTGCAATACATCGTGCAACTGACCATCCGCCTGTTCAGCCGGGGCGAGGCCAAGGGCCAGGACGCCGCCATGATGCTGGCCGAATTGCGCGGCGCCATCGACCTGCACACCAAGGCCATCGCCGAGGCCTCGCCCGAGGTGCGCCACGAACGGGCCATGCTGCGCAGCGTGCTCGATCTGACCGATGTCGAGGTCAGCGAGATCATGGTCCACCGCCGCAATGTGTCGTCCATCGACGCCGACCAGCCGATCAGCGACATCGTGCAGCAGATCCTGGACAGTTCCTACACCCGCATTCCGCTGTGGCGGGGCACGCCCGACAACATCATCGGCGTGCTGCACGCCAAGGCCCTGCTGCGCGCCGTGCAGGCCCACACCGACGACCTGGAAAGCCTGGATCTGAGCACCATCGCCAGCCCGCCATGGTTCGTGCCCGACGCCACCCGCCTGCTCGACCAGCTTGAGGCGTTCCGCGCCCGGCGCGAGCACTTTGCCCTGGTGGTTGACGAGTACGGCTCGCTCCAGGGCGTCGTGACGCTGGAAGACATCCTGGAGGAAATCGTCGGGGACATATCGGACGAGCACGACATCACGGTGTCGGGCGTGCGGCCGCAGCCGGACGGCTCCTACGTGGTCAGCGGCGACGTCACCATCCGTGACCTCAACCGCAAATTCGACTGGGGCCTGCCTGACGACGAGGCCTCGACCGTGGCCGGTCTGGTGCTGCACGAAAGCCGCTCCATCCCCGACGTCGGCCAGACCTTCCTGTTCCACGGCTTCAAATTCGAGATCCTGCGCCGCCAGCGCAACCAGATCACCGCCCTGAAAATCACCCGCCTGGAGTCTGACGGCGCGGAGTAATGTGCGGAGAAGCGGCAAGGGGGGGGGAGCCCCATAGGCGCTACTTTGGGAGAAAGCCGGGCAGAGCCCGGCCTTACGGTCGCGCCTGGAGCCCTATGCCACGAGCAGTTCCCGCCCCAGCATGGTCAGCGGCGTCCGTCGCGTCCCCAATGCGCGGGCGAGGTCGGCGCGCATCCCGGACAGGGCACCGCCCTGTAGCATTTTCGGGGGATGTTCCGCGTTCTTTGAGGGGCGGGGCGCCAGGGCCACGGCCATTTTGGGCATCAGGCGCCGGGTGGTGTCCATGGCGCCGTCCATGAACGGCGAGAGGGGCAGGCCGGCCTTGGCGAGGTGGGCGATTTCCTCCCTGCGCGAGCCGGCGTCGTGGGCCGACTCGGTGCCATAGGTCTGCTGGTCAAAGGTCCCGATGTGGTGCATCACCGCCGTGTAGTAGGCATCGGCAGCCACGGCCAGGGTTTCGGGGTCGGTGGTGCCTTCCTTGAACGGCAGGAAGACCGCGTCGCGCCAGCTCAGCATCAGCTTGAGGTGGGCGCCGGCGTGGGCGTCGATCAATGCCTGATCGACCCGGCCGCGCGCCACGGCGTGGGCGAAGCCTTCCTCTTCCATCAGGCAGTGCAGCAACCAGTACATGGACATGGTATCCACGAAGTACGTGGACTGTTGCCGATTGCCCCCCCGCAGGGCGGGAATCAGGCGTTTGAACATGATGACCAGCATGGCGTGGTGCAGG
The DNA here is from genome assembly GCA_000961745.1 of Rhodospirillaceae bacterium BRH_c57. Classification (GTDB taxonomy): domain Bacteria; phylum Pseudomonadota; class Alphaproteobacteria; order Rhodospirillales; family Rhodospirillaceae; genus Cauispirillum. The sequence continues at coordinate 3,802 of LAEA01000248.1, read as the reverse complement.
TCGCAGTACCAGTGGTCCGTACGCAGATGGGCGGGAAGGACATCAGTCATCGGGGGGCGCTCGCATCGTGGGGGAAACCGAAGCAAACCCTAGCATTGCGCGGCTCTGAAGCGGCCTGCGAATAGGCATCGCTCACCTGGAGGCCGCCGTGAATAGGTATAATTGCTTCAAATCACCTGCGGTCCTGGCCGGCTGCCTGGCCCACCTGCGCGGTGGCCCGCCGGTGGCGCCGGGCGCCCTCGCACCATAAGTCCAGTGGCGCGGAACGCGTCCACATCGTGAGTCCAGTGGCGCGGAACGCGTCCACATCATACCTAATGCTGCGTGCTCGCTGGACACACAGCCCCCGGACTCGGTAGAAAGGCGTTCTGCTGCGCCGCGCCGGCCGCTTTACATCACTGGGACAGATCCTGGACATGAAGACGACCAACGACATCCGCACCGCGTTCCTGGACTACTTCGCCCGCAACGGCCATGAGAAAGTGGCGTCGAGCCCGCTGGTGCCGCGCAACGATCCGACGTTGATGTTCACCAACGCCGGTATGGTGCAGTTCAAGAACGTCTTCACCGGCCAGGAGACGCGGCCCTATTCCCGCGCCACCACGTCGCAGAAGTGCGTCCGCGCCGGCGGCAAGCACAACGACCTGGACAACGTCGGCTATACGGCGCGCCACCACACGTTCTTTGAGATGCTGGGCAACTTCTCCTTCGGGGATTACTTCAAGGACGAGGCCATCAAACTGGCCTGGGACCTGATCACCAAGGAATACGGCCTGCCTGCCGAAAAGCTGCTGGTCACGGTGCATTCCTCGGACGAGGACGCCGCCGCCCTGTGGCGCAAGATCGCCGGACTGACTGACGACCGCATCATCCGCATCCCGACGTCGGACAACTTCTGGCAGATGGGCGATACGGGTCCGTGCGGTCCGTGCTCGGAAATCTTCTACGACCACGGCGACAAGATCCCCGGCGGCCCGCCCGGCAGCCCCGATGAGGACGGCGACCGCTTCATCGAGATCTGGAACCTCGTGTTCATGCAGTACGAGCAGGTCACGCCCGAGGAGCGCGTGTCCCTGCCCAAGCCGTCCATCGACACCGGCATGGGCCTGGAACGGCTGGCCGCCGTGTTGCAGGGTAAGCACGACAACTACGACATCGACCTCATGCGCAGCCTGATCGACGCCACCGCCGAGGCGGCCGGCACCGATCCCAATGGGCCGCACAAGGTCAGCCACCGTGTCATTGCCGATCATCTGCGCTCGGCCTGCTTCCTGATCGCCGACGGCGTGCTGCCGTCCAACGAAGGCCGTGGCTACGTCCTGCGCCGCATCATGCGCCGGGCCATGCGCCACGCCCACATGATGGGCGCGGCCGATCCGATGATGTTCAAGCTGGTGCCCGCCCTGGTCCGCCAGATGGGCCAGGCGTTCCCCGAACTGGAACGCGCTCAGGCCCTGGTGACCGAGACGCTGAAGCTGGAGGAGACCCGCTTCAAGCAGATGCTCGACCGTGGTCTGCGCCTGCTGACCGACGAAAAGAACAAGCTGGGCAGCGGCGGCACCCTGCCGGGTGACGTGGCGTTCAAGCTTTACGACACCTTCGGCTTCCCGCTCGACCTGACCCAGGACGCCCTGCGCGGCGAAGGGTACAAGGTGGACACCGACGGCTTCAATGCCGCCATGGACCGCGCCCGCGCCGAGGCCCGCAAGCATTGGGCCGGGTCGGGCGAAGCGGCCACCGAAACCCTGTGGTTCGAACTGCGCGATCAGGTCGGGGCCACCGAGTTCCTGGGCTACGCCACCGACTCGGCCGAAGGCGCCATAACCGCTTTGGTGGTTGAGGGCAAGCCGGTGGACCGCGCGACCGAGGGGCAGGAGGTCATGGTCCTCGCCAACCAGACGCCGTTCTACGCCGAGTCGGGCGGTCAGGTCGGCGACCGGGGCACCATCAAGGTCGAGGGCAAGGGCGTCATCACGGTCAGTGACGTGCAAAAGAAGCTGGGCGATCTGCATGTCCACATCGGCGTGGTCAGTCAGGGCGCCGTGGCGGTCAAGGACAACGCCCTGTTCGCCGTGGACACCGCCTACCGCGACGCCGTGCGCGCCAACCATTCGGCCACCCACCTGCTGCACGCCGCCTTGCGCAAGCGCCTGGGCGATCACGTGACGCAGAAGGGGTCGCTGGTTGACGCCGAACGCCTGCGCTTCGACGTCGCCAATCCCAAGGGCCTGACGCCCGAGGAAATCCGTCAGGTCGAAACCGACGTCAACGCCCAGATCCGCCGCAACGCCGAGGTCGGCACCCAGTTGATGGACCCCGAGAACGCCATTAAGGCCGGGGCCATGGCCCTGTTCGGCGAAAAGTACGGCGACGAGGTCCGCGTGGTCGCCATGGGCGGCGATGAGGCCGGGGTGAATTTCTCGGTCGAGCTGTGCGGCGGCATCCACGTCCGGCGCACCGGCGACATCGGCCTGTTCAAGATCATCGGCGAAAGCGCCGTCGGGTCCGGGGTGCGCCGCATCGAAGGCGTCACCGGGGCCGGCGCCCTGGCCTACATCAACGAGCGCGAAGCTCTGGTGACGCAGGCCGCCGAAGCCCTGCGCGCCGCGCCGACCGATGTTCCGGCCCGCATCATCGCCCTTCAGGAGGACAAGCGCCGTCTGGAACGCGAACTGGCCGACACCCGCAAGAAGCTGGCCACCGGTGGCGGGGGCGGCGGGGCTGCCGCGACCAAGACCGTGGCCGGCGTGACCTTTGCCGGGCGCGTGCTCGAAGACGTTCCGGCCAAGGACCTCAAGGGCATGGCCGATGAGATCAAGACCCAGATCAAGTCCGGCGTGGTCGCCCTGATCGCCACCACCGACGGCAAGGCCTCCTTGGTCGTCGGCGTGACCGAGGACCTCAAGGGCAAGGTCGATGCCGTCGCCCTGGTCCGCGCCGGTGCCGAAGCGGTCGGCGGCAAGGGCGGCGGTGGCCGTCCCGACATGGCCCAGGCCGGCGGCCCCGACGCCGACAAGGCCGAAGAGGCCCTGACGGCCATCGAAAAGGCCCTGGAGAGCGTGACGGCGTAAACGCCCGGCGCTCACAAAGACCAACGGCTGGTTCCGCAAGGAGCCAGCCGTTTTTCATGAGTGCCGGTTTGTGATATCGTCCGCCCAATCAATCCGCCCTTCGGTTCCGCTTAGTGGGTCAACAGTGGCCCGCCCGTATGAGATGGTCTTGAAGACGCAGACTTGGGGCAAGCCCCACCCCTCCATAGGCGCTAAATAAGAAAGGAACTGGGCTCTGCCCAGGCCCGCCAAGGGCCGAGCGGCCCTTGGAACCCATGAGGGGGATCCCATGAGGGGGATCGCCCTTTTCTTGCGCCGCAGGCAGAGAATGTCGGTATTCAATGCGCTGCGCGCGGCTTTCCCCCGTCACGTCGCGAGGTCAAGGAGGCTGGCCTCCTTGCGGGTGCGGGCAGAGCCCTCTTTCCTGCGCTAAAGTTAGCGCTTATGCCCCACCCCACTTTTTTCTTCGCCATCGCGGGGGGTCATCAATCCCTGCCGTTCAGATAGAACCCCAGCAGGGCGGCAAGATCGCTGTCGGTCAGGGGCTGCGCAAAGCCCGTCAGGGTGTCGCCGCGCACGCCGATCATCAGGCGGGCCGTGAATTCCCGTAGCGGCATCGTGCGGGCGGCCTGGAACAGATCCTCGGCCGGGAGAAGGTCGTCGGTGTCGGCGGGTTGGCCGTCGTGACAGCCGGCGCACAGGCCGTCGTGCAGGGCGCGCGCCAGACGGCGGGCGCGGGGGCGGTGATCGGC
>LAEA01000235.1 GCA_000961745.1 Rhodospirillaceae bacterium BRH_c57 | reverse complement strand
CGTGCAGGCGCTGGGCCGGCTGTCCGCCCCGGCCGTGGCCCGCCAGATGGCCCGCGCCGCCATTTTCGCCTCGCCCGCCCGCTATGAGCCGTTCGGCCTTGCGGTGCTGGAGGCGGCGCTGTCGGGCTGTGCTCTGGTGCTGTCCGACATTCCCACGTTCCGCGAATTGTGGGGCGGGGCGGCCGTCTTCGTACCCCCCGACGACGCCGATGCCTGGGCTGCCGTTCTCGACGGGCTGACCCGCGACGGCTCCCGTCGTAGCGTGCTCCAACGCAAGGCGTGGCGACGTGGCTTGGCCTATTCCGCCGCCGCCCTGACCGCCGGCACGCTGGGGGCCTATGGCGACGTTCTCAGCCTGCGATGGCCGGGGGTGGCGGCGCAGTAGCTCCTCAGATTAAAGGAGAATTCCTCGTGAAGTTCGTCCTGTTCACGCACTCCCTGTTCTCCGACTGGAACCATGGCAATGCGCATTTCCTGCGCGGCATCGTCCGCGCCCTGACGGCGCGCGGCCATGCGGTGGACGTGTGGGAGCCCGCCGATGGGTGGTCGCGGGCCAACCTGCTGGCCGACCATGGGCAGGGTGCCCTGAACGCCATCGCGGCGGCTTTTCCCGACCTGCGTTCCAACTTGTACCGGCTGAAGACACTGGATCTGGACCGGGTGCTTGACGGGGCCGACGTGGTGATCGTCCACGAGTGGTCGGACCCCGCCTTGGTCGCCGCCATCAACCGTCGCCGGGCTGGCGGGGCGCCGTGGCGGTTGCTGTTTCACGACACGCACCACCGCTCGGCCAGCGCGCCCGAGGACATGGCGGCGTATGCCCTCGACGCCTTTGACGGGGTGCTTGCCTTTGGCGAGACCATCCGCACCCTCTATGAACGCCGGGGCTGGGGCCGCCGCGCCTGGACGTGGCACGAGGCGGCCGACACCTCGGTCTTTTCTCCGCGCCATGGTATCGAGGGCGAGGGCGATCTTGTGTGGGTCGGCAACTGGGGCGACGGCGAGCGTACCGCCGAACTGACCGAGTTCCTCATTGAGCCGGTGCGCAAGCTGGGCCTCACCGCCCGCATCCACGGCGTGCGGTATCCCGAGGCTGTGCGGACGGCGTTGCAAGGTTTGGGTATCGCCCACGGCGGCTGGCTGCCCAACCACGCCGTGCCCGAGGTTTTCGCCGCCCACCGGGTGACCGTCCATGTGCCCCGGCGGTTTTATGCGACGCAGTTGCCCGGCATCCCGACCATTCGCGTGTTCGAGGCCCTGGCCTGCGGCATTCCGCTGATTACCGCCCCCTGGGACGACGCCGAGGGCCTATTCCGGCCCGGCGAGGATTACCTCGTGGCCGCCAACGGGGCCGACATGATGCGCCTGCTGCGCAACGTCCTGGCCGATCCGGATCAGGCGCGCGTCCTGGCCGAGAGTGGGCGGAACACCATTCTCGCCCGCCACACCTGCACCCACCGCGTGGACGAACTGCTGGGCATCCTGGCTGACCTGCGCAGCGAACAGAGGGAGGTCGCCTGATGCATATCGCCTTTTTCGGATCCAGTTTGGTTTCCGCCTACTGGAACGGCGCCGCCACCTATTACAGGGGGATCTTGGGGGCCATGGCGCGGCGGGGGCACCGCATCACGTTCTATGAGCCCGACGCCTTCGACCGCCAGAACCACCGTGACATTGATCCGCCCCCGTGGGCCAACGTGGTGGTCTATGAGCCGTCCGAACAGGATGCCGCACGGATGCTCGATCGCGCCGCCGGGGCGGACGTGGTGGTCAAGGCCAGCGGTGTCGGCGTCCTCGATGGGTGGCTGGAGGCCAATGTCCCGACCCTCAAAAGCGACCGCCGCAAGGTGGTGTTCTGGGACGTGGACGCCCCGGCCACTCTGGACTCCATCCACCAAAACGCGGACGATCTTCTGGGGCCACTGATCCCAACCTATGACATGGTGCTGACCTATGGCGGCGGCGCCCCGGTGGTGAAGGCTTACAGGGCGTTGGGCGCGCGCCTCTGCGTGCCGATTTACAACGCGCTGGAGCCCAGCACCCACCACCCGGTGCCGCCCGAGCGGGCGTTCGGCTGCGACCTGGGATTCCTCGGCAACCGCCTGCCCGACCGCGAGGCACGGGTCGAGGAGTTCTTTCTGCGCCCGGCCGCCATCCTGCCCAAGCAGTCCTTCCTGATCGGCGGATCCGGCTGGGAGGACAAGGACATGCCGCCCAACGTCAGCCGGCTGGGCCACGTCTACACCTACCAGCACAATGCGTTCAACGTGTCGGCCCGCTGCGTTCTGAACATCACCCGCGACAGCATGGCGCGCACCGGGTTCTCGCCGCCGACCCGCGTGTTCGAGGCGGCCGGGGCCGGGGCCTGCCTGATTACCGACGCCTGGGAGGGCATCGGCCGGTTCCTTCAGCCGGGAACCGAAGTCCTGGTGGCCGAGGACGGCGAGCAGGTCGCCCGCCTGATGCGCGATCTGACGCCCGACAAGGCACGCGGCATCGGGCTGGCGGCGCGCAAGCGGTTGCTGGCGGAACACACCTACGACCATCGGGCGGCCGACGTGGAAGCCCTGTTGACCGGCAACGCCAAGGCGGCCGCCTCGGCTACTGTACGGGAGGTGGTGGAATGAGCCTGAATATCGTTTTCCTGGGGCTGTCGATCACCTCGTCGTGGGGCAACGGCCACGCCACCACGTTTCGCGCCCTCATTCGCGCCCTGTCCGCGCAAGGGCATCGTGTCACCTTCCTGGAGCGTGACGTGCCGTGGTACGCCGACAACCGCGACCTGCCCAATCCATCCTGGTGCCGCACCCACCTTTATGGCAGCGTGCCCGACCTTCAGGCCCGCTTCACGGCGCTGGTGAGGGGCGCCGACGCGGTCATCATCGGATCGTTCGTACCCGATGGGGTGGAGGTCGGCGCCTGGGCGCAGGAGGTGGCGCGCGGCACCGTCGCGTTTTATGACATCGACACGCCGGTGACCCTGGCCAAGCTGGGCCGGGGCGACTACGAATACCTGACGCCAAACCTTATCCGGGGCTATGACCTTTATTTGTCGTTCACCGGCGGCCCGACCCTGCGGCGGCTGGAGCACGACTTCGGGACGCCCATGGCCCGGCCGCTGTACTGTTCGGTCGATGCCGACGCCTATTACCCCGACGCTGTGCCGGCGACCTGGGATCTCGGCTACCTCGGCACATGGTCGGCCGACCGCCAGCCGACGGTGGACCGCCTGCTGTGCGAACCGGCCGCCCGCGTGCCCGACAAGCGGTTCGTGGTGGCCGGGCCGCAGTACCCGGCCACCATCGACTGGCCGGACAACGTGGAGCGTATCGACCACCTGCCGCCGGCCGAACACCGGGCGTTCTACACCGGCCAGCGTTTCACCCTGAACGTGACGCGGGCCGACATGATCCGGGCCGGCTGGGCACCCAGTGTCCGCCTGTTCGAGGCCGCCGCCTGCGGCACCCCGATCATCAGCGACTGGTGGGAAGGTCTGGACACCCTGTTCCGGCCGGGCGCCGAAATTCTCATAGGCGATAGCGCCGACGCCGTCACCGAAATCATCACCCAAATGCCCGAAGCCCGCCGCCGCGCCATCGGCGCCGCCGCCCGCACCCGCGTCCTGGGCGCCCACACGGCCCGCCACCGGGCTACCGAACTGGTTGCCCACTTGCACGAAGCGGCGTCCGTGAGACTGCGGGCGCGCACGGTGGGGTAGGGGGCGGCGTAAGGCCGGGCTCTGCCCGGGCCAGCCAGGAGGGGCGGCCTCCTGGACCTCGGACCTCCTGGACCTCGGACCTCTTGGACCTCGGAAATGAGAAGCGGGGTGCCGCGCGCAGCGCAACAGAAGCCAAGAGTGTCTGCCTGCGGCGCAAGGGAAGCACAGGACTTTCTCATGGGATCAAAGGGCCGACGGCCCTTTGCGGGCCTGGGCAGCGCCCAGCTATTCCTTAAAAATCCGGCATTTTGGCCGTTTGCTTGTGGATGACCACGGAGCCGTTTTCCCAGGCGATGGATGGCGCGTTTCGCTGCACGGGGCGGGCGTCCTGTTCCAGGCGGGCCAGTAGGGTGCCGAGCCATAATCCTATCACGGCCAGCAACACAAAGAACGCCGCGCGTTTCGGCCTCAGGGCGGGTGGAACGTTGGGGTGCTTCCGCGCCATGGGCGCCTCCTACTGCACCAGGACGTTGGCGAACTGCCACGGATCGGATGTATCGACCGGGTCGGGAAACAACCCGCCGCGATCATCGAGCGGTGTCCAGTCGGTGTAGGCCCCGGTCATGGTGCCGAGATACGGCCGGGCGAGGTCGAGGATGCGGCGGTGGTCGATTTCGTCGGCCTCCATGATGCCGACATTGGGGTTTTCAATGCACCACACCATACCGGCGAGCACCGCCGCCGTGACCTGGAGCCCGGTGGCGTTCTGGTGCGGGGCCAGGATGCGGGTCTGCTCGATGGTCAGTTGCGAGCCGTACCACAAGGCGTTGCGGGCATGGCCGAACACCAGGACGCCCAGTTCGTCCATGCCGTGGACGATCTCGTCGTTCATCAGGCGGAAGGCTGGTTGGGGTCGCCAGTTGCGCCCGGCCATCTCGTGCAGGCTGAGCACCGCGTCATCGCAGGGGTGATAGGCATAGTGGACGGTGGGCCGGTAGGCGACCATGCCGCGGTCGTCGCGCACCGTCAGGAAATCGGCGATGGAGATACTTTCGTTGTGGGTGATGAGGAAACCCTGATACGGCCCTTCGCCCGGCGTCCACGACCGGACCCGCGTTCCCGCCCCCGGCCGCTTGAGATAGATCGCCGCGCGGCAGCCCGTCGGGTGGTGGGCACCCTCGGCCGGCATCCCATTTTCGTGGGTGCCCCAGCCCAGTTCGGCCGGCTGAAGGCCCTCGGCCACGAAGCCGTCCACCGACCAGGTGTTGACGAACTCGCCGCGCCGCTTGGGAATGTGGGCGATCTGGGTATCGCGTTCAGCGATGTGGATGCCCTTGACGCAAAGGACTTGGGCCAGCCGCGCCCAGCCCTCCCGGTTGGTCGGTATGGCGGCGGGATGGCCGACATCGCGCGCCACGGTCAGCAGCGCTTCCTTGACGAAGTGGCTGACTAGTCCGGGATTGGCCCCGTGCGCCACCAGGGCGGTCGGCCCCTGGCCGCCCCACGCAGCGCGCAGCGCCAGGATATCCTCGCGCAGGCCGTAATTGGTCCGCTCGCTCAGCGGTTTCGACGGGTCGGTGTAGCCGCCGGGCCACGGTTCGATGCAGGTGTCGATATAGAGTGCGCCGCAGGACCGGGCGACCTCCATCAGGGCGTGGGACGACACATCCACCGACAGGTTGACCAAAAACCCGCCCCCCCGACCGAGCAGGGGTTCCAGAACCGCCCGCAGGGTGTCGGGGGTCAGCGCCTGGGCGATGAAGCGGACGCCGTTGTCATCGGCAATGGCCCGGCCCGAGGTGTCCGGGCAAACGATGGTGATGGCGTCGCGCGGCACGTCCAGGTGACGCAGGAGGAGCGGGAGGGCTCCCTGGCCGATGCTGCCGAAGCCGACCATGACAATCGGCCCGCCAAACGTTGCATACGTGCACCAACCCTCACCCATTCGGGCACCTCCCGGATCGCTCCTCAGGCGGCGACCTGCCGCGCCTCCTCCACCATATGGGGCGCGGGAAGGAGCGGCACCAGCACGGGCGCCCGACCGGGCAGCACCATGCCCGCCGCGCCCGCCAGGGCGCCGGGGGAAAGCTCAAGGCCCAGGAACCGCGCACGGTCCACCGGACCCGGCATCATCATGCCGCGCGTGACCTCGGGCGAGAACCCGAACTTCACGTAATAGGGCGCATCGCCGACCAGGATGACGGCACGATGACCGCGCAAAGCCGCCTGATTCAAGCCATAGCGGACCAACTTGCCGCCCCAGCCGCCACTACGGTGGTCGGCCTCGACAGCCAGAGGGCCGAGCAGAAGCGCCCGGTGACCGCCACCAATCGACAGGTCCCAGAACCGGATGGTGGCGATGACCTCCTCCTGGAGGCGTACAACGAATGCCAACCCGTGAGACGGCGTGTGACCGTCGCGCAGCCGCTGGCAGGTCTTCGCGTGGCGCTCCGGACCGAACGCGCGGTCGAGCAGCCGCTCGACGGCTGGGCCATCGGCCGCCGTCTCGTGCTCAAGACAAAACATGGGCGTGCCCCACCGAAGGGGTCCGCCGCCCCCATCCTTCACGGGGAAGGAGGGGACGCGGGCCTATGGACTGGTCAGATGTAGAACTGCTGCAACGGGGGGAAGCCGTTGAACGCCACCGCTGAATAGGTGGACGTGTAGGCCCCGGTTGCCGCAATGAGCACCTTGTCGCCGATCTCCAGGGAGATGGGCAGCGGGTACGGGTTCTTTTCGTACAGCACGTCAGCGCTGTCGCAGGTCGGGCCAGCCAGGATGCAGGGCTCCAGCGCGTCACCGTCGCGCGGGGTCTCGATCGGATAGCGGATTGCCTCGTCCATGGTCTCGGCCAGTCCACCGAACTTGCCGATGTCGAGGTAGACCCATCGAAGGCGGTCCTCGGCCGACTTCTTGGCAATCAGCACCACTTCGGCCTGAAGCACGCCGGCGTTGCCGACCATGCCACGGCCCGGCTCGATGATGGTTTCGGGCAGACGGTTGCCGAAGTGGTTCATCAGGCTGGTGTGGATGGCTTCGCCATAGGTCTTCACGGCCGGCACGTCACGCAGGTAACGGGTCGGGAAACCGCCGCCCATGTTGACCATCTTCAGCTCGATGCCGCGTTCGGCCAGGGTGCGGAAGATGCGCGCGACAATCGCCAGGGCGTCGTCGTAGGCGTGGACGTTCTTCTGCTGCGAGCCAACGTGGAAGGATATGCCATGCGGCTTCAGGCCCAGGCGCCAAGCGCGCTCAAGCAGTTCGATGGCCATGTCCGGCACGCAACCGAACTTGCGCGACAGCGGCCATTCGGCGCCTTCGCCATCACACAGGATGCGGCAGAACACCTTGGCGCCGGGCGCCACGCGGGCGATCTTTTCCAGTTCGGCCTCACTGTCGAAGGCGAACAGGGACACACCCATGCCCCAGGCGCGCTCGATGTCGCGTTCCTTCTTGATGGTGTTGCCGAAGGAGATACGATCCGGGGTGGCGCCGGCGGCCAGCGCCATCTCGATTTCCGGCATGGAGGCGGTGTCGAAGCACGAGCCCATGTCGGCCAGCAGGGACAGGACTTGCGGGGCCGGGTTGGCCTTCACGGCGTAGAACACGCGGGTGTCGGGCAGGGCGTTGGCGAAGGTGGTGTAGTTGTCACGCACGACGTCGAGATCGACGACCAGGCAGGGGCCTTCGGGCTGGCGAGCGGACAGAAATTCGCGGATACGGTCGGTCATGGCAGCGTCCCTTGGCTGGGAGGAAAGGTCAGGTCGATCACGGAGATGCCATCCGATAGACGAAGCAACCGCGGTGGAGGCGGTCAGAGTCATCCCGGACCCCCGAAGGCTCCGCGCCAAACGGGAGAGAGATTGCTGTTCGTGGCCAACGACCAGTCCCCCAGGGATTACCGGGAAGAATGCTCTGGACGTCAGTTTTTCGGAACGGAGAAGACCCGTCCCGCACGCTTGGCAAGAAGTAAGAGCCTCTTCAGTGTCACCAGCCTGTGGACGGACCGGCAGAGACCAAAAAAGCCGCGTTACGTCGTTGCTTTAAGCCGCAGGTACTAGGGTGGGGGAGACAAACCCCCCGGTGCGACAACAGGCACGTGCGAATACGGTCTATTGGCTAGATATACCCCCAAGCTCCCCCATGCAACGTTTTTTTGCCCCGCCCTGAAATTATCATAATCGGATCGAAAAAAGCCGCCTTTCACCTTGAAGGCTCAAGGGCTTACCGGGGCTTCCGACGGGCCGCCAAAAGGCCCAGAACAAGGCCTGCGGCGCCGATCGATAGGCCCACGGCGGTGCGCAGGACGTCGGCATCCACGTCCCACACTCGGCGACGGGCCACGGACCCAAATCGGCCCCTCGTCCCGAAGCGACCCGGCACCGGAGCCTCCAGGTTATCGGGCCGCGACGAGTCGAACGGCGCCTCGCCCTTTTGGCCGGAGACTCCCTGGCGCGCCATCATGCGGTCGATCAACCCGCCGGGCAGCAGCATGGCCGCACCGATCAGCTTGAGCGAGGAGCGTCCCACCCAAACCTCGCGCTGGCGGTTATAGACCGCGCGCACCACGGCGTTGGCGCACGGCTCGGGCTGATAGATGGGCGGCACCGGTTGCGGTTGCCTTGTGAGCTTGCAGCGCGCCCAGTCGAACTGCGGGGTGTTCATGGCCGGCATCTGGACCATGCCGACATGGATGGCGGAGTTCTCGGCAATCAATTCGGCCCGCAGCGATTCAAAGAACCCGCGCACCGCGAACTTTGCGGCTGAATAAGCTGACTGCAACGGCAGCCCGCGATAGGCCAGGGCCGAGCCCACGAACATGATGGTTCCCCGGCCCCGTGCGCGCATGGGCTCCAGGGCGGCCAGGGTGCCGTGGACCTGACCGAGGTAGGTGACCTCGGACACCCGGCGGTATTCCTCGGCCGTCATCGCGGCAACCGGGGAAAACACCGTGGCCATGGCCGAGTTGACCCACACCTCGACCGGACCAAGCTCACGCTCGGCCTGTTTGGCAGCCGCCTGCATGGCCGGCCAGTCGGCCACATCGGCGACCAGGGGGATGGCGCGCGGGCTGCCCTTGGCGACGCAGTCGGCGGCGGCCTCGGCCAGACGTACCGGGTCGCGGGCGATCAGGCCGACCTTCCAGCCGTCGCGGGCAAAGCGCCCGGCAATCGCCCGGCCCAGCCCCGCCGATGCTCCGGTTACTACCACCACGGGGGCATCCCCGCCGCCATACCGTCGCGCCATCGACCATCCTCCGCATCATCACCATGTGTCGGCAACGGAAGGCGCCCGGCCCCCGTTGCACGAACAGCGCGATGTTGATACGGGAGGCCATCTGATGACTGACCTGCGGCCTGACGCCAAGGTCGACCGCATCCGCGCCGCCGCCTACCGCGTGCCGACCGACGAGCCGGAGGCGGACGGAACGCTCGCCTGGGACGCCACCACGATGATTACCGTCCATGCCGAGGGCGGCGGGCTGCGCGGGTTCGGTTACGGCTATGCCGACCCAGCGGCGGCGGTGCTCATCAATGAAACCCTGGCCCCCGCCCTGACCGGCTGCGACGCGCTGGCCCCGCAGGCGGCCTGGGACACCGCACGGGTGCGCCTGCGCAACAGCGGCCATGCGGGTATCGGGGCGTGTGCCGTCTCGGTCCTGGACAGTGCCCTATGGGATCTCAAGGCGCGGTTGCTCGGGCTACCGCTGGTCCGCCTGCTCGGGCAGGTGCGGGCCGATATCCGGGCCTACGGCAGCGGCGGCTTCACGACCTACGGCGAGGCGCGGTTGCGCAGCCAGTTAGAGGGCTGGATGGCCGATGGCATCGACGCGGTCAAGATCAAGGTCGGTGGCGGCGGCATCCGTGACATCGACCAAGTGGAAATCGCCCGCGAGGTCATCGGCCGCGTGCCCGACCTGTTCGTCGATGCCAACGGCGTCTATTCGACCAAGCAGGCGCTTGGCTATGCCTATCGCTTCGCCGACTTCGGGGTGACGTGGTTCGAGGAGCCGGTGTCCTCGGATGATCTTGAAGGCCTGCGCATTGTGCGCCGCAACGGCCCGGCTGGCATGTCCATCGCCGCCGGGGAATATGCCTGGAGCCTGCTTGACGTGCGCCGGATGCTGGAGGCCGGGGCCGTGGACGTGATGCAGATCGACGCCACCCGGTGCGGCGGCGTGACCGGGTTCCTCCAGGCCGCCGCCTTGTGCGAGGCGTTCCACATGCCGCTGTCCACCCACACCGCGCCCAGCCTGCACGCGTCGCTGTGCTGTGCCACCGGGCGGGCGATCCATGCCGAATACTTCCACGACCATGTGCGCCTGGAGGGGATGTTGCTCGACGGCGCGGCGACCGTGCGCAACGGCCGTCTGGCGCCCGACACGACGGCGCTAGGCCTGGGCCTGACCCTCAAGCAGGCGGACGCCGAGCCGCACCGGATCGCTTGATGGAAGCTTTGGAACGACGCCCTGAGAGGAAAACTCCATGAGTGATGCCATTGGGGCCCGCCGCTGGGTCATCGCCGAGGGCTACATCCCGCCCGGCAGCATCGGGCCGGAGCCCCAGATGACCAGCCACGAAACCGCCTGCATCCTCAACACCGGCGATACCGACGCCGCCGTGACCCTGACCCTGTACTTTGCCGACCGCGAGCCGGTCGGCCCCTACAAGGTCACCGTCGCCGCCCGGCGCACCCTGCACCTGCGCTTCAACGCCCTGGATGACCCGGAACCAGTGCCGGAGGACACCGACTACGCCTGCGTACTCGAGTCCTCCGTTCCCATCATCGTCCAGCACACCCGGCTGGACAGCCGCCAAGCTGAACTGGCCTTGATGACCACCATGGCCTATCCGGCGGCCTAGTAGTTGGCGGGGTGACGTCTACTAGCTTCCCGGAACCCCCTTCAGGTGGGCAATCGGGATGTCCTTGGGAGCGGTGATCTCGACGGGGGGGCTGGCGGCCTTGATGGCGAGGTCTTCGGTCGCCACCACGAAGACGACGGCGGCTTCCATCGGCGCTTCATCATCCAGGCGGACCACGAAACGGGCGTTGCCCGACAGGTCGGTCTGGCCGTGGTTTATCACGGTGTATTCCGACGCTGGCGGGCCGGCGCCCAGTTCGACGCCGGTCAGGGGCGGAAAGCCGGCGGCGGTCACCGTAATCTCGGACCCCGGCGCGGCCGCGTGTGGAGTGGCCGAGACTGTCTCCTCGGCCAGGGCGGCAGGAGCCGCGATTGCGGCCGCCACCATAAACATCCCCAGGAACGCCGCCGCTCCGAGGGCCGCCGAGGCATCCACCGGGCTTCGGCCGTGGTGTTGACGTGTAAAGACACTGGGGCGCCCTCCCTGTCGCATAGCTCCCTCCGGCCAATGAAGTGCGGGCCTTCTTGAGAACGCGTATGGGGTGGGTCCAGTTCCATAGGGATGAATCACTACGCCGAGTGGCAACCTTGAAAATCTTTCAGATTACCGCGCGGCGCGCACTTTCAGCTCAGCGCTCGGCGCGCTCGGGCACGGCACGTTCGATGCGGGCGGTGGACAGGGTGACGCCCTGGTCGCACTGCGAGGTGCCCGCCACAAGCCCAACGACGCGCACGCGGTCGCCCGGTTGCAGGTCCGCGATGTCGCCGCTCAAGGTGTAGAGCGTGCCATCGGGCGTGCGCAGGGCGGGGCAGAGCGTGCCCTCGGTGGTCAGGGTGCCGGTGACCTCGACGCGTTCGCCGGCCCGTGCCTCCGTGGTGGTGCCGATGGCAATGACCTCCAGTTCGGCGGATCTGGCACCGTGGTCGCGGTCGCTGGTCGATACCACGATGACCAGCGGAGCCTGTGGGTCGAGGTCGCGGGGCAGCTTCACGCGGGCACGGACGGTGCCGTAGTGGTCGGTAATGTCGCGGTCGATTACTACCATTCGGCCTTCGGGGTTTCCGGCGGCAATCTCCACCTGGGTACGGCTGGGCAGGCCGCGCGCGTAGATGGTCACCGGGTCGCCGACCGACACCCGGCGGGGCAGGACTTCAGTCGCGGCCCCCAGGGAATAGCGCGGCGCGGTCCACGTCTCGGCGTGGGTCTGGCCGGGCTGTGGGACGTCGCCGGCGCCAGGGATCAGCAGCTTTTGGCCCTGGAGCAGTTCCTTTTGGCGGATGAGTTGAGGGTTGTCGCGCACCAGGGCGGCGACCGTGGTTTCAAACCGTTTGGCGATGGCGGGCAGCGAGTCGCCTGCGCGCACCGCATAGTTGGCGCCCGGCGGGGCACCGGGATCGGAGGCGTCGTCATGGGGATCGATCATGCCCCATTCGGCCGCAGAGGGCCGCCACGGTTCGCCGTTTTCGGGAGGGGGGGCACCGCTGCTCTGGGTATTGTTCTGGGCCGCTGGTTGTTCCTCTTCCGCTTTTGCGGCTTCGGCGGCGCCCGGTAGCTTGACGATCTGGCCGACGCCCAGGCGGCGCGGCTCGATCCCCGGATTGGAAGCCATGATCTCGGGCAGGGCGACGCCGCACTGGCGGGCCACGGCCGATAAGGTGTCACCGGGCCGAATGGTATAGCTGTCGCCGCAGGAGGACTGGGCGGAAAGCGGGCCGGCGGCCGCAGTCGCAAGGCAGAACGCGGCCACGGCGAGGATGAAAGAAGAAGGCTTGGGTGACATCAAGGGGCGCTCCCTGCGCTATGTCGGCGTCGGGCTGGCTAAGTCAGGCCACGGTCGCGCCGGATCGCCCTCCGGTTCAAGTGCTCAAGCGGCGTATCATCCGGAACCTCTCCCGGCCCAATGTGTTTTATTCCCTGTGGAGTAAGTGGAAATGCGCGCCTGTTTTTTCGCCTGGGAGGTTCCCGCAGGGGAGGGGCGCGCATGAGGGAATATCCATAATCCTATTGACGTTAAAAACGCACTAAATTGGTAGGCTATTGCGTTCGCGTGACGGCCACAGGCATACTTGCAGGGCTACTGGACAGATGACTCGACCAGGGCTCTTCCACCCTGGGAAGGACCCGCCAAGGGAGGCAGGACGATATGGTAAGACAGAGCATGGCCGCCGCGCTGCCGGTCGCCGCCGCACTGGTTTCGGTGGCCGCGCTGCCGATGGCCGCCCTGGCCGGGCAGCCTGAGCCCTGGCAGATCTGGCACCAGGACCCGGCAAGTCCGGTTATGGATCAGATCGAGTCGCTGCATGGGTTTCTGGTGTGGATCTCGACCGCCATCGTCCTGCTGGTCATGGCGCTGCTGGGGTACGTGATGTGGCGCTTCAACGAAAAGCGCAATCCGGTCCCGGCGCGGTTCTCGCACAACCAGCTTCTGGAATTCGGATGGACGGCGATCCCGGTGGTCATCCTGGTCATCATCGCCATTCCGTCGTTCAAGCTGCTGTACTTCATGGACCGCGCGCAGGAGGCCGACATGACCATCAAGGTCACCGGCCACCAGTGGTACTGGTCTTATGAGTACCCCGACAACGGCGGTTTCGCCTTCGACAGCTTCATGAAATACCCCGACGACCTTGAGCCCGGCGAGCCGCGCCTGCTGGCGGTCGACAACGAGGTTGTCCTGCCGGTCGGCACCACGGTGCGGGTCATCATGACGTCCCAGGACGTCATCCATTCGTGGGCCGTGCCGGCGTTGGGGGTCAAGACCGACAACGTGCCCGGCCGCCTGACCGAGACGTGGCTGCGTATCGAGCGGCCGGGCGTTTATTACGGCCAGTGCTCCGAACTGTGCGGCGTCAACCACGGCTTCATGCCGATTGCGGTGCGCGGGGTGTCGGCCGAAGACTTCGAGCAATGGGTGGTCGAAGCGCAGGAGCAGTTTGCCAAAGCGCCAGACGTAAAAACCCCGACCCGGCTTGCCCAGGCGGCCGGCAACTGAACAGGCAGGGAGAGTTTGCATGTATCAGTCCGGCACCGCCGCTGGTCCAGACCACGCACATGACCATGCGCACGACGCCCCCTCGGGCTGGAAGCGCTGGTTGTTTTCCACCAACCACAAGGACATCGGCACGATGTACCTTGTGTTCGCCATCATTACCGGCCTGATCGGTGCCGCCATGTCGGTGGTCATCCGCATGCAGCTCCAGA
>LAEA01000262.1 GCA_000961745.1 Rhodospirillaceae bacterium BRH_c57 | reverse complement strand
CACCGGCAGCGCCCCGATGCCGTCGGCATCCAGGTCGGCGCAGGTGAACACGCCGAGCACGCCCGGCGCGGCGCGGGCCGCCTCGACGTCCAGGCCCTTTATGTCGCAGTGGGCGTAGGGGCTGCGCAGGACGTAGCCCACCGTCTGGCCGGGCAGGGTGATGTCGTCGGTATAGCGGCCGGTGCCGCGCAGGAACCTGAGGTCCTCGACCCGACGAATGGCCTGTCCGGTGCCGAAACGTCCCATGGAGTGCCTCCTGGCGCTGATGCGGTGCGAAAGGATCAACTTAGCGGACGGTTGCGGTCGCCGTCCAGGATGCTCAGGTTGGGGGGGAACGTGTCAGGCGCAAGAGTGAGTGATGACGACCCTTCTGCAAATCGTGATCGGCCTGCTGGTGCTGGCGATCCCCGTGGCCCTGGCCGGCGGCGCGGTGGTGATGCTGGCCCTGGCAGTGTCCCTGGTCCCCGTCGCTCTGCCGCTGACCACCATGGCCCTGGCGGTGGCCGTGGGGGTGGCGTGGCTGCGCTGGCGCAAGCGGCGGCAGTGACGCAAGCGGACAGTATTGAGCCAGCTCAGTTTTACTACGCCATATAAACAGCGACTCGTCCGGGCGCGTGTTTTTCTAACCCGTCTCATGCCTGCGTATCCTTCCCTACCGACTGATGAGTATGGAGGACGCGATGAACACCTTTTGGACCACCGCAGCATCAATGGCAGTGGCTCTTGCCGTGTTCGCTACGCCTGCAGCCGCGCAGAGTGGGACGGGCAGCGGCGAAGCCGCGCCCCAGAGTGGTTCCGGCATGATGGGGCAGGGCTGGGGCCCTTGTCCCGGCATGATGGGTCCAGGCATGATGGGGCAAGGCTGGGGCCCTGGTCCCGGCATGATGGGTCCCGGCATGATGGGGCAGGGCTGGGGTCCTGGTCCTGGCATGATGGGTCCGGGCATGATGGGGCAGGGCTGGGGCCCTGGTCCCGGCATGATGGGTCCGGGCATGATGGGGCAGGGTTGGGGCCCTGGTCCTGGTATGATGGGTCCTGGCATGATGGGCCAGGGATGGGGCGGCGGTCCGGTTCAACGGCCCGTGGAGGTTACTGCCGACAACGTCCGCAGAATGATGCAGCGCCACCTTGCCATGATGGGCAACGATCGCCTTAAAGTGGGTGAAATCCAGGACGCAGGCGATCATGTAACCGCCGAAATCGTGACGCAGGAAGGCAGTCTGGTCGACAAGCTAAGAATCGACAAGCAGACTGGAACCTTGCAGCGGGTGCAATAGCGGCTCGACGGTGCCTAATCGTCGCACTTCTCCAGGCGGCGTTGCTGGCCGGAGCCGTAGCTGTAGATCTTCATCTGGTCGCCCGACAGGTTGAACTGGAAGTCCGGGCGGTCGGTCTGGACCAGTTGGCGGACGCGGAAGAAGATCGTGTACGGCTGTTCCGACGTGTAGGAGAACTGGCCGCGTGCAAAGCCCCAGTCGGTGCGGCTGCGGCGCCACTGGTATCCGCCATCAGCGAAGATGGAAAGCTGGCTGTTCTCGTCCTCGCACTGCTGGCCCATTTCGACCCAGGTGCCGATCAGGTTCGCGGGCGCGTCGCTGGTCCAGGAATAGCTTTGCGCCAGTGCCGGGCCGGACATGGCAAACAGGACAATGGCGGCAAGCGGCAGTCTCATCGAAATCTCCCAAGCGCGTTCGAGAATATCATACCACGAACGGCGTGGCGCCCGACACGCTGAACCCGGTAAAACGCAAGACCTTGAGAGTCGGCGACCAATATCCGGGCGGCAGGCCAGCCTTGAGGCGAAGCTGGGCGACGAAGTCGGCGGGGTCGGGCAGGACGTCCCACACACTGGGCAGGAACAGGCCGCGCCGGCCGTTGTCCTCCAGGATCAGGCCGTCGATGCCGGGGCGCAGGCGGGCCAGCAAGTCGGCCTCGTCGCGGACCTCCAGCGGCTTGGGAGCATCAAGCACGGTGACACTGAGGCTCAGGCCGTCCATCTCGGCCGCGCTCAGGGGGGCAAAGCGGCTGTCCCCGAAGGCCGCGCGGAAGGCGTTGTCGGCCACGTCCTCGACCAGGGGGCGCCACGCGGCAGCCGACCCGACGCAGCCGCGCAACTCCTTGCCCGGCCCGCTGCTCAGGGTGACGAAGGCGGCGCCGGGCGCGTTGAGGTCCGGCGCCCAGTCCTCCGGCCGGATCGCAATGGCGCGGCCGTGGTGCAGGCCGTGGGCGATGGACGTTCCGGCCAGTCCCAGCAGCGTTTCGCCGTGCTCCTGTACCAGACGGGCGCCCGCGTCCTCCGGCGGCTCGTACAGCGCCCAGGCGCCATAGCCGACCACCCGGTCGCGCGTCCCAGAGGCGTCGCCCGACGATCGCACGTCCACCGTCTCGATGCGCAGGCCCCGCCGCTTGGCCAGGGTCAACAGGCCGGCGATGGGCAGCCGGCCGCAGGCGTGGTCGAAGGTGATGGGGCCGGGGTCCAGGTGCTCGATGGCCGCCACGGTGCCGGCATCGACGCGCTTGCAGGTGTCGTAGTCGAGGAAATGCGACAGGTCCGACGAAATGACCACCAGGGTTTCCGGCCCGCCCCACAGGGCGTCGAGCACCTCGGCCACCTCGTTCGGCGTACAGTCTCCGGCCAGCAGCGGCACCACCGTCACATCGCCCAGCACCGTCTTGAGGAATGGCAGGTGGACCTCCAGGCTGTGTTCCTGGGCGTGGGCGGCGTCGAGGACCGTGGTGTGGGGCAGCGGGCCGATGGTCTTGTCCACCGTCATCGGGCCAAGCGGGGTGTCCAGCACGTCGGCGCCGCTCAGGGCCAGGCCGTGAAACGGCACGCGGTGGGCCGGGCCGATCAGCACCACCCGCCGCACCACGCCGCGCGCCGGGCGCAGCCGCGCATAAACCGCCGCCGCCGTGGGGCCGGAAAACACATAGCCGGCGTGCGGGGCGATAATGGCCTTGGGGGCCGGACCGGTAATCTCGGGCGCCTCGGCCAGCAGCCGATCCACATCGGCGGCCAGGGTGGCGGGGTCGGCCGGGTAGAACATTCCGGCGACGGCGGCGGGGCGGTGAACGGTCATGGCGGGCAACCCTTTACGCAACGGAAGCTTTGTCCCACATATGGGACTCTCCTGAAAAAACGAAAGCCGTCCGAGAGGATGGAACGACCATGACAGAGTTTCCCGATGCCTTTCCCGGCCGCTATTGGGAGCGCCTGGCCGATGGCCGCGTGCGCTGTGACGTGTGCCCCCGGCGCTGCGTCCTGCGTGAGGGGCAACGCGGGCTGTGCTTCGTGCGCGCCGCCCAGGATGGGGGGATCGTCCTGACCACCTACGGCCGTTCGTCGGGGTTCTGCATCGATCCCATTGAGAAGAAGCCGCTCAACCATTTCCTGCCCGGCACGCCCATTTTGTCCTTTGGCACGGCGGGCTGCAACTTGACCTGCAAGTTCTGCCAGAATTGGGACATCTCCAAGGCCCGCGAGATGGACCGCCTTCAGGACCGGGCGAGCCCCGAGGCCATCGCCGAGGCCGCCGTGCAAAGCGGCTGCCGGTCGGTGGCGTTCACCTACAACGACCCGGTGATCTTTCTGGAATACGCCGTGGACGCCGCCAAGGCGTGCCATGCGCGCGATATCCGCACGGTGGCGGTGACCGCCGGATACATCACGCCCGAGGCGCGCGGCGAATTTTTCGCCCACATGGACGCCGCCAACGTTGACCTCAAGGGCTTCACCGAGGCGTTCTACCACAAGCTCTGCACCGGCCACCTGGAGCCCGTCAAGGACACCCTTGTGTGGCTGAAACGGGAAACCGGCGTGTGGTTCGAGGTGACCACCCTGCTCATCCCCGGCCAAAATGATTCCGACGCCGAGATCGACGCCATGACCGACTGGCTGGTCAACGCCGTGGGGCCGGACGTGCCGCTGCATTTCTCCGCCTTCCACCCCGACTACCGGATGCGCGACATCCCGGCCACGCCCGCCGCCACCCTGACGCGGGCACGATCCATCGCCCAACGCAACGGCGTCCGGTATTGCTATACCGGCAACGTCCACGACCCGGCCGGGGGCAGCACGTGGTGCCATGCCTGCGGTGAATTGCTGATCGAGCGCGATTGGTATGAGTTGGGCCGGGTGGCGCTCAAGGCCGACGGCACATGCCCGACCTGCGGCACCCCCTGCGCCGGCGTGTTCGAGGACTCCCACGGCACCTGGGGCCGCCGCCGCCAGCCGGTGAGGGTCGGCGGGGCTTAAAGAGCGGGCTCTGCCCGTACCCGCCAGGAGGCGCGGCCTCCTGGACCTCGGGAGTTGGTGACGGTCACGCCGCGCGCAGCGCACAAGATTCAGATCGTCTTGCCTGCGGCGCAACAAACGAGACGCAAAGTTGATGGGGTCAAGGGGCCGCTCGGCCCATAGGCGCTAACATAAGAAAGGAACTGGGCTCTGCCCAGGCCCGCCAAGGGCCGAGCGGCCCTTGGATCCCATGAGAGGGTTCGCCCTTTTCTTGCGCCGCAGGCAGAGAATGTCGGTATTCAATGCGCTGCGCGCGGCTTTGCTCCGTCACGTCGCGAGGTCAAGGAGGCCAGCCTCCTTGCGGGTGCGGGCAGAGCCCGCTTTCCTTCGCTAAAGTTAGCGCCTATGGGCCGCTCGGCCCCTTGCGGGCACGGGCGGAGCCCGTTCTTCCCAACCCGCCCCCGTCCTATCCCGCCGCCGCCATCTGGAGTTCCAGGGCGGCGCTGAGTTGGTCGGGGTCGATGGGTTTGTGGAGGATGCCCAGGCCGTTGCGTTCGGCGTCGTCGCGGGTTTCCTGGCCGGTTTCGCCGGTCAGGACGAGGCCCGGCACGGTGCGCTTGTAGAGGGCGCGGATGCGCCGGACGGCGTGGGTGCCGACCTCGTCGCCGCGCAGGCGGTAGTCGGTGACCACCACGTCGGGGCAGCGGCCTTCGGCGTGCAGGCGTTTCAGGGCCTCGTCGCCGGAGCCGGCGGCCAGGACGTCGAAGCCGAATTCCTCCAGGGTCGCTTGCAGTCCGATCAGGACCAGGGCGTCATCTTCGATCAGGACCGCGAAGCGCCCCCGGCCGGGCTTGGCGACCGGGCGGTCGGCGGCGATCTGCGGCGCCATTTCGGCTTGCGGGACCAGGATGGAGAAGAGGGAGCCCTGGCCCGGCTCGGTGGTCAGTACCACTGGGTGGCCCAACAGATCCGACAGCCGGCGTACGATGGCAAGGCCCAGGCCGAGGCCGCGGGTGCGGTCGCGCTCCGGGTTGCCGACCTGATGAAACTCTTCGAAGATGAGGCCGGTCTGGTCGGCCGGGATGCCGATGCCGCTGTCAACCACGTCGATGCGTATACGGCCGTCGTCGGTCGGGTGGCACTCCAGGCGCACGAAGCCGCGCGAGGTATAGCGAATGGCGTTTTCCATCAGGTTGCGGATCATGCGGCCCAGCAGGGTGGGGTCACTGCGCACCGCCAGCGGGCATTCCGACACAGTGTCGAAGCGTAGGCCCTTGCTTTCGGCGATGGGGCGGTAGCTGTCGCCGATCTCTTCGAGCAGGCGGCTGATCGGAAAAACACTGACGCGCGGGGCCACGGTGCCGGATTCCAACCGCGACACATCCAGCAGCCCGTCCAGCAGCCCCTTGAGGGTGTCCAGCCCGACCCCCAGCATGTCCAGTTTGTGGCGGCCATCGGCGTCGGTGACGTGGCGGTCGAGCGACGCGTGGAACAGGAACAACGACTGCAAGGGCTGGCGCAGGTCGTGGCTGGCCGCGGCGAGGAACCGGCTTTTCGCCTGGTTGGCTGCTTCGGCGTCCTCCTTGGTCGCCCGCAGGGCGGACTCGACACGGCGCAGGGCGGTGATGTCCTGGGTGACGACGCCGGCGAACAGGACGTGATCTTCGACCATGACCGGGAACCAACTGGTCAGCCAGTGGCGCACCACGCCGGGGTCGGACGCTGCCTCGCCCGACATTTCGATGTCGCCAATTGCCCGCCGGTCATCGAACACGCGGTTCAATTGCGCCTGGATGGCGGTGGCATCCACGCCGGGCATGACGTCGCTGATGTGGCGCCCGATGTGGTCGTCCTCGGACAGGCCGTTCATGCGGGCGACGGCGGCGTTCACGCGGACATAGCGACCGTCGCGGTCCATGTAGATGAGGCCGACCGGCGCGTTCTCCAGCAGGGCGTTGAGCTGGGCCAGCAACTCGGATCTCTGACGGGCGGCCAGGGCCAGGGCCTGTTCGTCGCGGCGGCGCGGGGTGACGTCCTGGAAGTACAGCGACAGGCCATCCTTGGAGGGAAAGGCGCGGATGGCGAACCACACCTGGAGCGGCGGGAAGTAGGTTTCCAGTTCGACCGGCTCGCGGGTCTCCAGGGCCACCCGGCATTCGCGCTCGAAGGACGAGCCGCGCAGTTCGGGGAACGCCTCGAAGACGTCCTTGCCGACCAGCCGCTCGCCCCCCGGCAGCAGGGACGCCGCGCGCGGGTTGAGGTAGGTGAAACGCCACAAGCGATCGAGGTTGACGACGCCGTCCGTGGTGCTGGACAGCACCGATGCCATGCGTTGTTCCGCCGCTGCCGCCGCCTCGCGCATACGCTCCTGTTCCGCTAGATGGACGGCCATCTCGTCGAAGGCGCGGCCCAGTTCGGCCAACTCGGTGGACCCGCCGATACGGCTAAGGGTCGCAAAGTCGCC
>LAEA01000067.1 GCA_000961745.1 Rhodospirillaceae bacterium BRH_c57 | reverse complement strand
CCACCCCGCCCCCTCTCGCTACACAGGCCCCCGCCACGCAGGCCCCCACCACGCAGGACCAGGCTCCCCAGCGCCAGGCCGGGAACGCCGATCCGAGCATTGCGGCGCTTCCAATCGGGCCGGGCGGGGTGTTGTCGATTGGCTTCGCCAGCCAGGACGCGGCGCTGCCATCAACGGCCGCCGCGCAGCTTGAAGGCGTCGCCGCCCGGATGCAGGCCGAACCCGAAGCCCAGGCCAAGATCCTGGCCTATGCGGCGGACGATGACGGCAACGCCTCGCGCGCCCGGCGGCTGTCCTTGTCCCGCGCGCTGGCCGCACGCGGCTTCCTGATTGATCGCGGCGTCCCGTCCACCCGCATCGACGTGCGCGCCCTCGGCAACCAAGTTTCCGATGGGTCGCCGGATCGCGTGGACATCCAGTTGGTGACGCCATGATGTCGTGGATTGCGCCCCTTCAGGGCCTGCCCGTTTTTCCGCCCCATGGAGGTAGTGCATGAACCGACCCCGCCGCTTCCTGGTTCGCATGGTCGTGTTCCTGGCCGCCGTCCTGGGCGTCGCGGCGGTGTTGTCGCCGGCCGTTGTTCCGGCGTTCCTCGCCAACCCCGCGCTCAACGGACTGATCCTCGGCGTCCTGCTGATCGGCATTGCCTTGAACGTCCGTCAGGTCGTCCTGCTGCGGCCCGAGGTCGCCTGGATCGAACAATTCCGCCGTGACCAGGACAGCGTGGTCAGCGCCAGCGTCGTGCAGCCCCGCCTGCTCGCCCCCATGGCCACCATGCTGGCCGAGCACAAGGGGCGCGGACGGTTCATGCTGACCGCCCCGGCCATGCGCTCAATGCTCGATGGAATCGCCGCGCGCCTGGATGAGGCGCGCGACATCTCACGCTACTTCATCGGGCTGTCGATCTTCCTCGGCCTGCTTGGCACCTTCTGGGGCCTGTTGCAGACCATCGAGTCCATCGCTGCCGTCATCGGCGGCATGGACTTTACCGGTGGCGGTGATCTGACCGCCGTGTTCAGTAATCTTCAGGAAGGGTTCGAGGCGCCACTGGCCGGCATGGGCACGGCGTTCTCGTCGTCGCTGTTCGGTCTGGCCGGATCCCTCGTCCTGGGCTTCCTGGACCTCCAATCTGGACAGGCGCAGAACGCCTTCTTCACCGACCTGGAAGACTGGCTGTCGGGCATCACGCGGCTGTCGGGCGGCGTCGGTGACGGCGGCGGTGACCAGTCGGTGCCGGCCTACATCCAGGCCCTGCTGGAACAGACCGCCGAAAGCATCGACGAATTGCAGCGCACCCTGGCCCGTGGCGAGGACAACCGCTCGGCCGGGATGGCCTACCAGCGCGATCTGGTGGACCGCCTGAGCACCCTGACCGACCAGATGCGGGCCGAACAGCACGTCCTGCTCAAGATGGCCGAGGGGCAGGTCGAACTGCGCCAGACCCTGGCCCGCTTCGGTGAGGTCCTGAGCCGCCCCCAGACCGCCACTGCCGGCATCGACGACGCCTCGCGCGGGCACCTGCGCAACATGGACGTCGCCCTCCAGCGGCTGGTGGACGAGGGGCAGCGCGGCCGCGACGAGGCGGTGCGCGAAATCCGCTCAGAGATCAAGTTGCTGGCCCGCACCATCGCCGCCATTGCCGAGGAAGAGCGCTAGCGCATGGCTCTACGCCGCAGCCGTCAACGCACCGTAGACATCTGGCCAGGGTTCGTGGACGCCCTGTCCACGCTACTCATCCTCATCATCTTCGTGCTGATGATTTTCGTGCTGTCCCAGGTGTTCCTGGGCCACGCCCTGAGCGGCCGCGAGGAAGCCCTGCTGAGGCTCAACCAGCAGATTTCCGAAATGGCCCAGTTGCTCAATCTGGAGCGCCGGACCAACGAGGATCTGCGGTCCAACCTGAGCCAGATGTCGGGCCAGTTGGTCGAGGCCCAAACCCAGATCGAAGCCATGAGCGCCGGGAACCGACAGGCGGACCAACAGGTGGCCGCCCTGCGCGACGACATCGCCGCGCTCAAGGCCCTGCGCGCCGACCTGGAACGCCAGATTTCCGAACGCGACCGCCTGTTGGCCCAAGGCGAAGGCCGCATCGAGGAGCAGGAACGCATCAGCGAACAGGCGCGCGCCCAAGCCGCCCTGCTACGCCAGCAACTCGACGCCCTGCGCCAGGAAATGGCCCGCTTGGCCGACGCCCTGGACGCCGCCGAGAACGTGACAGCGGAACAAAAGGCCCAGATCTCGGACCTCGGGCGCCAGCTCAACCGGGCGCTGGCCACCAAGGTCCAGGAGTTGCAGCGCTACCGGTCCGAGTTCTTTGGCCGCCTGCGCGATGTTCTGGGCGACCGGGCCGACATCCGCATCGAAGGCGACCGCTTCGTGTTCCAGTCCGAGGTTCTGTTCGCCAGCGCCTCGGCCGAACTGGAGCCCCAGGGGCGGGAACAGCTTGCCCAACTGGCCACCGCGTTGCTGGACATCGCGCGGTCGATCCCGCCGGAAATCGACTGGATCCTGCGCGTTGACGGCCATACCGACCGCCGCCCCATCGCCACCGCGCAGTTCCGATCCAACTGGGAATTGTCGGCCGCCCGCGCCATTTCCGTGGTCAACTTCCTGATCCAGGAAGGCGTTCCCCCGCACCGTCTGGCCGCCGCCGGATTTGGCGAGTACCAGCCCCTGACCCCCGACAGCGGACCCGAGGCATTGAGCCGCAACCGGCGCATCGAAATGAAACTTGACCAGCGTTAGCCACAACGCTTGCGCCGACCGAACGATGTGGGTATATAAGCCGCTCTTTACTGGAGAGCAGGGTCATGAAGCAGGACATCCACCCGGAATACCATGAGATCACGGTCATCATGACCGACGGCACCGAGTTCAAGACGCGGTCGACCATGAAGGGCGATTCCCTGCGTCTGGACATCGATCCCCTGTCCCACCCGGCGTGGACGGGCAAGCATCGCCTGATCGATACCGGCGGCCAGATCGCCAAGTTCAACAAGAAGTTCGCTGCATTCGGCCTGAAGTAAGGCCCGTTCGGACCCTGCCCTCGCGGACGGCTTTGGTCGTCCGCCGCGCAGGGTCAGGCTATGATGTGGTGCCGCGCCCGGCACGCCCCTTTTCGAAGGGGGGTGCCGGGCGCGGTTTGTTGTGCAAGGCGTGGTTCTGTCCGCCATAACACGCGACTCCACAAAGACCTTCGACGTTCCATGCTGCCGCCCGGCAAAACGAGCGTTACCAAAGGCCATCAAGTAGAGTACGATCAGGCCGAACACGGTATTGTCAGGGTCCAAGGCGGATGCGACCGCACGCCCTTCCCGGAATTGGTACGTATGCTCACGGTCGTCCACTACGAAGTCTATGTTCAGGAGCAGCGCGGCTGGGTTCTTCAGGCGCGCTTCACCGGTGACGAACGGGCGCTGGCCATTCAGGAAGCCAAGACCCTGGAACTTGACGTGCGCCTGCCCGTCCGCGTGATGCGCGAAACCTATCACCCGCAGTCCAATCAGGGCACCGAGACGATCGTCTACAGCGGGCGATTCAAGCCGCGCGCCGGTTCCTCGAACACCCGCGGCGGCGGCATCGAGACGGCCGGCCCGAGCAACGCCGCGCCGTTCAGCCAGGGCGACATCGAAGCCCAATACAGTACCCGCCGCCTGAGCGGCCCGGCCCGTGGCGCTGGCGACTTCATGTTCCGGGCTATTCTGGTCATGGTCGCTGCGTTGGTCCTGGCCGTGGTCGGCACCGGCATCACCTCGACCATGATGAGCCGCAGCGGCATCATCACCTCGAGCAGCAGCCAATCGCTGTTCATGTTCCTGGTCTTCATGGTCCTGTTCCTGTTGACGGCCGTGCCGCTGATCATGAAGTACCTGCCGGTCGATCAGTTGGGGGCAGACAACCAGCAGCACGGAGAGCCCAAGCGGCCGTCATTCTGGTCGTTTCTGCCCAGCCTGCTGTTCGGCCCGCCGGTGACAAGCGACGACGACGCACCGGCTCCGGTGCCGGAAAGTAAGCCCGCCCCCCCTCCCCAGGAAAAGCCCAAGGCCGAGGAAAAGCCCGCCCCGCCGCCCGCCGAAACCGAACCGCCAGCCGCCGAAGCCACGCCACCGGCCGCCGACGCGACGCAGGCCGAAGCCGGGGACAGCGCCGAGGACAAGGCCGCCACAGCCGAAGATCCCATTCTGGAAAAGACCCGCCTCGCGGCCATGCAGTTCCTGGGCGGCGCGGTCAACGCCATCAAGGCAACCCATCCGCAACTGGACGCCTACAACAAATTCGGCGTGAACCTCTATCTGACCGGCGCCTGTGACGCCTTGGCCAAGGCGCGCGGCCTGAGCGAAGCTGACCAGGCGGCCCTGGTGCGGGAATGTGTCGAGGTGATCGGCACCCGCTCCGACCAGGCCCACCAGTTGGTCGAGCGCATGGCCGGCTACCGCAAAGAACCGCGCTACCGCCAGATGATCGCAGCCGGCTTCACGGCCATGGAAGTGTCCATGTCGGGCCACTCCGATCCGTTCATCGCCATCGGTGGCGTGATGAAGGATTGGAACACTCCGCAGTCGCGGCAGGTGGCGACCAATTCGGTCACCCTGATGTTCACCGACATGGTCGGCTCCACCGACATGACCCACGCCATCGGCGACGCCGCCGCACAGGACATCATCCGGGCGCACAACCACATCGTCCGCACCGCCCTGTCGCACTTCGGCGGGCGCGAGGTCAAGCACACCGGCGACGGCATCATGGCCAGCTTCGACGAGCCAGAGGATGCGGTGCGCGCCGCCGTCGATATCCAGCAACGTGCCCTTCAGCACACCGAGCGGTGGGCTCGGTTGCCGCTGCACCTGCGCATCGGCATGAACACCGGCGAGCCGATCATCGAGGAAAATGACTACTTCGGCGCTACCGTCCAGGTCGCTGCGCGCGTTTGCGCCGCCGCTGGAACGGGCGAGGTGTGGGTGGCCGACGCCACCCGTACCCTGGTGCCGGCGTCGTCGGATCTGACCTTCCGCGACCACGGACCCCACACCTTGAAGGGCGTCACCGAGCAGATCACTCTGCACGAGGTCCTATGGGCGGCCGAAAACGCGAAACCTGCCACGCCCGCCCCTGCGCCCGCCCCACCCCCCACCAAGACCAAACCGCCGGCCGCCGCCGCCACCAAAACCTCCTGAAAATCCAGTCCTGCGCCTCTTGACGGTGCGGGGCGACTGGCACATATCCCCGCCCTGACCGGATGCCTGTGACAGGGTCCGGTCCGACGACCGAGCGCGATCCCGTTGGATGCGCTCACCAAGTCATGTCGCTCACAGGAGGATATGAATTATGCGTACGTTCGATTTGTCTCCGTTGCACCGCGTCACGGTCGGCTTCGACAACATGAGCCGCCTGCTCGACGCCGCCCTGCGCCTCGAAGAAAGCGGCCCGGCCTACCCGCCCTATAATATCGAAAAGCGCGGCGAGGACACCTACCGGGTCAGCATGGCGGTCGCCGGTTTCTCCGAGGACGACCTCGACATCACCATGCACGACAACAGCCTGATCATTCGTGGACGCCTGGGCAAGGACGCCGAAAAGGGTGAGGCCGGAAAAAGTGAAGAAGGCGGACAGCGCCAGTACCTCCACCACGGCATCGCCACCCGCGCCTTCGAACGCCGCTTCCAGCTCGCCGACCACATCAAGGTCACCGGCGCAAGCTTGGTCAACGGCCTGCTGCACGTCGAGCTGAAGCGCGAGGTCCCCGAGGAAAAGAAGCCGCGCAAGATCGAAATTGCCCGCGGTCCGGCCCCCAAGGCGCTGGAGCACCAGAACGCGGCGTAACCAAACGCCCGTTTTTGACGGAGACGGCGGAGGGAATACCTCCGCCGTCTTTTTTTTGAGGAAATCATGGGGCCAGTCCCATACCCCGCCAAGGCCATTGACCCATAGGCGCTAACTTTGGGCGGGCTCTGCCCGCTCCCGCAAAGGGCCGAGCGGGTCCTTAACCCCATGAAATGGGCGTTCCCGCGAACTGATACCAAGCGCCGTATCCTTTGACCGCCTAGTCAATGTGGGCTGCCGCCCACGCCCGCTCGGGGTGAACCCCGAACCCC
>LAEA01000068.1 GCA_000961745.1 Rhodospirillaceae bacterium BRH_c57 | reverse complement strand
GTCCCGGCGTTGATCTCGCCGTCCCAGGTGCCGTGCGCGGTGAAGCCGACGGAGATCACGCCGCTGTCGATGCCTGCCCGCAGGGCCTCGATGACCGGGTGCAGGCGCCGTCCCCGCGCCGCCGCGAAGGCAGCCCGCACGGCCCGCAGCACGTCTTGCTCCAGGCAGCGCTGGACGCCGAAGATCAGGTCGCCGCCATCGGCCCGCGCCACGAACACCGCCCCGAATTCCGACGCCACCGACGCCAGCGCCCGGTGCAGTGGGTGGCCCGCATCGTCGTGCTCCGACCCGCCATCGCCCGAGCCCTGGCTCGCCAAGTGGTCCAGGGTGGGCTGGGGCAGGCTGACGCTCAGGACGGTGGCCGGACGCATCTCGGGGGGCTGGCGGTCGATGACCATCAGGGCGGGTGCATCGGTCGAGCCTTGAAGGGGGCCTTGCAAGATGCCGGGTGAAGAGGCGCTCCGGCCAAAGCCGCGTGACACCGCCATGGTGCGGTTGCTGACGTCAAGCTTCTTGAACAGCACGTTCATATGCTGCTTTACGGTGCCTAGGCCAATGCCCAGTTCGGTGGCAATTTCCTTGTTGGCCTTGCCCGCCTGCAACAGAGCCAGAATCTGCGTTTGCCGGGGTGTCAGGTCCCGGCCGCCGTCTTCTGCCTCGCGCAACGGGTCATCAGCCGCCGTGCCCTGGACGTCGGCACCCTCTGCCATCCGCTAATCCCCCCGACTTGATGTTTTTTTAACTGGCGCGGCGCGGCCGGTCCTTGGTGTCTTCTCCGAAACGAGACCCCTCTTGTCCCATAAGCATACTGATGCGGGTGACGGCAACGGCGATTTGATCGCGCAGGTCCACAGGGTCAGGGGCGGCTTTCCCCGGCTGTCGTGTGTCTGGACCCGGAGCTTTCTGGGCCGTGGCGCCTTCGCTTGCTACGGCTGGGGTGACGGGCGACGTGGCGGGCGGAGCCGGGGGGCGTGGCGACATGTCAGCCTGGAGGGAGGGCTGTGTGGCCGGCGTGAGGTCGGCTCCAGCCTGCTGGACTGGGGCCTGAACTGGGGCCGGGGCCTGAACTGGGGCGTTGGGCTGCTGTGCCTGAGGCTGGTGGAACGGCATGACGACGCCTGCCTGGACATCCTCGCGCAGGCGCTCGATCAATTCGGCCAAGCGCGCCATGTCTTGCGACAGCGCTGCCAGGTCCGTTGTTTCGTCCAGGCCCGCCCGCACGCGGGCCAGCAAGGAGGCTCCGTCATTCCGAGTCGGAATGCCGGGCACACCCAAGGTCTCGTACACTTCTTCCACGCTGGCGCCGGCGTCGAACAGCGCCCTTACGCGAACCAGAACGGATAAGGTCAATTCCATTGATTAGCATCCTCGGCGTCGCAGGGGGCAGATGCGAACCTAGTTCGAACCTAGTAAGCGATTTGTTAATAGGGAAATTCGTACCATGGGCATAGGCCTTGCGCAATTATATCAAATGCTAGATAAAAAATGCAACTGCCGGAGAACAAATGAGTTTTCTGGGAAGGTCTGGATTAAGGCATGGTCCTTTTGGACTATATGGGCTGAAGTTTTTCTGAGGTTATGGACGTGGGTTTTACAACAGATGCGGTCAAGGAACGCGTTGGTGCGACAGCCACTCTCGGTATGGAGAGTGGCGTGACCGAGTCCTCTTCCGGCGCGGAGACCTTGTCTTCGGCGGCGCCGGTCGGGGGAAACTCCAGGGGTGAGTCTCGGTCCACTAAGGCATCCAAGCCCAAGCGCCCGCCCCGCGAACGTCTGATGGACGACGCCCCGATGCCCGCTGAGGTGGTCGGCAAGGCTGGCTGGCGGCATGTTGTGCCCGAACTGGTCGTCTCCAGTCTGGTCCTGAACGTTTTGGCTCTGGCCCTGCCGTTGGGCCTGCTGCAAATGTATGATCGCATCATCCCCAACCAGTCGGTTTCGACGTTGACCCTGCTGGTCGGCGGGGTGGCCGCCGCGGTGACGCTCGAAGCGCTCATGAAGTATCTGCGCGGCTCCATCACGAGCTGGCTGGGGGCGCGCTTTGAACATCAGGTCGGCGTGACGGCGCTGCGCCACCTGTCCGGCATTCCCATCCAGAGCTTCCGCTCCATCGAGCCGGGAATCCATGCCGAGCGGCTGAGTTCCGTGGCCCGCGTGCGCGACTTTTATTCCGGCGACACCTTGGCGATTTTCCTGGATCTGCCGTTCGTGGGCATTTTCCTGGCCGTCATCGGGGTGATCGGTGGCTGGCTGGTCATGGTGCCCATGATCATGCTGTTGTTGTTCGTGCTGGTTCTGTTGCAGTACGGCCGCGTGCTGCGCAAGAAGGTGGCCGAGCGCGCCGTGCTCGACGACCGGCGCTTCAACTTCCTGGCTGAAACCATCGGCGGTATCCATTCCGTCAAGACCATGTCGATGGAATCGCTGATGTACCGGCGCTATGAGCGTCTGGAGGAAGCCGGCGTCGAGAAGGGGGCCGAACTGGCCCAGGCCACCGCCGTGGCCGGCAACATGGGCGCCCTGTTCACCCAGTTGATGACCGTCGGCGTGGTTGGCGCCGGCACCCTGATCGTGTTGCAGGGCGACATGACCCCCGGCGGTCTGGCCGCCTGCATCCTGCTGTCGGTGCGGTCGCTGCAACCGCTGCGGCGCAGCCTGGCGACGTGGATGCGGTATCAGAACGTCGGCATCGCCCGCGACCGCCTGCGCAAGCTGTTCTGGGAAAAGTCGGAAAACATCGACTCCTTGCCGCCCCTGCCGCCGATCACCGGCACCCTGGAACTGCACAATGTCTGCCTGCGCCATCCCGGCATGGAGCAGGACATGCTGCACGACGTGTCGCTGACCGTGCAGCGGGGCGAATGCATCGCCATTCGCGGAGGCAGCGGCAGTGGCAAGTCCTCGTTGCTGACCCTGTTGAACGGCGCCTCCATCCCCACCAAGGGCGAGGTCCTGGTCGATGGCGCGCGGCTCGCCTCGTTCGACCCCGACAGCCTGCACACCCGCATCGCCTATCTGCCTCAACAGGGCGAACTGGTGACCGGGACCATTCTTGAAAACATCACCATGTTCCAGCCCGACCTGAACGCCCGCGCCACCGAAGTGGCGCGCGCGGTCGGCCTGGATGGTCTGGTTGCCCACATGCGCCTGGGCTATGAAACGGTGGTCGGTGACGGCATTACCGAGACCATGCCCGGTGGCATCCGCCAACGTATCGCCATCGCCCGCGCCCTGGTCACCGATCCCGACGTGCTGCTGTTCGACGAGGCCAACATCAACCTCGACCTCGACGGCGACAACATCCTGCGCATCTACATGGAGGCGCAGAAGGGCAAGCGGACCATCGTGCTGGTCACGCACCGCCCGTCGCTGCTGAAGCTGGCCGACCGCGTGCTGTCGCTGGACGGCGGGCGGCTGCTGGACGACGGCGGCGCCGCCGGCCGGGACGACGGCGATGTTACCGTCGAGGCGGTCTCGGTCGAGCGGCCTGAAGTTGCCGAACGTGGCGTGACCGACGCGGTCGGCTACTTCCGTCAGGCCTCGGATCTGTCGGTCTGCCTGCCGGCCCTATTGACCGCCGTGGGCTGGCACGGCGCCCCGCGCGAAATGGCCGAGGCCATGCCGCACATGGTTGACAACCTGGACCTGTCCGGCTTGCGCAACGTGATGGTCAACTTGGGTTTCCGCAGCAGTTCCTATCCCACGCGCCTGGATCAGGTGGATCCGCGCCTGCTGCCCTGTCTGTTCGTGCCCCAGGGCAGCGGCGCCAAGGTGATCGTGTCTTCGGAAAAAGGCGTGCTGACGGCATTCGACAGCGACACCTTGACCGTCGAGCGCATCGAGAACCCGTCCTCCGAGCGGGGCGAGGCCCTGGTGTTCTCCAGCGAGGATCTGGACGTCAAGCAGCGCGAGCAGAAGCGGTTCAGCCACCGCCTGTTCGGCCGTTTCAAAGGCCTGCTGGTGTTCGTGTTCATCCTCAGTGTCATCAGCGCCGTCCTGGCGTTGTCGCCGCCGCTGTTCGTCATGGGCGTGTTCAACTCCGTGCTGCCGACCGCCGACCTGGAGCTGGAGGTCCTGCTGATCGCCGGCGTGCTGATTGCCATCATGCTGGACTGGACGTTGCGCAAGCTCAAGGCCGGTATCCTGGGGCATGTTGCGGCGCGGACAGAA
Organism: Rhodospirillaceae bacterium BRH_c57; assembly: GCA_000961745.1. Classification (GTDB taxonomy): domain Bacteria; phylum Pseudomonadota; class Alphaproteobacteria; order Rhodospirillales; family Rhodospirillaceae; genus Cauispirillum. The sequence continues at coordinate 5,227 of LAEA01000068.1, read as the reverse complement.
TACATCTTGGGCAACAGCGTGTTCCAGCGCATCCTTGGCCTGCCCGCGCAGTCCATCGAGCGTGTCTCGGTCGGCGAGCAGGTGGCCCGCATCCGCGACCTGGAGGCCCTGCGCGACTTCTTCCTGGGGCCGCTGTCGCTGCTGATCTATGACCTGCCGGCCATCGTGATCTATGTGCTGCTGCTGGGCATCATGAACCCGACCATGTTGATCGTGATTGTCGCGGCGGCGGCGCTCTACACCCTGTTGGGGGCGATCAGCTATGGACCGCAGCGCCAGAGTCAGGCGCGGGCGTCGCGCCTGACCGCCGAGCGCAGCAAGTTCCTGTCCGAGACCCTCAGCAAGCTGCCCACCCTGCGCATCGCCGGGGCCAGCCACAAGTGGCTGGAACGCTTCCGCGATCTGTCGGGCAGGGCGACCTATGCGGAATGGCGGTCGCGCCGCATCGGCGAACGCATCGCTTCGGTGGCCGGTCTGATCGGCGTGTTCACCGCCGTCGGCGCCCTGACGGTGACCGTCCTGGGGGCGATGAGCGGTGCTGGATCGGCTGGTGCCGTGATGGCCACCATGATGATTATCTGGCGTCTGACCGGCCCGCTGCACAACGGATTCATGTCCATCGGCACCCTGGTCCGCGTGGCGTCGAGCATGCGCCAGATTGACAACCTGATGAAGCTGAAGGTGGAGCGCGACGCCAGCACCCGCCAGACCATCCGGCCGGAATCCTATGGGTCGGTCACATTCTCGCGCGTGTCGTTCCGCTATTCCATGGACTCCGACCCGGCCCTGCTGGGCGTGACGTTTTCGGTCGAGCCGGGGCAGGTGGTGGCCATCGCCGGGTCCAACGGGTCGGGCAAGTCAACCCTGCTGAAGCTGCTGGTGCGCACCTACTCGCCGCAGGCTGGCAGCATCCGCATCGACAACGTGGACATCCGCCAGCTTACCCCGGCCGACCTGCGGGCGCAGATCAGCTACATGCCGCAGCGCTGCGAAATTTTCTATGGCACCGTGGCCCAGAACCTGCGTCTGGTGGAACCCACGGCCTCGGACGAGGAACTGGAGTGGGCTGCCCAGATGGCCGGTCTGCTCGACGACATCCTGGCCCTGCCCGAAGGCTGGAGCACGCGCATTTCCGACACCCGCGCCGACCAGTTGCCCAACGGCTTCCGCCAGCGGCTGTCCCTGGCCCGCGCCTATCTGCGCACCGCCCCGATCATGCTGCTGGATGAACCGGGCAACGGCCTGGACGACGCCAGCGACCGCGCCTTCATGCAGGCGGTCCAGGGCTTACGCGGGCGGTCCACCGTGTTCATCGTCTCGCACCGGCCCAGCCACATGCGCCTGGCCGATGTGTGCATCTATCTGGATCGTGGCGGCATCCGCGCCATGGGTCCGTTTGAAGACATCAAGAAAACGATTTTCTCGGGGATCAAGTGATGGCAGGGCTGGCAAAAACCAAGGGCACCGACTCCAAGCGCCGCCCGCCCGTCGTGCGCGGCTCGCGCCAGAAACGGCTTCTGTCCGAGGCCATCCAGCTGGAGGAAGAGGTGGTGCCCCAGTTCCTGCGTCCGGCCCTGCTGCTCATCGGCCTGCTGGTGGCTGGCGCGATCGGCTGGTCGTCGATTGTCGAACTGAAGGAAGTCGCCCACACCACCGGCGAAGTGGTGCCCAGCGGCTCGATCAAGGTTGTTCAGCACCCTGACGGCGGCATTGTCCGCGAGATCCTGGTCAAGGAAGGCGAACTGGTGGACGCCGGGCAGGCCCTGCTGCGCCTGGATGCCGCCCAGGCCGCCTCCAACCTGGAGCAGATGCGCGCCCGCGAGGCCGCCCTGCGCCTGCGCGCCGAACGCTTGCGGGCCTTTGCCGAGGGGCGGGATCCGGACTTTTGGGCCATTGCCCCGGATTTCCCCGACCTCATCGCCGACCAGAACGAGATCTGGCGCACCCAGGTGACCGAGCGGGCCTCGGGCCTGGAAGTCCTGAGTTCCCAGATCGAACAGCGTCGCCGCGAGGTGGAACAGATGCGCGACGCCCTGACCGTGTCCGAACGTCAGCAGGCCCTGACCGGCGACCTTCTGGAAATGCGCCGCAAGCTGGCCGAGAAGAAACTGGTATCGCAGGTGATCTTCGTGGAAACCCAGCGCGCCAAGGCTACGGCCGATGGCGAGGTGCAGCGTCTGCGCAGCGACATCGCGGTCGGGGAACAGGCCCTGTCCGAGGTCAAGACCCGGCGGGACAACCTCGACAGCCGGATGCGGCAGGACGCCTTGAATGAAATGGGCACCGTAACGGCCGAGCTGGCCGAGGTGGAAAGCGCTCTTGATCGGTCGCGGCTGGTGAGCGATCGCCTGGAAATCCGCGCGCCCGTGCGCGGTCTGGTCCAGAACCTCAAGGTCACCACCGAGGGCGAGGTCATCCGTTCCAGCGACACGGTCATGCACATCGTGCCCATGACCGACATTCTTGAGGCGGAGGTGCGCATCCCCACCCGCGAAATCGGCCACCTGCGCGTCGGCCAGCCGGTCACGGTCAAGCTGACCAGCTACAACTACGCCCGGTTTGGCAGCGTGGACGGCCAGCTTCGCCAGATATCGGCCACCAGCGTGGTGGACGAGGCCGGGCAGCCCTATTTCCGGGGCTGGGTGACGCTGAAGCAGAACTACCTCGGCACGGAAGCCGGCCGCTATCCCGTCCTGCCCGGCATGAGCGTCCAGGCCGACATCGTGACCGGCGAGAAGACCCTGCTGCAATATCTGGTCAAGCCGGTAAGCGATGCCCTGGGCAGTGCGTTCCAGGAGCGCTGAGGGAGGTTAGTTCAGCCCTGCGCTGGCCGACAGGGCGCCAGCGCAGGCGGCCCGCAGGTGGCGCAGGGCGCCATCGGTGTCGCCGCTGTCTTCGGCCAGGGTGGCCAGGGCGGCGTGAGCTTCGGGCAGGGTGGGGGCCAGATCCAGGGCGGCCCGCAGCAGGCGTTCGGCCAGATCGGACTGCCCGGCTTCCATTTGCAGGATGGCAAGGTCAACCAGCGCCGCCGGATCGGTGGCGTCGGTGGTGACCGACTCGGCCAGCAGGGTCATGGCCGCTTCGGGCAGGCCGCGCCGCCATGCCGCCCGCCCGGCCAGCCGCAATCCTTCCGGTGTCTTCGCCAGAGCTTTGGGCAGTGCGGCCAGGGGCTTGACCACAGCGTCCGCATCCGGCTCGGCCAGGGCGTTCCAGGCGGTTTGCAGAAGGGCGCTGTCGGGGTTTGGCATCTGTGTGTCTCCCACAAGAACGGAGGGGCGGGTGGCAAAGCGTTCCGTCTGGTCGGCTGCGGTCTTCAGGGCGGCCACGAGTCCCGGCATGGCTTCATCAATGTCGCCCTTTATGGCCAGTAGATCGCCGCTCCGCAGGGCGGCAATGAGCGCCGGTGCCAGTTTCGCCGGGGTGCCGTCAACGTGGGCACCCCGCGTGACGGTGTCCGGAACGATCAGGTCGAACTGCCGGGGCGGCCCGCGCGTGAACAATAGATCCAGCCCGGCGTCCGCCAACAGTGTGCGCATCTTGTCCGGGGGCAGCAGATCCCACACCGCCGGGCCATATTCCTGCTCGTCGTAGACATCACCGAGCACCATGATCTTGCGCCCGCCAGGAGAAGGCTGAAGGCGGGCAACCGTGCGCAGAAAATCCTCCTGGCCCAGAAGGTAGGCACGCTCCGACTTGTCGTACAGCAAAACCTGACGCTCACCGAAGTGGAGCGTGGTCAGGAGACCTTCAGTTTTATAGCTTTTATACAGCGCAATCCGCGCGGCGGCCTGTTCAACGGAACCGCCCAGGGCATGTATCACCAGAAGCGGTGCCAGACAACTTGCTGGGGCGTGCTCATCGGGGCGGGGTACGAAGGCCTCGACGTCGCGGTCCCCAATGCGGGCGCGCACATGCCACCCCAGGCGTTCGGCATCGAATTTGCGCTCCAGCAGGCGGGCGTCGGCATCGGGGTGGCTGCCGAAGGTCAGGATTTTGCCCGGCCACCGGCGTTCCACGGCGGCCCGCAGTTGCACATGCCGGTCGTTGGACGCCGGCAGGATAACCAGCCCGCTGGGAACGCAGGCCTCAACAACCGATGCTTTGTTCTCGATCAGGCGGTCTGCGCCGCCATGCTTGGCCATATGTTCAAAACCCACCTCGGTGATGACGCAGACATTGGGGCGGACGAGCGCGGAGCGGCGAAGGGCATGGCCCTGCGAGGGGGCCGCGACTTCAAGGATTGCCCAGTCGTGCCAAGGCTGGAGGCTGGCCAGCGATGCGGCAATGGGCAGGTCCTTGTTGTTGCTGCTCAGGCGGGATTGTACCTGGCGCTGCCCTTCTGCAATGTGGGCCAGCAAGTCCTTGCATCCGGTTTTGCCTTCGGTCCCGGTAATCAGGATGCGCGTGGCGGGCATGGCATCCCGAATGGCGGCGGAGATCTGCAACAGGGCGCGGCCTGGGTTGCCGACCACCAGACGCGGCATGGCCCGGTCAAGGCCGATGCCTTCGGCGACGATGAAGGCCCCGGCGCCCCTTTTTTCGGCCCGTGAGAGCTTGGCCTCAAGGGCTGCGGCGTCGTCCTTGGAATCGGGCTGCGCGACGTACAGCGCGCCCTTTGCCATGCGGGACGGGACACGGCTATGGACCTCGGTCAGGCTGTTGTCCGGCGGCGGGGCTGGTTCCCATCGTCCCCCCGTGATGGCGGCCAGATCCTGCGGGCTGAGGGCGAGCCTATGGCGGGGCAGGGGCGCACCCATCATGCTGTTGTCCGCGCGGCATGGTCCAGGCGCAGCAGGGCGGCGCGGGTGCCCGGCGTGGCGATCAGGCCGGCGCAGCGGCGGGTCCAGCCGTCACAGCGCGGATCAATGGTGCCCTCGCGCCGGGCCTTGGCCCAATAGGTGAGGGCCTTGTCCAGCGCATAGAGCACTTCCCACAGGATGACCCGCGTGCGGCCAATGTCGTCGTCGTCGTCGTCGCCGTCTGGCCCGAACCAGGCATCCAGGAATGCCGCCCGTGCCGCATCGTCCAGACGGGCACGGACGCACACCGTGGCAAGATCATAGTGTGCATCGCCAAAGGTGGAGGTTTCCCAATCCACCAGCAGCACGGCCGCCCCGGTGTCGATCATGTTGCCCAGCACCAGATCGCCATGGCATGGCGTTGGCGGCGGCTGGGTGCGCAGCAGGGCCTCCAGCAGCGGGCGGGCGGCCTCGGCCACCGTGGGCAG
>LAEA01000207.1 GCA_000961745.1 Rhodospirillaceae bacterium BRH_c57 | reverse complement strand
GCAGGCGTGGCTGGTCGTGGCGACGCTTGGCGGGCTGGTCGCGGCGGGCGGGTTCGCCGCCGTGCCGGTGGTCCTTGTCCCGCCGGTTAGCGGCCATGCCTATGCTGCGGTCACCGCGTTCGCCGGGGCCTACATGGTGTTTCACGCGGGTCTGGGCGCGGTGTTCACGGGATATGCCTTTGCGCGCGGCCGGGCCGGTTGGCTGTCGGCCATGCGTATGGTCGAGGTGCGGGCGGCCGTTATCTGGTGGGTTTACACTGCGGCGGCCGGAGGGGTGACCCTGGCTGTCGTCCACCTCCTGCCGAGGGTGGCCCAATCATGAGAGAGGCCCAATCATGAGGGAGGCCGCGGCCTTTGGCGTGCTGGTCGCCATGATCGCCGGGTTCCTCCTGTGGACCTCGGCTTTCGTTGCTCTGTACGCGGTGTTCTCGCTGGCCTGCGTCCACGACTGGCCGATGCCCCGTCTGTTGGTGGTGGGTGCCTGGCTGGTGCATGTGGCCGGGCATGGCGCGCTGGTCGCCTGGACGCTGCGGTGGTGGCGCGTCCGCCCGACAGATCCGACCGGCAGCAGACCGTTCCTGAGGTTGGCCGCCGTCACCATTGCCATTGCCGCCCTGGGCGCCACGGTGTGGACCGGCCTGCCGGTGGTGCTGACGTTTGGGTGCTCCTGACCGAGGAAAGGTCGCCATGCGCAGGATGACACTGATTGTGGTCGCACTGTTGGCGGCCATCGGAGAGGCCGCCGCCCATGCCGGCGATCACGCGGCGGGACAAAGTCCCTGGCTGGCGTGGTCGTGGGACCCGTGGGTGGTGGTGCCAATCCTGGCAGCCGGGGTCCTCTATGGCATTGGGGTAGGGCGGCTGTGGCGCACCGCGGGTGTTGGCACCGGGGTGCGGCGCTGGCAGGCGGGGGCGTTCGGGCTCGGGTGGCTGGTCATGGCGCTGGCCCTGACCTCGCCGGTGGACCTGTTGGGCGAGTCGCTGTTCTGGGTCCACATGGTCCAGCACGAACTGCTCATTTTGGTGGCTGGACCCCTGCTTGTCCTTGGTGCCCCGCCGATAGCCTTCCTGTGGGCGCTGCCCCAAGGGTGGCGCCGGGCGCTGGGCGGTGCGGTGCGCCTGGAGGCATGGCGGGCGGTCTGGCGCGGAGTGTCCAATCCGCTGTCGGCGTGGGGCCTCCATGCGGTCCTGCTGTGGGGCTGGCACGCCCCGCCGCTGTTCGAGGCGTCCCTGGCCAGCGACGGGGTACACACCCTCCAGCACCTCAGTTTTCTTGGCTCGGCCCTGCTGTTCTGGCTGGCCATCCTGCGCACGGGGGCTGGCGCGTGGGGGCGGGGCGCGGCGGCCATCGCGGTGTTCACCACGGCGGTGCATTCCTCGGCCCTGGGGGCGCTGCTGACCTTTGCGCCGGAGGTGTGGTATCCATCCTATCACGCCACCGCTCCCGCTTATGGCCTGAGTGCGCTTGAGGACCAGCAACTTGGCGGGCTCATCATGTGGGTGCCGGGCGGCGTGGTGTTCCTGGTCGCCGGCCTCGTCCTGACCGCCCTATGGTTGCGCGAGGCCGATCACCGCGTGCGCCGCCACGAGCAGCGCGCGGGCCTCTAGATCCGCACCCTGCGATCAACTCCAAGTCGTGTAAAATACTCCATCATTTTGCGCATAGCCCAGGAGGCGATGCAGGATTTTCCCAGGGTTTTACTTGCTCGGAGAGATGTGCGCACTGTCCTGTCGCCCCGTCTGAGGTCGTGCTTGCCCTGCTGGTTGCTTTGCGCCATGGTTGTATCCTCGCGGGGGGGATTATGGAACGTTCGGACCTGATGAATGGTGCGCGCCTGAACGACAAAACGGGCAAGGCGAACAGGGGGAGTGAATGGTCAAGGGGTGGGCGGCAGGGTTTTTTGCCATCGTGATGGGTTTGGCGTCGGTCACGGCACAGGCCGCGACCGCCGACGAACAGGCGGTGGAAAAGGCCCAGAACTACAGGGGTGCAACGCTCACCGTCATCTGGAACAAGGGCCTGATGGCAAAGGAGATCTATCTCTTCACCGGGCCGCTGTGGGAAGCCCTGACGGGCATCAAGATCAACGTTGTCGAGCTTGCCATCCCCGACACCTATCCGGCGGTGGAGAAGGAACACATCAAGCAGTCCGGGGCGTATGACATTATCGGCATCACGCCCAACTACCTGCCGGACTACATCACGCTGGGCGCCCTCGAACCCCTCGACCCCTATCTTGACGCGAACGGGTATCGTGAGTCCCTACAGGACATCGCGCCGTCCTTCCGGGACAACTGGATGACCTATGACGGGACCATCTATACGATCCCCGACGATGGCGACGTCCTGATGCTGTTTTACCGCAAGGACCTGTTCGAGGACGAGGACAACAAGGCCGCGTTCCGCTTGCAGCACGGCTATGACCTTGCGCCGCCGACGACCTGGCAGCAGTTCGACCAGATTTCCGCCTTCCTGACGGCCCGTCATGCCCCGGCGACCTACGGCAGCGCCATGATGCACCAGGACCTGTCGCACTATTTCTTTGCCGAACAGTTCCGCGTCAACGGCGGCCGGTTCTTTGACGAAAAGACCATGGCGGCGACGATCAATGCGCTGGCCGGCGTGCAGACCCTTGAACAGATGGTTCACCGCCATCAATGGATGCCGCCAGGGGTTGGCAACTGGAGCTTCATGGAGGTGCTGAGCGGCTTCATCAGCGGCCGCGTCGCCATGACCGAGTTCTGGCCGCCGCTGGGCCGCTGGGCCGAAGGATATGGCAAGGAGTCCGACCTGCTCGCCTGGGTGCCGCCAAGCAACGTGGCCGGCAAGGTCGGCTATGCCCCGTCGCCGGGCGGTCACGATTCGATGGCGGCCGGGTTCGGCCTGTCCATCTCGTCGGCCAGCCGGAACAAGGAGGCGGCCTATCTGTTCATTCAGTGGATGACCAGCCCGGAGATCAGCCTTCAGCGGGTGCAAGTCCCCTACAGCCTCCGGGATCCCTACCGCATCAGCCATTATGAAAGCGCCAGCTACAAGGCGCTGTGGCCCAACGCGGACGAATACCTTGCGACATTGAAACAGATCACCGACCGGGGCCTGCTGGACCTGTCCCTGTTGCAGGTCAACCTGTACGAGCGATCCCTGATGCAGGGGTTGAAGGCGGCGTTCACCGGCAAACTGCCGCCTGAACAGGCCCTCAATCATGTTGCCCGCCAGTGGGACCAGATCACGCAAACCATCGGCGTTGAAAATCAACGTAAAGTCTACCTCGAATGGATGAGCAAGCCGTTTGCCTATCCAAGAACACCTAAGCAAAATTAGGGCAGGACAGCTCCCCCGTGAAGATCAGAACAAAGGCGGTTCTCTATACAACCATCCTGACGCTGTTCACCGCAGCGGTCGGACTGGGCGGGTCCTTGCTGCGCAACATCAGCCAGGCCGACGACGAGAACCTGATCCGCCTGACCACGGCCATCGCCGTCTTCGAGCGCAGCTTCGGCGAGATGCCCAAGTTCCTGGACAAGAAGTTCGAGGCTCTCCAGGCCCAGGAGGCGCTCGCCATCCAGACGCTCAAGACCGTGGAGTCGGGCTGGACCCTGGAGGTCGGCCTGTCCTTCACCGGCGAGTTCGACGTCTATGAAAAGGTCCTGCTCGATGACGGGAGCTTGACATACTTCGCGTTCTACTACGCGCCCAAGCTCCAGGGTCCAGAGAAACTGGCGCTTTATGCCCACAAGTCGATAGACGGCTTCGTTCAAGTTGAGGGCGGGGACCATTACCGCCGCCTGGAGTTCGGCCGCGAACCGATTGCCAATCCCGAGTTCTTTTCCGGCGTCTACATGCCCCGGTATCCCTACGGCCTGTACACGCAGGATGGCGCAATCGTCCTGATCGCCGAGAAAAGTTACGGCATCGACCTGGGTGCCGACACGCCGCGCCTGCACATTGGTACGATTGTCCTGGGCAAGGAGGTTGACATCAACCTCGACGCTCTCAGCAGCGAGTTGGGCGTCTTCATCACCTTGTACGACATGGCCGGCAAGGCGGGTCCCAGCGGCATTTCGGTGCCGGACATCGACCTGGATGCGGCACGGGACACGCTGCGTACCGTCACCACCATCCGCGACGCCAACGATAATGGGTATGACTCCATCCTGGTGCCGCTGTCGGTGCAGGAGGTGCCGGTCGGGTACGCCAGCGTCAGCATCCCGCACTCGCTGACCACGCAGCGCATCTATGAAATGACCATCGTTTTCGCCTTGATCGCCCTGGGCACCGGCACCGTGGTGGCGTTCCTGTCGAGCCTGCTGGTGTCGCGGTGGAGCAAGTCCATCACCCGGCTGGGCGAGGTCGCCAACGATATCGCCCGCGGCAATCTGGACAAGGAGATCGATGTCACCGCCACCGATGAACTCGGCCAGCTCGCCGAAAGCTTCCGGGTCATGCGGGACTCCCTCAAGGACCAGATGGCCCGCCTCAAGGACACCAGCCGCGCCCTGTCGCAGATGAACACCCACCTTGAGGACAGGGTCGAGGAACGGACGCGCGAACTCAACGAAACCCTGGAGGAACTGGAGCGCGCCAAGAACAAGGCCGAGGGCGCGGCCGAGGCGAAGTCCACCTTCCTGGCCAACATGAGCCATGAAATCCGCACGCCCATGAACGCGGTGATGGGCCTTGGCCGGTTGCTGGAGCGCACCCCGCTGGACGGCCGGCAGAAGGACTATGTGACCAAGATCCAGGAATCGTCCGAATCCCTGCTCAACGTCATCAACGATATCCTCGACTTCTCGAAGATCGAGGCCAACAAGCTGGACCTGGAGGAAACCCGGTTCGACATCGAGATGGTCGTTCGCAAGGTGGTCAACATCTGCTCCCACAAGATCTACGAAAAAGGCCTTGAGCTGGTCGTGGACATTGAGTCGGATGTGCCAAGGTCGCTGTGCGGCGACCCCCTGCGCCTACAGCAGGTGCTGACCAATCTCGCCAACAACGCGGTGAAGTTCACCAATATCGGGACCATCTACATCAAGGTGTCCCTGCTCGGCGAGGCGGACGGCAAGGTCCGGCTCAAGTTCAGCGTCAAGGACACCGGCGTCGGCATGACCCCGGAGCAGATGAACCGCCTGTTCCAGTCGTTCGCCCAGGCCGACGGCAGCGTGACGCGGAAATACGGCGGTACCGGCCTTGGTCTGGCGATTTCCAAGCAGCTCACGCACCTCATGGACGGCGAAATCTGGGCTGAGAGCACGCCGGGCGAAGGGTCCGAGTTCCAGTTCACCGTCGTGACGCGATCCGTTCCCAAGGATGTCGACCCTTGGCGGGCCGAACTGGCCTTTGGCCACCTGCGGGTTCTGGTGGCCGACGATGCCGACGTCGCGCGCATGGTGATGGTGTCGCTGCTGGCCGGGCTGGGGATCAGCGCAGACAGCGTGTCGGACGGCCACCACGCGGTCGAGGCCGTCATCAAGGCCCAGGAGGAGGGGCGGCCCTATCATGTCATTCTGATGGACTGGCACATGCCGGTCCTCGACGGTATCAGCGCGGCGCGCGAGATCCAGAAGAGGATTTCCGGGGATGCGCCCAACATCCTGATGGTGTCGGCCTATGACAAGGAAAAGGCCAAGCGCGTTTCGGCCGGCAGCGGGATCAGGCAGTTCATCGAAAAGCCGGTGACCCAGTCGGATCTGGTCGATGGTCTGCTCTGGATGGTCAATGGCGGGGATCGTCCAGATGACACCGAGGAACGCGACGACCCGTGGACATCGTTGGATCTCAGTGCCTGCCGGATCCTGCTGGTCGAGGACAATGACGTGAACGAGATGGTGGCGCGCGGCCTGTTGGCCGACACCCGCGCCACCGTCGTTTCGGCGTCCAACGGCGTCGCGGCGCTGCGATGCCTGGAGGAAAGCGCCTTTGATCTGGTGTTGATGGACATCCAGATGCCGGAGATGGACGGGCTGACGGCGACGCGCATCATCCGCTCACAAATGGGCCTCAAGGACCTGCCGGTCATCGCCATGACCGCTCATGCCATGGAGGGCGACGCCAAAAAGAGTCTGGCGGCGGGGATGAACGACCACATCACAAAGCCGCTGGTTCCCGAGGTTCTGTACAACACGCTGGCCCATTTCCTGGCCCACAAGCGGAGTGACGTGGCCGGCCCGGCGCCTGATGCAAAAGGCGCGGCCGAAGTTTCGGACACGGGCGGGGAACCGGGCGACGGTCTCATTGAACGGGCTGGCACCCTCGAAAACATCGACGCTCAAGGGGCGCTTGCCAACGTCCAGGGGAACCGCGTGCTGTACCAGGACCTCCTCCAGATCTTCGCCAAGAAGAACCTGGGCGTGGCCGAGACGCTTCCGGGCCTTTACCAGGACGGCAAGTGGGACGAACTCCGCTTCATCGCCCATTCCCTCAAGGCCAGCGCCACGTACATCGGCGCCCACCTCTTGGCCGAGGCGGCCAAGCACCTGGAACACGCCGCGAGCGAGCCCCCTGCGCCAAACGAGGTTCTGAAAAACGCCATGGAGGCGGTGGCGGTCGAACTGGCGACGGTCGTCGCGCATCTGGCCGGCATCCTCCACCTGAACGCTTCCCAGGGAACAGGCGTACGCTGACACGATTTCTACGACCCGCCATGGTGGCGGAAGAAATTTAAGCCTGAAATTAGGGCGGATGATACAGTGCCCCCACAGATCGTTTGGAGGTACTCCCCCATGAAATCCATCCGAATAGCGCTCAAACTGCCGGTGTTCATCGCCGCAGTCGCGCTGATCGCCGTGCTCGTCACAACGCTTGTCGCCTATAATGAATCAGCCGACCAGTTGGTCGAGGCCCAGAGCGACAAACTGACTGCGCTGCGCGACACCCGCGCCGACGCCATTCAGGATTACCTGGCGGCCATCCGCGAGGACCTCATCCTGGTCGCCACCCATCCGGCGACCGAACAGGCCATCGAGGAATTCCAGACCGGCTACGACGGCATGATCCAGCCGTCGGTGGAATTGCAGAAGTCCTATATCGCCGACAACCCTCACCCGGCCGGGCAGAAGGATGCCCTGATGGCGGCCAACGACGGGTCGGCCTACAGCGACACGCACCGCATCTGGCACCCGTGGTTCCGCGACCTGCAAAAGCGGCGTGGATACTACGACGTGTTCCTCATCGGACCCCGTGGCAACGTTATCTACAGCGTGTTCAAGGAAGCCGACTTCGCCACCAACCTGGAAACCGGGACGTGGAAGGACGGCGACCTCGCCACGGTGTTCTCCCGCCTGAAGGCCAACCCGACCAGCGGCACCGTCGCGGTCACCGACTTCGCGGCCTATGCGCCGTCCAACGGCACGCCGGCCAGCTTTATCGCCACGCCCCTGCTGACCGACAGCGGGCGCTTCAACGGTGCCCTGGTGTTCCAGATGCCCATCGACCGCATCAACGCGGTGATGCAGGTGTCCGCCGGCATGGGCACGTCGGGCGAGACGTACCTTGTGGGCAGCGACATGCTGATGCGCAGCGACTCGCGGTTCAGCAAGGACAGCACCATTCTGCGCCAGAAGGTGGACACCGCCACCGTGCGCGCCGCCCTTGACGGCCGCGACGGCACCATGGTCACGCCGGACTACCGGGGCACTCCGGTGCTGTCATCCTTTGAACGCATCGAGTTCGAGGGCGTGCCGTTCGCCGTCATCGCCGAGATCGACGAGGCCGAAGTGCTCGCCCCGGTGCGCGAAACCCGGAATATGCTGACCATTGCGGGCTTGGTGATCCTCGCCGTGGTGGCCGGTGGCGGGTATCTCTTCGCGCGCTCCATCACCAATCCGCTGGCCCGCATGACGCGCGCCATGAACGTCCTGGCCAAGGGCGACCTGAGCGTTGAAATCCCGGCCCAGGACCATACCGACGAGATCGGCGACATGGCCCACGCCATGGGCGTGTTCAAGGAAAATGCCCTCGAAGTCGAGCGCATGAAGCGGCAGGAAGAGGACAACAAGCGTCTGGCCGAGCAGAAGCGCCGCCAGGACATGCTGGCCCTGGCCGACGGGTTCGAGGCCAGCGTGCGCGAGGTGGTGCAGGGCCTGTCGTCCGCCGCGACCGAGATGAACTCCCAGGCGGCCAGCCTGTCGGCCGTCGCCGAACAGGCCGAACGCCAAGCCACCGCCGTTGCCGCCGCCACCGAGGAAGCCTCGGCCAACGTGCAGACCGTGGCGTCGGGGGCGGAGGAACTGTCGGCCTCCATCTCGGAAATCAGCCGTCAGGTGACGACCGCCTCGCAGGTTGCCGCCACCACCGCCGAAAAGGCCGACGAGGCGCACCGCATGGTCCAGGGCCTCGCCCAGGCCTCGCAACGCATTGGTGAGGTGGTGACCCTGATTACCGACATCGCCAGTCAGACCAACCTGCTGGCGCTGAACGCCACGATCGAAGCGGCACGCGCCGGAGAGGCCGGCAAGGGCTTTGCCGTGGTCGCCAACGAGGTCAAAAACCTCGCCAGCCAGACCGCCAGAGCCACCGACGAGATCGGCACCCAGATCGCCACCGTCCAGAACGAAACGGACAGGGCCGTGGCCGCCATCGAGGAAATCGTCCACGCCGTCGGCAAGATGAACGAGGTGTCGGGCTCCATCGCCAGCGCGGTCGAGGAACAGAACGCCGCCACCCAGGAAATCGCCCGCAACACCCAGCAGGCCGCCGCTGGCACGCAGGAGGTGTCGAGCAACATCCAGGGTGTCACCGAAGCCGCCACCGAAACCGGCAACGCCGCCGATCAGGTGCTCGCAGCGTCGGGCGAACTGTCCCAGCAGTCCGAACGCTTGCGCGGGGAGGTGCACAGCTTCATCGCCAAGGTTCGCGCCGGGTAATACCGGCCGGTCACATGGAAAACGCCCCGCGATGTAGTGTCGCGGGGCGTTTCTCAAATGGCGGCGGAACCGCCCGTCAGATTGGCTGCTTGCCCGGTAGGCGCACGACCGAGAACCAGTAGTCGTCCAGGGCGCGCACCGCGTCGATGAACTGGTCCATGCCGACCGGCTTGGTGATATAGCCGCTGGCCCCGCGCCGGTAGGAGGCGTCAATGTCGCGCTCGACGTCCGAGGTGGTCAGCACGACCACCGGGATGGTGCGCAACGCGTCGTCTTCCTTGACCTTGGACAGAAACTCGCGGCCGTCCATGCGCGGCATGTTGAGGTCCAGGAGGATGAGGTCCGGGCGCGGTGCGTCGTTGAACTTCACATGCTGCCCGTGCAGGAAATCCAAGGCCTCCAGGCCGTCATAAACATGGTGGACCTGGGCCAGCAGGCGTCCTTCGCGCAGCGCCAGCCGCGTGAGGTGGGCATCCCCGTCATCGTCCTCGACAAGCAGAATATTGAAGGGAGGCGGCATCGTCTGAGGCATTTCGTGGTCCGTTGACGGGATGTTGGCAGGCGAAAGCGTCTGACAGTGTGCCATACGCGCCTCCCTTTGTCGCGGCCACAGATTGTGCTGCGCCACGGTTTCCAGATGTGACTACGCAGGTAAGATTATACGAAATTACCGAGGCGTCTTTCAAAAACTTAGTGTGAACGTGGGATGACGAATGAACCAAAGGGGTGGCACACTTGTTTCTTAAATGCAGTTAAGGGAGAGGCCCGTGTATCCGCCGTCAGGATCCCCCGAAAATCCGCCCAATCCGGCCCGCAGTTGCAGCGGATGTGGGGCTGCCGACCTGCTTACGCCGGTCAGAATTCTGCCGCCTGGAACGATGAGCGGGGAGCGGGATGGGGAGGGGATGAGACAGGACGGGGCTGACAACGCGCCGCCACGGGCCGTCCTGCTGTGCCCGGCCTGTCTGTCCGAGTCGCTTAACGACTGGCGCACCAAAGGCGGCAAGATCGAAGCCCGCCTGGACGGCGGGCGCGTGGTTCGCTGGTGAATGGAAGGGGCTTCCGCGTGGAGGAAGCCCCGGCCGGAAGGGGGCGTCAGCTACAGCCCTTGGGGCGCGGCAGGCCGCCGATCTTGTTGGCCGACTTGACCAGGCCATAGGGGAACAGGCGGTAGAAATATTGTTGGGTCGCCCGCTCCGGCCCGTACTTTTCCTTCATCACCTTGATGAAGACGCGCTGCTCGGGGACAGTCCCGAACTCGTCGAAATAGGCGCGCGTCGTATTGATGATGTCCCAGTGTTCCTGGGTCAGTTCGACCTTTTCGACGTCGCGGGCGATGGCCTCTGCCACGGCGGTGTTCCATTCACTGAGATCGAGCAACCAGCCGGCTTCGCTGAGTTCGATGGTCTTGCCGTCAACCTGGACTTCCATGCGCTTCCTCCCTCGGCCGCTTGAGAGCGGCCAGATGCTTTGTATATGAGCAAAGTCTAACACACGGAGGAATGGACGCGAAGACCAATCCGTTTCAAAAAGCCCTTACTCTTCCTCGGGTTCTTCTTCGGCGGCGATGATTTCATAGAGTCCGGCGACCTTCCCATCGAGGCTCTTGCCGGCCGCCACCAGTGGTTCGGGATCACTTGTCGCCCACGCCCAGGCCTCGACCAGTTCTTCCTGGGTCGGTTCGAGGGCGAGGATGGCGGCGACGCTGGCGTCCTCCAGCGGCCCAACGACGGCGGTCACGTCTTCATGGGTCAGAACCTGGCGGGATGCGGACATGGCGACCTCCGGACGGGATGGGACTGTGCCTCTTGGGAACAGATAAACCGCGCCATTTTGAAGTCAACCAGCATGATCCATCGGAGTAGTGGGCTGCCGTCATCTCCACGTCTTTTGGCCCGCTCGGGGTTTTGCTCCAAATGGGTTCGGGCGATAGACACTCTGTATCAACCTCCGCCGTCGCGATCCCCCGGCGCCAGACCGAGGTCGCCAAGGGCGCGGTCGTCCAGGCGCCCGAGAGCATGGCGCGCGCGGTCGCGATCCAGGGCGTCGAACAGCCGGTCGGTCAGGGTGATTGCCGCCGCTTCCAGAACGTTCAAGATATTTTTGGCCTGGGCCAGGAAAGAGCCTTCCAGGCCGGGCGCCACAGGGCATGTCCGGTTCATTGTCGCCTCGTCAGAACGGGGTTTGTATGCCGCGTATCCTGCGCCACTGCGGGACTGGCGACAAACGAGACTTCCTCGTACTATGACTCAACTAAATTGAGCCTCGGGAGTCCCATGGTCCGACGCATGCCCCCGCTGACCGCTCTGCGCGCCTTCGAGGCCGCCGCCCGCCTGGGCAGTTTCAGCCGGGCGGCGGGGGAACTGAACGTGACGGCGGCGGCGATCAGCCATCAGGTCAAGAGCCTGGAGGACTTCATCGGGGTTGAGCTGTTCGTGCGCCTGCCGCGCGGCCTGCGCCTGACGCCCGAGGGCAGGGCCTATCTGCCTGAACTGTCGCGCGGCTTCGACGCCCTGGCCCGCGCCGCCGACAGCTTGCACCGCGACGACCTCGCCGGCCTGTTGAGCATCAGCGTCATGCCGTCGCTGTGCCAGTTGTGGCTGCTGCCCCGCCTGGCCGACTTCCGCCGCCGCTTCCCGATGATCGACCTGAAGCTGAACGCCGAGTCGGGGCTGGCCAACTTCGTGCGCGACGGCATCGACGTGGGAATGCGCTATGGCCTGGGGCAGTATCCCGGCCTGCGCACCGTGCTGTTCATGCAGGAGGAGGTGTTTCCCATCGCTAGTCCGACCTTGCTGTCGGGCCGCCATCCCCTGCGCGGCTGGACCGACTTGCGTCAGCATACTTTGCTGCACGACTTCGCCTTGCTGGGCAGCGAGCCGTGGCTGGGCTGGCCGGCGTGGCTGCGGGCGGCCCGCGTCGAGGGGATCGATCCCGAGCGCGGCCTGCACTTCGACAACTCGGCCATCCTGTACCAGGCCTGCGTGGACGGGCACGGGGTGGGCATCGGGCGGTCTGCCCTGCTGGCCGAGGCGATTGGCGCCGGTCGTCTGGTGCCGCTGTTCGACACCCGCCGTCCGGCCGATTATTCCTATTACGTGGTGGCGCCCGAGGCGGCGGCCGACCACCCCAGGGTCCGCGCCTTCATGGACTGGGTGGCCGAACAGGGCGCGGCGAGCGGTCCGGCGCCTCCCTCGACACGATGATCGGGCAGATGATCCCAGGAACCGCCGGGGGAAGTCTCGCGTTCCCGGATCGCCCCCTTTTACAGGCCGGGCTCCCTTCATAAACCGGGAAGATCCACGCCATGGTTCAGACCATCCACTTGCAGCCGCACGACCCGTTGCCATCTCCGGCCGAGGACCACGTTCTGGTGGTCGCCCGTTTCGCCAGTTCCAACCCGACGGAAAAAGTGGTCGAGGTTTCGGTCAACAGCCCGGCCTTGCGCACCGGGCCAACCCCGGCCTCGCGCGCCCAGAACGGCCCGCGCGACCTGGAGGACGCGGTCCGCATGGCCACCGTCTTCGCCCAGGAACGCGGTATTCCCCGCGTCTACGCCGTCGATCGCACCGGCGGCGAAATCGAACGCCGGGTTGCTGACCGCAACGGCGACCGCAGCCTGGAGGGCGTCCGTTTCCGGGACTTCAATGAATAGAAGGTCATACCGCCCGTCCTATGAGTCGACCCTTTTCTTCCGCTGACGCGGACGGGTTGCCCCCGTACCCGCCCGGAGCGATGCTCCGGACCTCCTTATTTTTATTATAAAAAAGAAGGGGTTCGGGGTTTACCCCGAGCGGGCGTGGGCGGCAGCCCACCTTTC
>LAEA01000082.1 GCA_000961745.1 Rhodospirillaceae bacterium BRH_c57 | reverse complement strand
CGCCGGGCAGGCGCTGCTGGTTGAGGCCACCGGGCGGATGCACCTGTCGGCGCGGGCCTACCACCGGGTGCTGCGCGTCGCCCGCACCCTGGCCGACCTGGAGGGCGGCGGCCCGCTGACCCGGCTGCACATCGCCGAGGCGTTGAGTTACCGCCGTCTGATGCCGGGCCGCTCGGCGCTGACGGCATGAGGTCAGGCCCTGATAGTCCGCTGACGCGGACGGGCTGTCATTGTCCGCTGACGCGGACGGGCACTCGTCCGGACCCATTTGGAGCGATGCTCCAGACCTCCTTGTTTTTTTTGAAGAGAAAAAAGGGGTTTGGGGCTTGCCCCAAGCGGGCGCGGGCGGCAGCCCGCCTATTCAAAAGACAGGCGCTGGCAACATGAAGACGGTCTATCTCGCCGGACCCGAGGTTTTCCTGCCCGACGCCATCGCGGTCGGCGCGGCCAAGAAGGACATCTGCGCCCGTCACGGCCTGACCGGGCTGTTTCCGCTCGACAATGTGTTGGACCTGGCTGGCTTGAGCCCGCCGGAGGCCGGGCGTGCCATCTTCCGCGCCAACATCGCGTTGATGCGGGCGGCCGATATGGTGATCGCCAACCTGACGCCGTTTCGCGGGCCGGGCTGCGACCCTGGCACAGCATTCGAGGTCGGTTTCATGCACGCCCTGGGCAAGCCCGTGTTCGCCTACGCCAACACCGCCCTGGGCCACGCCGACCGGGTCGCGGCGTTCTGCGGCGGCACCCTGGAGCGGCGGGCCGATGGCCGCCTGATCGACCGCGAAGGTTTGGAGGTCGAGGACTTCGGGCTGATCGACAACCTGATGCTCGACGGTGCGGCGCTGGACAGCGGGGGCTTTGTGAGCGGCCCGGTGGACCCGACGCGCCGGTTCACGGATCTGTCGCTGTTTATGCGCTGCGTCGAGATGGCGGCGGATGCCGGGCAACCCCGGTGAGCGCGTAGGCCATTCCCTTTGGCGCTGGATCGTTTAGTCTGGCGTCATGCGCCTGATGCCGTCTTTCACACTCGCCGCCCTTCTGGCCTCTGTTGCCCTGGTTCCTGGCGGAGCCCTGGCCGAACAGACCGGCGAACGGTTCCACCTCAGCCTGCCGATCGACTGGCGGGAGGTGGCGCGCAACCGTGTGCAGGGCGCCGAAGTGGTGGCCTATGCGCCGGTCGGGCAGGACGCCAGCACCTGGACCGACATGCTGACCGTGCAGGTGTTCCCCGACATGACGGCGCTGCCGGCGTCGAGCTTTTATGAGCGCACACGGACGACCTATCGCGAAACCTGTCAGGCCACGCGCGGCGGCACCATGCAGAGCGGCCTCAGCAACGGCTATCCCTCTGCCTTCTGGGTGCTGGGCTGTGGCCGGCACGGGCCGACCGGGGTGGGCGAGACGTCGTTCTTCCGCCTTATCCAGGGCGACCACGCGCTGTACCTGGCCCAGCGTGCCTGGCGCACCGCGCCCTATCCCGCCGACCAGCCGCCGCCGGTGCCGGCCGACCAGCAACAACAGGCGGTGACCCTGTTGGGCACCTTCGGGGTGTGCGATCCCACGGTGCCCGACCACCCCTGTCCGGCCGCCGCGCCCGCGCGATGAGCCCCCATCTGTGCCGCGACTGTCTTCAGGCGTGGCGGGCGACGCCCACACCGGCCGCACGCTGCCCCAACTGCGGGTTCCGCCGCATCGTTACGCACCCGGAACTTGACGATCTGGCCATTGCCCACATCGACTGCGACAGCTTTTACGCCACCATCGAAAAACGCGACGCCCCGGATTTGGCCGACAAGCCCTTGCTGATCGGCGGCACCGGGGCGCGCAGCGTGGTGGCGACGGCCTGCTACATCGCGCGGCGCTACGGCTGCCGGTCTGCCATGCCCATGTACAAGGCGCGGGAGTTGTGCCCGCAGGCCGTGGTCCTGCGCCCCGACCACGCCAAGTACAAGCGCGTCTCGGCCGACATTCACGCCATCTTTGGGGCCTATACCGGGCTGGTCGAGCCGGTTGCCCTGGACGAGGCCTACCTCGATCTCGCCCACTTGGACGATATCCCCGCCGCTCTGGCCGACATCGCCCTGCGCATCGAGCAGGAGGTCGGCATCACCGTGTCGGTCGGGCTGAGCTACAACAAGTTCCTGGCCAAGATCGCCAGCGACCTCGACAAGCCGCGCGGATTTACGGTGATCGGCCGGACCGAGGCCCAGGCGTTCCTCGCCCCGCGCCCGGTGCGCACCATCCACGGCGTCGGCCCGGTGCTGGAAAGTCGCCTGGTGGCCGATGGTTTCGTCACCATCGGTGACCTTCAGCAGGCCAGTGAGGCCGACCTCAAGGCCCGCTACGGCAGCCATGGCCGCCAGTTGTGGCACCTTGCGCGCGGTATCGACGGCCGTTCCATAACCCCTGACCGCGAGGCCAAGTCCATTTCGTCGGAAACCACTTTCGCTAAGGATCTGACGCGGGCCGAAGACCTCCTCGACGCCTTGGCCCCTCTGGCCGCCCGCGTCGCCGACCGCATGGTGCGCGCCGACCTCGCCGGCGTGGGGGTGTCGGTCAAGCTCAAGACGGCGGACTTCCGCCTGCTGACCCGCCACGCCCGCCTGCCCACGCCGACCCAGCGGGCCGACGTCCTGCTACGTGCCGCCGAACCCCTGGTGCGCGCCGAAGCCGATGGCCGGCCCTTCCGCCTGGTCGGCATCGGCGGCGATCCCCTGGTGGCCGGGGATCACGCCGATCCGCCGGATTTGTTCTCGGTCTAAGGGCGGCGGCGGGACGGGTGGGCTCTGCCCACACCCCAGGTCTTTCTTAAGGTTAGCGTCCGACCACGTCAGCGGACCATGGCGGTACGCTGACGCGGTCGGGTCGTTTTTTTAGTACCGGTAGGCGTCGGTCTTGAACGGACCGGCCACCGGCACGCCGATGTAGTCGGCCTGACTCTGGTTCAGGGTGGTCAGCTCGACGCCCAGCTTGGCGAGGTGCAAAAGGGCGACCTTTTCGTCGAGGTGCTTGGGCAGCACATAGACCTGCTTCTCGTACTTGTCGGCGTTGTTCCACAGTTCCATCTGGGCCAGCACCTGGTTGGTGAAGCTGGCCGACATCACGAAGCTGGGGTGGCCGGTGGCACAGCCGAGGTTCACCAGGCGGCCTTCGGCCAGCAGGATGATGCGGCGCCCGGACGGGAACTCGATCTCATCGACCTGCGGCTTGACGTTGTGCCAAGTGTAGTTCTTCAGGCCGGCGACCTGAATTTCGCTATCGAAATGACCGATGTTGCAGACGATGGCGCGGTCCTTCATGGCCCGCATGTGATCGACCGTGATGACGTCGATGTTGCCGGTGGTGGTCACAAAGATGTCGCCGCGCGGGGCGGCGCTTTCCATGGTGACGACCTCATAGCCTTCCATGGCGGCCTGAAGGGCGCAGATCGGATCGATCTCGGTGACCAGGACGCGGCAGCCCGACGAGCGCAGCGACTCGGCCGAGCCCTTGCCCACGTCGCCGAAACCGGCAACCACAGCGACCTTGCCGGCCATCATCACGTCGGTGGCGCGGCGGATGCCGTCGACCAGGGACTCGCGGCAGCCGTACTTGTTGTCGAACTTCGACTTGGTGACGCTGTCGTTGACGTTGATGGCCGGGACCTGGAGGGTGCCCTTCTTGACCATGTCGTGCAGGCGATGCACCCCGGTGGTGGTTTCCTCGGACAGGCCGCGCACGTTCTTGAGCAGCTCGGGATACTTGTCGTGCATGACGATGGTCAGGTCGCCGCCGTCATCGAGGATCATGTTGGGGGTCCAACCGTCGGGGCCGGTGATGGTCTGGTCGATGGCCCACCAGAATTCTTCCTCGTTCATGCCCTTCCAGGCGAACACCGGCACGCCCCGCGCGGCGACGGCGGCGGCGGCATGATCCTGAGTCGAGAAGATGTTGCACGACGACCAGCGCACGGTGGCGCCGAGCGCGGTCAGCGTCTCGATCAGGACGGCGGTCTGGATGGTCATGTGCAGGCTGCCGACGATGCGTGCGCCCTTGAGTGGCTGGGTCGCCCCGAACTCCTCGCGCAGAGCCATGAGGCCCGGCATCTCGGTCTCGGCGATGGTGATTTCCTTGCGGCCCCATTCGGCGAGGCTGATGTCCTTGACCTTGAAATCGGCGACCTTTGAATCGGCGGTGCTCATGGCGTGCGTTCTCCACGGAATCGGCTGTGCGTTGGCGCCCTGAGTACCAGAACGCCGCTCTCTGCGCAAGGGGATATGTCGGAAGACACATATAAATATATCCTTATGCGATAGGGTGAGGGGCGCCGGAGATATGGCCGGTGCCTCAAAATTTGTTTATTATTGGGCATTCAGTAAAAATAATTGGCATGCTGAAAAATTATTTATGTTGGCATTGTCAAATAAACGCCTATGGTTATTCGAGAATTTTATTTCATCCCGCCGAAAAGACACGCAGACGATTTCCTACGGCGCTTCCCCTTTATTCGTCTGATTTAAGGACTACGATCATTTTTAAACTCGGGAAATACGCGATTACCGTTGCAATTGCCTCTGTTTTTGTTCTTGGCGCCTGCGCCGAGACCCGAACCACCGAGAGCACCGGCACCTATGTCGATGGCGCCGCGATCACCGCCAAGGTCAAGACAGCCTTTCTCCAGGACCCGGCGCTGAAGGTGATGCAGATCAACGTCGTCACCTACGACAACGTGGTGCAGTTGAGCGGGTTCGTCGATACGCCGGCCATGATCGCCCAGGCCGGAGCCGTGGCGCGCGGCGTCGAGGGCGTCGCCTCGGTGCGGAACGACCTGATCGTCAAGTAGTCACGCACAGACACTAAATACGAAGGCCAGTGCGTAGACCGCACCTAAGGCTTAGACCGGCGCGCCACGCGCGCTGGGGCTCCAGGAGACACACCATGAAAACCCTTTATGTCACCGCCGCCGTCCTGATTTCCGCCGTCGCCCTGTCGGCCTGCGGCAACTCCACCGGCGACCGCGCCCTGAGCGGTGGCGCGATCGGCGCCGGCGGT
>LAEA01000215.1 GCA_000961745.1 Rhodospirillaceae bacterium BRH_c57 | reverse complement strand
GGGGCCGCCCCACGCCCGGCCGCCGCGATGCGGACGCTGGCGGCGGCGCGCACCTTGGCGATCAACTCGTCGCGGCGCTCCTCCATGCCGGTCTTCATGTCGATGGTGGGCTTTCCGACCACGTCCACGGCCCCCATTTCCAGGGCGCGGACGGTGATGTCGGCATGCTTCTGGGTCAGCGTTGAAACCATGACCACCGGCATTGGCCGCAGGCGCATTATTTTTTCCAGGAAGGAAATACCGTCCATGCGCGGCATCTCCACATCCAGGGTCAGAACGTCTGGATTGAGTTCCTTTATCATGGTGCGCGCCTGGATGGGATCGTTGGCGGCACCCACAACCTCGATTCCGGGGTCGCTGGACAGGATGGATGTCAGCATCTCCCGCATCAGGGCGCTGTCATCCACGATCAGCACTCGTATCATTGTCCTCAACTCCCCTGCGGCCCCTAAGCCCTTGAATACGTGGTCCTGCCGTGAGCGACGAACCGCCCCCCCGCACCGCCCAGGTGCTCGGAATGCCCAATGTAGAGCGTCCCGCCCGGCGCCAGCACCTCGCCCAGCCGGGTGTACAGCCGGGCCTGGGTCGGCTTGTCGAAATAGATCGCCACGTTGCGGCAGAATATGACGTCAAACGGACCTTTGACCGGCCAGCGCCCCAGAAGGTTGAGCCGCTTGAAGCTGACCATCCGGCGCAGTGCGGCGGCCATGCGCACCTTGTCCGGTCGCCCCGGCACCGCCTCGATGAAACGGCGCAGGTCGTCGGGAATGCGCGCCGCGCGCTCGGCGTCATAAAGGCCCGCCGTGGCATGGGCGACCATGGAACTGTCGATGTCCGTTCCCAGGATGCGGGCGTCCCAGCGCCCGGCGTCGGGCAGGGCGGCCAGAAGGATCATGGCGGCCGAATAGGCCTCCTCCCCCGACGAACTGCCGGCCGACCAGATGCGCAGGCGGCGCCCTTGGCTGGCGGCGCGGGCGGCCAAGCGGGGCAGCACCTCGTCGCGCAGGTGGTCGTAGTGGTGGCCCTCGCGGAAGAAGCTGGTCAGGTTGGTCGTCAGGGCATTCGTGAAGGCGATCAGTTCGTCCTGCCCGGCCGGGGAGGCGACCAGCGCGCAATAGTCCGTGAAGGAGTTCATGTTCAACGCCCGCAGGCGGCGGGTCAGGCGGCCATAGACCATGTCCTGCTTGTTGTCCGCCAGCACGATGCCGGTGCGCTGACGCACCAGACTGGCGATGAAGTCGAAGTCCGCCCGGTCAAAGCGGAACTCCCGTTGCCGGCGTGGCTCTACCGCTGTCGTCATCGCCCGCTCCTCAGCCGAAGGCCAGGCCGCGGCCCGCCGCGTCGGCGCGGTGCGGAGCGCCACCCAAACTCTTCAGGCCCATCACATCGACGATCAGGGCAACTTGGCCGCTGCCCAGGATGGTGGCGGCGGCGACGCCGTCCACGCGGCCGAAGTTCTCCTCCAGGCTCTTGATGACCACCTGCTGCTGGCCGAGGATTTCATCAACCACCAGACCGACCTTGCCGCCGCCCTCGGTCTCGGCGATCAGCACCAGGGCCTGGGCCGGGTCCTCGATGGCGCCGGGGATGTTGAGCAGCCGGCTGAGGTGTTCGACGGGGATGTACTCGCCCCGGATGGCCAGCACGGAACGGTCGTTGGACCCCGCCACCGGATGCAGGTCCTTGGCCAGCGGGCGCAGGCTTTCAACGATATTCGTTAGCGGCACGACGAAAGATTGCGCCCCGACCCCCACGATCATGCCATCCAGTACCGCCAGGGTCAGCGGCAGCGACAAGGAGATACACGCCCCCTGCCCCGGCTTTGACTGGATGCTGACGCGCCCGCCCATATTCTGGATGTTGCGCATCACGACATCCATGCCGACGCCGCGCCCCGACAGGTTGGACACCTCATCGGCGGTGGAAAAGCCGGGCAGGAAGACGAGGTTGTCGATTTCCTCGTCGGTCAGCGCGGCGTCAGGCGCCACCAGACCCTTCTCGACAGCCTTCTTCAGCACCTTCTGGCGGTTGATGCCCCGACCGTCGTCGCGGATCTGAATGAGGATGCGACCGCCCCGGTGACCGGCCGACAGATGGATGACCCCTTCGGCCGGCTTGCCGGCGGCAATCCTTTCTTCTGGCGTTTCCAGACCATGGTCGGCGGCGTTGCGGATCATGTGGGTGAGCGGATCGCCCAGTTGCTCGACCACGGTGGTGTCGATCTCGGTGGCTTCGCCGGTGGTTTCCAGGCGGATGCGCTTGCCGGTCTGGGTGGCCAGTTCACGGACCAGCCGGGGAATGCGCGAGAACACCGTCTTGACCGGCTGCGCCCGCATGGCCATGACGCCTTCTTGGAGGTCGCGGGTGTGCTGCTGCAACTCGGCCAAGCCACGCTGGAGTTCGTCAGCCTCCGACCCCTGGCTCTGCTGCATCAGCATGGCCTGGGTGATGACCAGTTCGCCGACCATATTGACCATGCTGTCAAGCTTGCTGGTATCGACGCGCATGGAACTGGCCTTGGCCGTTGCCGTGCCATCGGCAGCAGCCGCCGCCGCAGGCTTGGCGTCCAGTGCGGGCTTGGGCACAGGTGCAGGCTGGGGCACAGGTGCAGGCTGGGGCGCGGGTTTGGGCGCGGGCGCCGGGGGCGGTTCGGGTTCGGGGGCCACAACGGTCTCGGGCGCTTCGCTTTCCACCGTTTCCCCGGCGGCAGTGATGGTCAGGTCGCAGTCGTCGCCCGCGAAGTCGAACACCTCCTCGACGGCGGCGCGGCCTGCGTCGGTGATGACCTCGATGGTCCAGGACAGGTAAGCGTCCTCCGGCTCCAGCGCCGCCAGATCGGGCAGCCGCGCCAGATCGGCCCGCGCCGTCACGGCGCCCAGCGCCTTCAGTTCGCGCAGCAGCAAGAGCGGCTCACTGCCCCGACGCAGCATGTCGGCGTGGGGGACCAGGGTGATGGTATAGGCCACCGGGCCGTCAGAGCCGGGCGCGGCGGCAGGGACGACCGGCTCCGGGTCCGCCACCACGGGCACGGGCGCGAACAGATCATCAAAGTCATCGTCGTCATCGTCGGCCGCCATGGGGTCCAGCCCGCCCAGCGTGTTGAGCGCGGCGGCGATCACGGTCTCGTGCCCTTCGGGCGGGTCCTCGCCGGTACGGGCGGCGCGGGCCAGGTCGGCCAGCACGTCGGCCGCCTGAAGGGCCAGCCCCACGTTCTCGGGCGAGGCCTCCAGCGTGTGGTCGCGCATCAGGTCAAGGATGGTTTCAAAGGTGTGGGCGAAGGCGACCAAACGGTCGAACCCGAACGCACCAGCGCCGCCCTTGATGGAGTGGGTGGCGCGGAAGGCGGCGTGCAAGGCCTCGCTGTCACCGCCATCGGCTTGCAGCGCGAGCAGGGTCTCCTCCAGGTCAACGAGGAGTTCCTCGCATTCCTGGAAGTAGGTCTGCTTGAATTGGTCTAGCTCGTTCATGCCTTAGAACCACCCCCCATTTGCCCCGCAGGGCTCGGACGCCACCGTCTCCCCCCCAGGAGCCGCCGCGCGCCCTCTTCCATGCCCTAATGCGCCGTGCCGGTCATGTCTCGATTTTCCACTTCATCATGACGGGGAACAGTCCCATGTCGTCAAAGGCCGCCACCAGGGCCTCGGACGGGCGGACGACGATGAACTGGCGGCCCGCATCGGCAACCGCCCTGCCACCCGCGATCAGCACCTGGATACACGCGGTCGACAGCCGGGACACGTCGGACGCATCGACAACCACCGGCAAACCACGTTCCAGCGCAGCCATCAGCGCCTCCTTCAGCGGCGCGGCGACGGCGGTGTCGAGGGCTCCGGGCAGGACAACGCGGGCGCGGCCCCCGTCTTCGTCGCAGATAATCATGCCGTTGACATCCCCCTTTGTCAGACCGAAGCGCCGACGGGTGCACGCGCCTCGACACGCAGGCGGTCCAGCAGGCTCAACACCTGCGCCGAGGCGTCGCTCAACCGTTCCATGGCCCGCATGGCACCATCAAGATCTCCGCCATTATAGAGGCGGGCGGCCTCCTTCCCCGCCGCGTGGACGAGGCGGTGGGGCGCCTCCAGCGCGGCAAACGATGGCGCCGCCAGCAAGCGTTGGTCGGTGACGGTGTCGTACCACTTGCCCAGGCGGCAGCCATGGTGGTCGGCCAGGCTGTTCTCCTCCACCTTCAGGCGGCCGACCAGCATGGCCGCGATGTTCTTCTTCCACCGCACATGGTCGGCCTTGGCGAGGTGGATCACCTTCAACGGCAGGCCCATGCCGGCCAGGACTTCCAGTTCCTGCACGACGATACGGTCGGTGTCGTCGAGCACGCCCAGCACGCCGCTCATGCGTTCGCGGACACGCTCGGTCTCGTCGGCGATGACGGTGATGCCCTGGGCGACGTCGGAGGCGGCGGTCTTCTGCTGGTTGATGATGTCGGCAACCTCGGCGATCCGTTCAGCCACCTCGCGGACACCCTGGGAGATCACGCCGACGCGCTTGCCGGTCTCGCTGATCGCCTCGCGCCCCTCGGCAACGACCTGATCGACCGCGCCCATGGACGCGACGATGGCCGCCATGTCGGCGCGCAAGGTGGCAATGCGGCTGGTGATATCAACGGTGGCGTCCTTGGTCTGTTTGGCTAGGCGCTTGACCTCGTCGGCGACCACCATGAAACCCTTGCCGGCCTCCCCGGCGCGTGCCGCCTCCACCGCCGCGTTCAGGGCGATCATGTTGGTGTGGAAGGCGATTTCCTCAATCGTTGAAACAATCTGGCCGATGTTTTCGGCCGCCTCACCCAGGCGGTCCACCTGACCGGCCGCGCCGCTCACCGAACCGGCGATGCGTTCCATGCAGGCCGTCGCCTTGCTGGCAAGATCCGCCCCCGCGTTGGCCTCCTGCAAGGCGGCGCGGGCCTCCGAGGCGACGGCGGCGCCGTTCTCGGAAATTGTCTCCACGGAGGACACCAGTTCCTCGGCGGCGGCGGCGATGGCCTGGCCCTGATCGCCGACCTGCCGGATGTCGCGGAAGATATCCACGGAGGTTTCCAGGTTGACGTTGCTCTTGATCGACAGCTCGACGCAGTTGTGCAGCCGCTTGGAGGCCTGCCGCCCGATGGTCCGCGCGAGGCCGCGCAAGGCCACGCCCAGGCGATCCTCGCCCTGGGGAACCGACGTGTAATCACCCGCCGCGATACGCTCGATGACCTCTATCAAGGCATCCACCTTGGCCGGCGGGATCCAGCCGGCTGCGGCGAGATCGCGTTCCGTGACGCACTCGGGGGCACATTCGGGGGCGCACTCAAGCATCACTTCCGCCGCGTCCCGGCCAGAATTTTCACTGCCCCGCATCACCTGCTCACGCCTCCGGCCGCCCTCGCCCCCTATGGCCGACGGCACAAGAAGGTGAGGCAGCTTGCCTTGCGCGTCCATGGTGCATTGGAACTAACCGGCAGCGAGGCGTGAAACCACCAGGACGCCGCGTCACCCCTCAGCAGATGACGAGCAACTTTCCCAAAATGCGTTTCAAGGTGATGTAGTCGTCCTGCCCGACCTGCTGGGCGATGCGGGTTTCATGCGCATCCACGGACGCTTTGACGTCACGCAGATAGGCACGGCCGGCATCGGTGAGGTAGAGGGAGTGCGAGCGGCGGTCTTCCTTGGACGGCTTGCGCTCGGCCAGGCCACGGCCTTCCAGGCTGTCGAACAAGGTCACGAAGTTGGTGCGCTGGATGCCGAGGAGGTTGGCAACCTCGGTCTGGCGCAGGCCGGGCGATGCCTCGATGACGCTGAGGACCGAGAACTGCGCGGGGCGAAGGTCGAAGTCCGCCAGCGACTGGATGAAGTCCTGGAACACCGTCAATTGCGCCCGCCGCAGCATGTAGCCGACATAGTTCGGAAGGTCGCCCAGCTTCTCCTCACTGCCGGAGGCTGCCTTCGCCGTAGGCACGGGCTGCCGGGGTCTGCCGCTTTTGCCAGCCATTACAAAGGCCCTGTTCGCTGCCTCGTCGGGAAGTGGGTCGCACAGGGCATAGCAGGGCGGGGGCCGGCCACGCAAGGGCATGTTGCGATGCGTGAACGGCCCCGGCCTGCTGGTACCAACTCAGGCCGCAGGCGCCAGACGAAGGGTGACTTCCCCCACGTGGTCGATGCGCCCGGCGATTTCGTCACCGGGCAGGACCGGCCCGACACCGGCGGGCGTGCCCGTATAGATCAGGTCGCCGGGCACCAGATGATAGAACCGCGACAGATGAACAATCACCTCCTTCACCGAGTTGATGAGGTCCGACAGATCGGCGCTCTGGCGCACCGCGCCATTGACCTTGAGTTCGATGAGGCCGCTGGTGGGATGGCCGATCTCGGTCACCGGGACGATCTCGCCCATGACCGCCGACTGCTCGAAATCCTTGCCCAGATCCCACGGGCGCTGCTTTTCACGCGCCCGGAGTTGCAGATCGCGCCGCGTCATGTCCAGACCGCAGGCATAGCCGAGGACGGCGTCCAGGGCTGTATCCGGCGAGGCGCGGAAGACGGGGGCGCCGATCGCGGCCACCAGTTCCATTTCGTAGTGGTAATTCGCCGTCTCGGGCGGATAGGCGATGGTGGCGCCCGACGCGACAATGGTCGAGGGGCTTTTGGTAAAATAGAACGGCTCTTCCTTGTCGGGCTGAGTGCCCATTTCGGCGGCGTGGGCAGCGTAGTTGCGGCCGACACAGAAGATGCGGTTGACAGGAAACACGGCGCCATGGCCGCGCACAGGCACGGTGGCGACCGCCGGCGGCGGGACGATGTAGCGGGTGGTCATCGATTGACGTCCTTCTTTCAGAACTCTTCGTAAAAGCCCAGCTTGCGCTGCATCGGGGCATCATCGACCACGAACAGGAACGCCATCTTGGACGACGACCCGTTGCGGATCTGGATGTCGGCATGGGTGGGAATGGCGATGGTGCCGGTGTCCGACCACGTCATTTCGACGCCATCGACGACCGCATCGCCGGCCCCTTCGATAACGTGCATGACCTGGGACGCCGACCGCCGCCGGGGCGCGTAGGTCTCACCCGGCCGCAGGGCCAGGGCTGAAAATCCGAGCGTCGGCAGGCATTCCTCTCCGGTCACCGGATCGACGTAGGCCAGATGGATGGCCTCGTCCCGCCCGGCGTGGCCCGCAATGTCCACCAGCGCCGCCCGGACCTCGCGCCACGGGAACCGCTTCAGGGGATACTTGGCCGCCGGGCGGTCAAGCTGGCTGTACGGCACGAGACCGGAGCGCCGGTAGGTGGTCTGCGAACGGTCGGCCTGATTTTCCAGATGCTGGGGCTTGCCTTCGATGCAATAGGACGCCTCGACCGAATAGACCAACGGAAGATCCAGGGCGTCCAGCCACACCACCGGCCCGGTGCCGTGGTGGCCGTGTTCATGCCACAGGCCCGCCGGGGTGAGGATGAGGTCCCCCTTTTCCATGGGCAACTTTTCGCCCTCGACCACGGTAAAGCCGCCCTCGCCTTCGACCACGAAGCGCACGGCGCTGGGGGAATGGCGGTGGTTGGGGGCCGTCTCGCCGGGCTTGATAAGCTGCATCCCCAGATAGATCGTCGGCGTGGCCCGCGCGGTCCCCGGATCGAGGGACGGATTGGCCAGGATCAGCACGCGCCGCTCGGCCTTTTCGATGGGGGTCAGTTCGCCCGCTTCCATCAACAGGGGGCGAATGTCCTCGTAGTGCCAGACCATGGGCTTGCAGGCGCGGTCGGGCTTGCCATAGGGCAGGAAGCTGCGCAAGGCGGGCCACAGCGGCACCAGTTCCTTGGCCGACAGGGCGTTGCGGTAGTCCAGGGGCAGTTCTTCAAGGGTTCCAAGGACGGTCATGGACGTTTCTCCAGGTTGTTTTGGGCCAGCTCACCGCAGGGCGGTGGTCAGCCAGGGGAAAAAGACGATGAGCAGGATGGCGGCGCAGGTCACCGCGATGAACGGCAGGACCCGCCGGCTCAACAGCACAATGCCCGTGTTGGTCAGGGCCGAGGCGATGTACAGCCCCGCCCCGACGGGCGGCGTCAGCAGGCCAAGGGTCAGCGTCAGGCAGGTCATGATGCCGAAATGCACCGGATCGATGCCGTAGGTTTTCTGGGCAATCGGCAGCAGGATGGGCACCAGGATGATCAGTGCCGCGATACCGTCCAGCACCATGCCGACCAGCATCAGGAACACGAAGACCAGCAACAGGAAAACCGTGGGATCGGCGGTCAGGGATTGCAGGAACTCGGCGGCGATCTGCGGCACCTGATTGAAGGTCAGCACCCACCCGAACACCTTGGCCGCCGCGATCAGCAACAGCACCGTGGCCGTGGTGCGTGCGGTACGGCCCAGAATGGCCGGAGCGTGGGACAGCCGCAGTTCGCGGTAGAAACCTCCCCCGATGACGACGGCCAGCACGATGGCGACAGCCGCCGACTCGGTGGGCGTGACGATGCCGAACGATATCCCGCCGACAATGGCCATGGGGATGGACAAGGTCAGCAAGGCCTCGCCGGTGGCCCGCCACAGGCCATCCACCGGCTGGCTGGCCGAGACCCGCGTCCGCCAGCGCCGCGCGCCCAGGGCAGTGATCCCGCACAGCAGGCCGAACAGCAGCAGCCCCGGCAGGATGCCGCCGATGAACATGGACCCGATGGAGACCTGACCAACCACGCCATAGATGATGAACACCATGGACGGCGGAATGATCGGCCCCAGCAACCCGGCGGCGGCGGTCAGGGCGGTGGCGAAGCTGCGGTCGTAGCCGTCCTTTTCCATGGCCGGGACGATCACCCGGCTCATGATGGCGATCTGCGCGGTGGCCGACCCCATGATCGAGGACAGCATGAGATTGGCCAGCAACGACACATAGGCCAGGCTATGGGGCACCCATTGCAGCCATGCCCGCGCGGCGTTGATGATGCGCCGGGTGATGCCGCCCTCGTTCATCACCTCGCCCAGCAGGACGAACAGCGGAATGGCCAGCAGGTCAAAGATCTCGATGGAGCTGAACAGCACCTGCGGCAGGGAGTCCAACATGCCATAGGTGCCGGTGGACAGGATGAAGGCGAACGTCGCCCCGATCAGCACGAAGGCAACCGGCATCCCCAGGGCCAGAAGCACGACGAAGGCAGCCGCCGTAATCATTCCGCCTCCTGCGGCGCCACGGCCGGTTGGACCAGACGGGTCACCAGATGAAACAGGCCGGTGGCGCAGAACAGGGGAATGATGGCGAAGAAGGGCTTCTTGCCGATGCCCAGGGTGATGGCCAGTTCAAATTCCACCGACGGAGACTGAATCCACGTCACCGCATGGACCAGGATGACGGCCAGCATGACGGCGGCCAAACCATCCATGACCAGCACCACGGCCCGCCCGGCCCGCTCCGGCAAGGCGTCGGTCAACAGGGTCAGACGGATCTGGGTGTTTTCGTGCAGAGACACGGAAATGGCCAGAAACGCCATCCAGATCAGGATGTAGACGGCCAATTCCTCGGCATAATACAGCGGGCTGTTGAAGCCGTACCGCAAGGTGACGTTGACCACCAGAACGACGGTGAACAGGACGATCAGCACCTTGCAAGCGAGCATTTCGCCCCACGCAAGACGTTGGCTCGCGCGGGACAGGACCTGCGCCATTGGAGTGACCATGTCGGCTGCTCCACAAGAAATAGGGGGAGCCGGAGCGGAGGGCAGTCGCACGCCCCCCGCCCCGTCATGTCGGGGTTAATTTCCAGCCTTGGCCTGAATCTGGAAGGTTTGGGTCTGGAAGGCCTCGATCAGCGGGTTCGACCCGAACGCCTTCTTGTACGCCGCATTGGCATCGGCAAAGGTCGCCTCGGCAGAATCCAGCGCCTCGACCGTGATCGCCGCCTTCAGCGTGGCGAGGTTGCGCTTTTCCGCCTCGACCTGTTCGGCGGTCGCCCAGGCAAGGGTGTCGTCCATCGTGCTGGCGATCAGGGTGCGCTGTTCGGGCGTCAGGGCGGCCCAACGCTGGTTGCCGATCATCGCCACAGCCGGAAACGCCATGTGGCTGGTCAAGGTCAGGCCCTTGGCGACTTCATGGAACTTGGACCCGACCAGGGCATCAAGGTCAATGTCCACGCCATCGAGCAGGCCGTTCTGGAGGGCCTGATAGATGTCGGGCAATTGCACGGGGGTCGGCACGGCGCCGGTCGCCTCCCACCACACCTTCATGGCCGGGAACGGCACGATGCGGATCTTCTGGCCCTTGAGATCGGCAAGGCTGCCGACCGTGCCCTCGCGCTTGAGGATGTGGCGCATCCCGGCGAAGGAATAGCCCAGCCCCTTGAGGCCGATCTTGTCCAGGTTATCGAGCATCTGCCGGGCGGCCGGGGTCTTGGCCGCCGCCGCCGCCTGCTCGACGCTACTGAACAGGAACGGCGTGAACCATGCCTGTATGGAAGGCTCGCGCAAGGAGGTCAGGGCGCCGGTCATGAAGCCCATGTCGAGCAACCCGGCCTGCATCTGCTGGAACATCTCGGGCTCGTTGCCAAGCTGGCCGCCGGGGAAGATGACGACGGTCAACTCCCCGCCGGAACGTTCCTTGAGGGTGTCGGCGAAGCGCTGGGCGGCTTTGGTCCACACATGGGCCGGGGGCGTGATCAGACCCATCTTGAGTTCAGTCGCGCTGGCGCTGCCCAGCCCGAGGAACGAGCAGGCCGCGACGGCGGCCGCCACGAAGGCGCTTTTCTTGAAAATGGTCATGCGTTCCTCCCAGGAACTGATGTTATTTTTGACGGGTCAGGCAGCATCCGGCTGGTTGTCCGGGTGTGCCGCCACAAAGGCGGGCACCTCCGCGCAGGCGGCGTCCAAGGCCAGGATCTTGGGATAGGACGACAGCGGCACCTCGAACCGGCGGGCGCTGTAGACCTGCGGGACGAGGTAGACCTCGACCAGCCCCGGCCGGTCGCCGAACGCGAAGGTCCCGGCGCCGACAGTGTCGGGCAGCGTCTTTTCCAGGGCGTCGAACCCCGCCCGAATCCAGGTGGCGCACCACGCCTTGACGGCTTCGTCCTCGGCATGGAACCGGGCGCGCAGGGCGTTGAGGACCCGCAGGTTGTTGATCGGGTGAATGTCGCACCCGATCAGGGCAGCCATGGCGCGCGCCCGCGCCCGTTCCAGCATGTCGGCCGGCAGCAGCGGAGGCGTGGGGTACCGTTCCTCCAGGTATTCAATAATCGCTGGCGACTGGCTGAGAACCGCCCCGTCAATCTCCAGGGCCGGAACCAGACCCTGGGGATTGAGGTCGATGAACGGCTGCCGGAAGTGCTCCCCTGCCCGTAAGTTGACCGGCACCAGTTCAAAATCCAGGCCCTTGAGAGCCAGGGCAATGCGCAGCCGGTGGGACGTGCCGCTTCGAAAGAAGCCGTACATCTGCATGGGACGCGTCCTCAGGCTGCGGTTTCGGTCTGCACGAGGCCGCTGTTCAGGCCGGTGCCGCCGTACAGCCACTCCAGGCCGTCATAGAACTGGCCCGGCGTCTTGGCGCCCATGACGGAGTTGCGGATCAGCCGTTCGACACCCTGGGCATGGTAGACCTTGCCCAGCATCCGCGATGACAGGACCACACGATAGGCCCGCACGATGCGCTCGGCCTGATACTCCTGGAACGCCCGGTGCAGGTCGCCGCCGCAATGCTCGATCTTGTCAGCCAGACACACCGAGTCCTCCAGGGCCATGCAGGCACCCTGGGCGAAATACTGGTGGGTCGGGTGGGCGGCGTCGCCCAGCAGCGTCACCGAGCCATCGGTCCAATTCTCGATTGGCTCGCGGTCACCCAGGACCCAGCGGCGCCATTCGGTGGGGGTTTCCAGAACCTTGCGCACGCGGTCCACCACGTTGGGGAAGCGCGACAGGATTTCTTCGCGGGTGCCCGGCTCGTTGGTGCCGACATCGGACACGTCGGTCTGGAAGGTGGCGACGAGGTTGAACGTCTTCCAGCCCTGAAGCGGATAGTGGACCATGTGGCACTTCGGCCCGGCCCACAGGGTCGCGGCGTTCCAGCGCATATCCTCGGGCATCTGCTCGATCGGCAGGACGGCGCGATAGGCCACATGGCCCGACAGGCGAAGCTCGTCACCGCCGGTAAGCTGCTCGCGGATCTTGGAGCGTACGCCGTCGCAACCGATGATCCCGTCGCCTTCGAAAACCTGCCCGCTTTCAGTCGCCACCCGCGCGCCCGAACCGGTGTTCTCGTACCCCATGACCCGCTGGGTGTTGACCAGGGTGATGGCCGGATGGGCCATGCAGGCGTCATGCAGGACGCCATGCAGGTCGGCGCGGTGGATCACGGCATAGGGGTTGCCGAAACGCTGGCGGAACGGCTCGTCCACCGGCATCTGCGCGACCATGCCGCCGGTCGTGGCGTCCATCATCACCAGTTTGTCGATGTAGACGGCCTTGTCCCGCCCGGCCTGCCCGACGCCCAGATAGTCCATGGCGTGAAAAGCGTTGGGGCCGATCTGAATGCCCGCGCCGATTTCCCCGAACTGGGCGGCCTGCTCCAGCACGGTAACGGTGCAGCCCTTGTTGGCCAGGCCAAGGGCTGCGGACAGGCCGCCGATGCCGCCGCCGGCCACGATCATTTTGAACCCGGAACCAGATTTGCCCGAACCAGATTTGGACGATGCGTTCATTGTTTCCTCCCGAACCCTTGTGGGGACGCTTTTAGGTCGCCTTAACGTTACTAACGTAACGATCAGCATACTGTCAATCAGTATACTGCTTTTCTTTTTCCACCTACTCGGTGTATGGCTCGGTGTATGGATTTGCACCGCCTTAACCCTGGACTCCCCGCCATGAGCGACGACAGCCTGCCGCTGCACCAAATGCCCGGACACCTCGTCCGCCGGTGTCACCAGATCTCGGTGGGACTGTTCCACGAGGTCTGCGGCGAGACGGGATTGACCCCCATCCAGTTCGCCATCCTGTCGGGAATCGAGCTTCAACCGGGCCTGGAGCAGATCCAGCTTTCCAAGCTGGCCGGGGTTGACCGGACCACCATCGGCAACGTGCTGCTGCGCCTGGAAACACGGGGCTACATCCACCGCATGGCCGATGAAAAGGACCGTCGCATCAAGCGGCTGTACCTGACCGAGGACGGCGCCGCCAATCTGCGGGCCATCCGGCCGATGGTCGAAAAGGTGCAGGATCTGCTGCTCGGCCCGCTGGATCAGGCCGAGCGGGAGCAATTCACCCGCCTGCTGACCAAGCTGGTGCTGGCCAACAACGAAGGCAGCCGCGCGCCCTTGGACATGACGCGTGGCGGCTTGCCTACATAAGCAGTTGACTCATTGCGATTCCGAAACAAAGCGCCCAACCCCCTGGTTCGGGCGCTTTCACTTTTTGCGTTGACGACCGCCAAAACACATTGTTATCGTCAATAACAGTTATCGACATAATGAACGGTCGGAGATGGCATGACACAGCCCCAAATGCACGAGGCACTCCTTGGAGCCTCCTCTGACGCCCCGATTGAAGTTGCCGTGCAAGACAGCGTGGCAATCGTCACCCTCAATCGTCCGGCCAAGCGCAACGCCCTGAACGACGGCACCATCCAAGCCCTGCACGCCTTCTTCAGCGCGACCCCGCCCGAGGTCAAGGTCGCCGTCATCCGTGGCGCCGGCGACTGTTTTTCCGCAGGTCTTGATCTGACGGAACTGACCGATCAGAGCATCACCGGCGGCATCCGCCACTCGCGCCTGTGGCATCGCGCCTTCGAGGCCATCGAGTTCGCCGACGTGCCGGTGATTTCCGTGCTGCATGGCGCGGTGGTCGGCGGCGGCCTGGAACTGGCCGCCTCGACCCACATCCGGGTGGCCGACGGCACCGCCTACTTCGCCCTGCCCGAAGGCCAGCGCGGCATTTTCGTCGGCGGGGGCGGATCGGTGCGCCTGCCCCGCCTGATCGGCGTCCACCGCATGACAGACATGATGCTGACCGGCCGCGTGATGGAGGCCCAGGACGCCCTGGCCGCCGGACTGGTGCAGTACGTGGTGGAACCCGGTGCGGCGTTCGATCACGCCATGACCTTGGCAGGCCGCATCGCCAACAACGCCCCGCTGACCAACTTTGCCGTGGTCCATGCCCTGCCCCGTGCCGCCCAGGCCGCGCCGGAACACGGATTGATGCTGGAATCCCTGATGGCCGCCATCGCCCAGGGCGACGACCTCGCCAAGGAGCGCCTGAACGCCTTCCTGTCCAAAAAGGCCCCTAAGGTTCGTTAGACCCCACCACACTGCGACCGGCGCCAGATCCCCACAAGAGGGACGGCGCAATGATTTCCTCGGGAGGAAATGCAATGACCGGAAGCCTCCGGCCCGTGACACTCGGGCCGCGCGACGTCGTCACGGAACACCGCGCCGATGGCGCCATCCTGATCCGTTCCGTCGATACCCTGAATGCCTATCCGCGCGTCATCACCGAACGGCTCGCCGAAGGCGCCCGGCAGGTGCCTGACCGGGTGTTCCTCGGCCAGCGCACCGCCGACGGCACCTGGCGCACCGTGACCTATGCCCAGGCGCTGGCTCAGGTGGAAAGCCTGGGACAAGCCCTGCTGGATCGCGGCCTGTCAGCCGACCGTCCGGTTCTCATCCTGTCGGAAAACGACATCGACCACGCCCTGCTCAGTCTGGCCGGGCAGCATGTGGGCGTGCCCACGGCGGCCATTTCCACAGCCTATTCGCTGATTTCCGAAGATTTCGGCAAGCTGCGCCATGTGTTCGACATCCTGACGCCGGGCATGGTCTTTGCCGCCAACGGCCAGCGCTATGCCCGCGCCTTCAAGGCTTTGGACCTGACGGGGGCCGAGGTGGTGGTGACGGACACTCCCGCCGCCGGGCATCCGGCGACCCTGCTGGCCGACCTGCTGGCCGTTGCGCCGACCGACGCCGTGGCCGCCGCGCACGCGCGCATCCAGCCCGACGACGTGGCCAAGTTCCTGTTTACCTCGGGCTCGACCGGGGTGCCCAAGGGCGTGATCAACACCCACCGCATGATCTGTTCCAACCAGCAGATGATCCTTCAGATGCTGGGGCTGGTGGCCGACGAGCCGCCGGTGCTGCTGGACTGGCTGCCGTGGAGCCATACCTTCGGCGGCAACCACAACCTGGGCATCGCGCTTTACAACCTCGGCTCCTTCTACATCGACGAGGGCCGCCCCCTGCCCGGCGCCGTCGAGCGCACGGTGGCGAACCTGCGCGACATCGCCCCGACCATCTATTTCAACGTGCCCAAGGGGTACGAGGAACTGTTGCCGCGCCTGCGGGCCGACGACGCGCTGCGCACCCACTTCTTCAGCCGCCTGCGGATGCTGTTCTATGCCGGGGCCGGGCTGTCCCCGATGATCTGGAACGCCTACCGCGATCTGGCGACCCAGACCTGTGGCGCCCGCATCTACATGACCACCAGCCTGGGGTCCACGGAAACCGCACCGTTTTCGCTGGGCGCCCCGTGGGAGGCCGGTGGGCCGGGCGAAATCGGCATCCCGGCGGCGGGCCTCGACGTCAAGA
This sequence comes from Rhodospirillaceae bacterium BRH_c57, assembly GCA_000961745.1. Classification (GTDB taxonomy): domain Bacteria; phylum Pseudomonadota; class Alphaproteobacteria; order Rhodospirillales; family Rhodospirillaceae; genus Cauispirillum. Next base: position 2,019 of record LAEA01000215.1, on the reverse strand, counting down.
TGGTGCCGGCCGAAACCAAGCTGGAGCTGCGCGTGCGCGGCCCCAACATCACCCCCGGTTACTGGCGCCAGCCCACCCTCAGCAAAGCCGCCTTTGACGAGGAAGGCTTCTACAAGATGGGCGACGCGCTGCGTTTTGCCGATCCCGCCGACCCGTCGCGCGGCTTTCTGTTCGACGGCCGCATCGCCGAGGATTTCAAGCTGGCCTCGGGCACCTGGGTCAGCGTCGGGCCGTTGCGCGCCAGAATCGTGGGCCACTTCGCGCCGTTCGTGCGCGACTGCGCCATCACCGGCCATGACCGCGACGACGTCGGCGCCCTGCTGGTTCCCGACCTGGAGATGTGCCGCTCACTGTGCGTCGATCTGCCGGGCGACGCGCCGGTGGCCGATGTCCTGTGCCACCACTCGGTGCAGGCCGAGTTCCGGGGGCTTCTCGACAGCTTCGCCGCCCACAGCACCGGCAGCGCCAGCCGCGTGGTGCGCGCCCTGTTGCTGGAGGACCCGCCCAGCCTGGATACCGGCGAAATGACCGACAAGGGCTCGCTGAACCAGCGCGCCATCCTGACCCGGCGGGCCGCCCTGGTCGATGATCTGTATGCCGACGCCCCGCCGCCCCACGTCATCACCCTGAGCGGAGTGCCCGCCGAATGACCCAGTCCCTTGGAACCTTCGTGGCCTATGGCGATGCGTGGCTGCTTGACGGCGTCCGCACCGGCTTTGCCGACTATACCGGCATTCTCGGGCAGATTTCACCGACCGACCTGGGCATCGCCGTAGCCCGCGCCGTGCTGGCCCGCACCGGCATCGCCCCGGCCGATGTCCAGACCACCATCGCGGGCAGCGTCGCGCAGGCATCCTTTGACGCCTACTTCCTGCCCCGCCACATTGGCCTGTACGCCGGGGTGCCCATCGACCGCCCGGCCCATCTGGTGCAACGCATCTGCGGCACCGGCATCGAGACGCTGGCCCAGGCCGCCGAAGCCATCGAATTGGGCAAGGTCGGCCTCGCCCTGTGCGTCGGCGCCGAGTCGATGACCCGCAACCCGGTGGCCGCCTACACCCACCGCACCGGCTTCAAGATGGGTCAGGTGGAGTTCAAGGATTTCCTGTGGGAAGCCCTGTGGGACACCGCCACCGGCGGGTCCATGGGCCACACCGCCGAAACGGTGGCCGAACGCTACGGCATCAGCCGCGAGGACGTGGACGCCTTTGCCGCCCGCAGCTTTGCCAATGCGGTGAAGGCCCGCGAAAAAGGCTTCTTCGACGGCGAGATCGTTCCGCTCGCCAGCCAGGAATTTGCCCTGGACGGCTACAAGGCGCGCGGCATCCGCCTGCCGCGCGGCGTGGAGAGCTTTGCCGAGGACACCCATGTCCGGCCCACCAGCCCTGACGTCTTGGCCAAGATCCGCCCGGCCTTCGGCGGCGTGCAGACCGGCGGCAACAGCTCGGCCATTGTCGATGGCGCGGCGGCGGCCCTGGTCGCCTCGGGCCGCTACGTCGAAGGCTGGGGCAAGGACCCGCTGGCCCGGCTGCGCGGCTGCGCCACCGTGGGCGTCCCGCCCGAGATCATGAGCATCGGCCCGGCCCCGGCCATTCGCCGCCTGCTCGACGGGACCGGGCTGCCGCTTGAGGCCATCGACCGCATCGAGATCAACGAGGCCTTCGGCGCCCAGGTGATCGGCGTGGAACGCGAGCTTGGCCTTGACCGCGACCGCCTGAACGTCAACGGCGGGGCCATTGCCATCGGTCATCCCCTGGCCGCCACCGGCCTGCGGCTGGCGGTCACCGTGTCGCGTGAACTGCGCCGCTCGGGCGGACGCTATGGCATCGCCTCGGCGTGCATTGGCGGCGGCCAGGGCATCGCGCTGCTGGTCGAAAATCCGGCAGCGGCGTGAAGGAGAACCTGACCATGAACATCACCGGACTGACCGCCATCGTGACCGGGGGCGCCTCGGGACTGGGCGCGGCAACCGCCCGCCGCCTCGCGGCATCGGGCGCCCGCGTGGCGGTACTCGACCGC
>LAEA01000088.1 GCA_000961745.1 Rhodospirillaceae bacterium BRH_c57 | reverse complement strand
GCCGACCACCGGAATGGCCGAGAACAGGTTGGTGATGACGGTGGCACCCCAGAACGACATCTGGCCCCACGGCAGCACGTAGCCCATGAACGCGGTCGCCATCATCAGCAGCATGATGACGAGGCCGACCCACCACAGGATTTCGCGCGGCGGCTTGTAGGATCCGTAGTACAGGCCACGGAAGATGTGAGTGAACACCACAATGAAGAACATCGAGGCGCCGTTGGCGTGCATGTAACGCAGCAGCCAGCCGTAGTTGACGTCGCGCATGATGCGTTCCACCGACAGGAACGCGTAATCGACGTGCGCGGTATAGGACATGGCCAGGAACAGGCCAGTCAGGATCATGATGACCAGGGCGAACCCGGCCAGCGACCCGAAATTCCACCAGTAGTTCAGGTTACGCGGCGTGGGGTATTCCACAGCCGAATGCTGAACCATCGTGAAGATGGGGAGACGCTCGTCCACCCACTTGACGATCTTGTTATTGGAAGCGGCACTCATCCGTCAGCCCTCCCTAGCCGATCTTGACAGTCTCATCATCCAGGAAGGCATATTCCGGGATGGGCAGGTTGAGCGGGGCCGGGCCCTTGCGGATACGGCCAGAGGAATCGTAGTGCGACCCGTGACACGGGCAGAACCAGCCACCGAAGTCCCCCTTCGGGTCGGCCGGCTTCTGGCCCAGCGGGATGCAGCCCAAGTGGGTGCAAACGCCGACCATGATCAGCCACTCGGGCTGCTGCACGCGGTCCTCGTCGGACTGCGGATCGCGCAAATCGTCAATATTGACGCTGCGCGCCTCTTCGATCTCTGCCGCCGTGCGGTGCCGCACGAACACCGGCTTGCCACGCCACATCACCGTGATCGCCTGACCTTCGGCAATGGCCGAAAGGCTGACTTCGGTGGAGGCGAGCGCCAGGACGTCTGCCGCCGGATTCATGCTGTGGATGAACGGCCAAAGGGCGAGGCCGGCGCCAACAGCACCAACGGCGCTGGACGCATACAGCAGGAAATCGCGGCGGGTTTCACCATCGGAAGGACCGTGAGCGGGATTCGCCGTTTCAGCCATCCTCTAAACCCTCTCCCATAGCACGCTGGGGGCACGCGCGTTGTCGTGAAAACCTCCGCGCTGTCAGGCCTTTAGGAAGACCTTCCATGCACGGTAACTGCCGGACCCACCCAGACTCCCATCAGGACAAATTTTGGCTCCGGCGAACCCGCGCGGTATAAAGCATCTTGCCTGATTTGCAAAGCGCCAAAGATTAGAACTTGCTTATCTTATAACTCTAATGAACGGCCTTCAAATGCGTCTAGCCCTTTACCAGCCTGACATTCCGCACAATACCGGGGCCATACTCAGACTGGCGGCCTGCCTCGGTTTAGGGGTGGATATCATAGAACCCTGCGGGTTCCTGTGGGAGGACAAGCGCCTCCGCCGAGCCGGCATGGACTACCGCGAACTGGCCGTGGTCACACGATATTCGTCGTGGGAAAGATATCTGGGCGAACGGTCCTCCACGGGCCGTCTGGTCCTGCTGTCCACCCGCGCGGCGACCGCCCACACGACGTTCCGATTCGAGTCGGACGACACCCTCCTGCTCGGTCGCGAGAGTGCCGGCGTCCCACCCGACGTGTACGACGCCACCGACGCCCGAATCACCATTCCCATGGCGCCGGGTGCACGGTCGCTCAACGTCGCGATGGCCGCCGCCATCGTCACCGCCGAGGCGCTCAGTCAGGGAGAGGCATGGCCCGGTCAGCCGGCCAAACTGTAGGCGGAATAGGCCGCGGCCGCCGCGCCGCTATCCATCCAGGCCCGCCACGCCGTCCACTTCTGAACAGCCGCGGCGATGGCGGCGTGCCCCGCAGCGACCGGATGAATGCCGTTGCCGTGTTGCAGCGCCGCCTGCCATGTGCCCGAGGGTTCCAGCACCCCGCACAGATTGAGGAAGGGCACGCCCAAACGTCGGGCGATGTCGGCATAGGCGGCGTTCAGAGCCTCCAACCGGGCGCGCGAAACCGTCATCCGCGTGCCGTCCTCAACCATCGGGCCGGCGTTCCGGTGAATCGGCGCGGGTCCGATCCACAGCACCGGCCATACTTGGGCCGCCGCGCCTATCAGGGCTTCGGCCTGGGCCATGGAGTCCATCAGGGGCACGCGCGGGGCGCCGCCATCAAGCGCCGACTCGTCGGCCATGTCATAGAGCCCGAAGCAGAACACCAAGCCGGCCGACTCAGGGGCGCGGCGCAGGCGCACGCGGCAGTCGCCCTGCCAACGGTCGGCCACGTCGATGGACGTGTCCTGCGCCACCGACAGGTTATAGAGAGTGAGGTCGCGGCCGCCGCTGATTTCCAATGCGGCCAGTCGCGCAGGCCACCCGGCGCCGTGCTCGTCGTTACGCCCCAGGGCCACGGAGTCTCCGAACACACAAATGGTTTTCATCGCGGCACCCTTTCCACAGCACCTGCCCTGATCACCCATGGTAGACGAGTTGCAAGTGCGACGCGGTGACGGATGTCACAGGACGATCAGGACGCCAGCCTGCGCGCCGCCTCGGCCAGCACGGCGTCGCGGTCGGGCGCATACCCAGCCTCCTCCCACCAGGAGTCCAGCCCGTGCAGCAGGGCACCGACCTGCGGCCCCGGCGCCATGCCCAGCGCAAGAAGGTCACGGCCGCGCACCGGGAATTCCGGCACCGGCAGGGCGCGAGCATCCTCCAGCAAGGCGATCCATCCTGCGGTCTTTTGGGAATCGATGCGCCCTTCCACCGCGCGCTGGGCCGACCACAGCATCAATGCCCGGTCGCGCACCGCCTCGCGCCCAACCCGGCGCAGCAGGGCTTGGCGTTCGATGCGGTTGAGGGTCGGCCACGGCCGCACGGTGCCCTCGATCAGGACGGCCAGCCGGTCGGCCTCGCGGGTGGACAGCTTGAAGCGCGCCGCCAGGACGGCAGCCTCGGCATCCTCGCCAACCAGGATGGCCAGCCGACGCAGCGGATCGATCTCCAGCCCCGGCATCCGCAACCCCCGAGTTTCCAGGAACACCAATTGCCGCAGCCCGCCGAAGTGCGCCGCCTCGGGCAGCACATGCTGCAACACCCGCTCGCCGCGCATGGTCAACAGGACGTCGGTGCACAGGTCGGTTTCCAGGATCTTGAACAGCTCGTCGCGGACCCGCTCCCCGGACAGGGTGTCCAGCCCGTCGGCCAGCGCCTGACAGGCCTTCAGGCCCTCGTGGTTGATCGGCGGGCGGCCATAACGCGCATAGAACCGGAAGAACCGCAGGATACGAAGGTAATCCTCGCGCACCCGCGCCATGGCCCGGCCGACGAACACCACGCGGCCATGGTGCAGGTGTTGCAGACCATCGAAGTAATCGTAGACCGCGCCATCGGGCGTCGCCGACATGGCGTTGATGGTGAAGTCCCGCCGCGCCGCATCGGCCACCCAGTCGGTGGACCACTCAACCACGGCATGGCGGCCGTCGGTGTCCACGTCACGGCGCAGGGTGGTGATCTCGAACGTGCGTTGCTCCGCCCCCTCGCCCACGACGGCGGTGACGGTGCCGTGGGCCAGCCCGGTCGGCACGGCCTTGAGCCCGGCCGCCTCCAGCAGGGCGACGACCTTTTCGGGCAGGTCAGGGGTGGCGATGTCCACGTCTTTGACCGGGCGGTGAAGCAGGCCGTCGCGCACGCAACCGCCGACAAAGCGGACCTCGGTCCCCTCGGCGGTCAGGGCGGCCAGCACGGTAAGGGTCTGCGGCCAGGCCATCCACGGCTGCGGGGACAACTGGCCCATGGGGGCTCGCTGGGCGCCGGTCAGCAGTTCAGCCTTGATGGGCTCGTAACTGTCTTCGGGATGCTCTTCAGGCACGCGGGCCACGGTTCACGCTCCGCTCAGCGCTCGTGGTGGCCGGGCACCACCTTTCCATCGACGATCCTGGGCGGCACGTATTTGTCGCCGGGCTTGCCGCCTTCGGTCAGAAGGGCGGTACCGGCCAGGGTCGCCAGCAGCAGCAGGCCGCCCGCCAGGGTCAGCCAGAACCACGGGCCGTCCTCGATGGCCGGCGGCTGGCCGCCGTGGCTGCGGATGTAGGCGCCCCGCGCCCAGGCCCACAGCACGAACACCACGGCCGGGGCTACAAGCGGCAGGACATAGGTCAGGAGGATACGGACCATTGAAACGAAACACCCCTCGGAAACTTTCAGTCCCGCAGGACACGGAACAGGTTGATGAGCATTCCCGCCGTGGCACCCCAAATGTAATGGCGTCCATACGGCATGGCGTAGTACGGCCGCTTCCCCTCGCCGGCGCGGTCCACCCGCTGGTGGTTGGCCGGGTCGAGCAGGAACGCCAGCGGCACCTCGAACACCTCGGCGACCTCGAACGGATCGGGACGCAGGGTAAAAGGCGGCGCCACCAACCCGACCACCGGAACGACCCGGAAGCTGGTCACCGTAACATAGTCATCCAGGAACCCGAGAACATCCACGCACGACGACGGCAGCCCGGTTTCCTCCTCGGCCTCGCGCAGGGCGCAGGCGACGGGGCCGTCGTCATCGTCCTCCATCCGCCCGCCGGGGAAGGACACCTGCCCGGCGTGGTGGGCCAGATGGTCGGTGCGCCGGGTCAGCAGGACCTGCAACCCTTCCGGCCGGTCAACCAGCGGCACCAGGACGGCGGCCGGGCGCATGGGCCGCGTAGGGTCCGGCACCTTGGGCTCGATGCCGAGCGACCGGGCGATAGCCACGTCCGACCCCAGCCCGCGGCCACGACCGCGGGTCAGCGCGCGAACAAGCCCGTCCCGCGTCACGTCTCGTCCGAGAACGACCCCAGAGGAAAGAACTGGCCCATGCTCCATACGCCGATCGTACCTTTTTCGGGCGGAGTCTCAGCCCCGCTCTTTCCCTCGACCGCCAGCGCCACCAAGTCATAATAGACCGAACGGGCGATGCGTGCATTCAGCCCGTCCCTGACATGAACATAGGGAGTTGGGCCGCCGGCCGCATCATGACCCACGCCGTTCCGCTCCTCCAGCCAAATGGGATGGTCCCGATCCACTTCGACCCACTGGTCGATGTTGGTGCGCAGGCGTATCTGCTGGTCAGGTCCGGTGCCGGACACCTCCATCTCGACGGCCACGAAGGGCGCGTCCTCGACCTCGATGGTGCCGCGCTCGGCCGGCGTGGTCAGCCAATAGGTGCCTTCGGCGTCCCGACTCAGCACAGTGGAGAACAGCTTGACCAGCGGCAGCCGGCCAATCGGCGAGTTCTCGTAGTACCATCGGCCGTCGCGGTCGATGCGCATGTTGAATGCGCCGCACTCATTGCGGACCAGCTTGGGCGGCGTCTCGGGCGTATCTCTATCAGTCATGGCACCAATCTTAGCACAAGTGGGGAGGCCCCGTGAGCAGCGAACCCATCCAACCAACGCCTGACGAGGTCCCTTTTGTGCCACAAGGATCGCCCCTGGACACCCCCGACGCCATCCTGGCCGAGGTGGACCGCCTGGGCGCCCTGGTCCGCGAGGCCCACGATGCCGTTGGCCGCATCATCTATGGCCAGCAACAGGTCATTGACGAAAGCCTGATCACCCTGCTGGCCGGCGGCCATGTGTTGCTGATCGGCGTGCCGGGCCTTGCCAAGACCCGTCTGGTGCAAACCCTGGGGACCGTGCTGGGCCTGGAGGATCGCCGGGTGCAGTTCACGCCCGACCTCATGCCGGCCGACATCATCGGGTCCGAGGTGCTGGAGGAGGACGCCAACGGCCGCCGCTCCTTCCGTTTCATCAAGGGGCCGGTGTTCTGTCAGCTTTTGATGGCCGACGAGATCAACCGGGCCAGCCCACGCACCCAGTCGGCCCTGCTCCAGGCCATGCAGGAACGCCATGTGTCGGTGGCCGGTCACGGCCACGATCTGCCGCGCCCGTTCCACGTTCTGGCAACCCAGAACCCCCTGGAGCAGGAGGGCACCTATCCCCTGCCCGAGGCGCAGCTCGACCGGTTCCTGATGCAGGTCGATGTCCACTATCCCGACCGCGCCGCCGAGCGGCGCATGTTGCTCGCCACCACCGGGGCCGAGGATTTCCAGCCCGACGCCATCATGACAGCCGAAGACCTGATCGCCGCCCAACATCTGGTTCGGCGCCTGCCGGTGGGGGAGAGCGTGGTGGAGGCCATCCTGACCCTGGTCCGCGCCGGCCGCCCCGAGGAAACGCCGCTGGACAGCGTGCGCCGCCATGTCGCCTGGGGCCCCGGCCCGCGCGCCAGTCAGGCCTTAATGCTGGCGGTGCGGGCCCGTGCGCTGATGCAGGGCCGCTACGCGCCGTCGGTGGATGACGTTTTGGCCCTGGCCCGCCCGGTCCTGCAACACCGCATGGCCCTGACCTTTGCGGCACGGGCCGATGGGGTGACCCTGCCCGGCGTGATCGAGTCCCTCATGCAGGTCGTGGACTGAGGCATGGCGGGTCCCCCACTTCTCAGCGCCGAACAGGCGGCGGCGGCCTTTCCGCCGCTGCTGGTGGCGGCCGAGCGGGTGGCCGCCAC
>LAEA01000023.1 GCA_000961745.1 Rhodospirillaceae bacterium BRH_c57 | reverse complement strand
CCTTTCCCGCCCCTTCAGCCTGTCGGTTCGTCTGTTTGCGAACATGACCGTGGGCCACATCATGCTGAAGGTTCTGGCCGGGTTCGTGGTTGCCCTGGGCGTGTTTGGCGTCGTCCCCTTCGTGGTCGTCGCCGGCATCACGGTGCTGGAGTTCTTCATCGGCGCGCTTCAGGCCTACGTGTTCACCATCCTGACCTGCATTTACCTCAACGACGCCATCAACATGCACTGATCGGTCGGTGACCGTATCGGGGTGCCCCCGTCACCACGTCGTGGGGCACCAAGGTTGAGGACGACTGCAAGACGACAAATCGTACCATTCAAGCCAAGGGAAGTGTGTGATGGAAGCTGCTGCTGGACAATTCATTGGTGCGGGCCTCGCCGCGATCGGCATGATCGGTGCTGGTATCGGTGTGGGTAACATCTGGGCGAGCCTGATCGCCACCGTCGGCCGCAACCCGGCCGCCAAGAGCAGCGTCGAGCTGTACGGCTGGATCGGCTTCGCTGTTACCGAAGCTATCGCGCTGTTCGCGCTGGTCGTCGCCCTGATCCTGCTGTTCGCCGTCTAATCAGCGAACGTCAGGATGCCGCCGGGCGCCGCACGGAGAAATCCGCGCGGCGCCGGTGCGGTCCGTTCCGGCCATCGTCTGGCCGTGCCGTCGTGACCCAAGCGGTTGCCACAGCGCCCCAGGCACCGGCCAACCGAGGCGGACTCTTCCGGCCAAGCCGCCGGAGCCGTTCCGTTCCCGACGTCACCAGCCATCCTGGTAGCCCGTCGTGGTAACCTGGGAGCCCTGAGCCCATGCCGCAGTTCGACCCAGCCTCGTTCGCGTCCCAGCTGTTCTGGCTGGCGGTTACGTTCGTGGTCCTCTACTTCGTGATGTCCCGTTTCGCCATTCCCCGGATTGGCGAAGTCCTGGAACAGCGTCAGAAGATGATGGACGACGACCTGGACCGCGCCCAGCAGTTCAAGGCCGAGACCGACGAAGCCATCAAGACCTACGAAAAGGCCCTGGCTGGCGCCCGCGCCCAGGCCCATGACCTGCTGCGCCAGGCCAACGACGAAATTTCCAAGGCCGCCGAGGCCCGCAACCGCGAGATTGGCACCAAGCTGGCTGCCCAGATCAAGGAAGGTGAGGCCCGGATTGCCCAGGCCCGCGACGAAGCCCTGGCCTCGGTCAAGGACATCGCTGCCGCCGCCGCCGCCGCGACCGCCGAAAAGCTGGTCGGCATCACCCCCGACCAGTCGGCCGTGGACGCCGCCGTTGATGGTGCCATGAAGGAGACCGCGCGATGATCTCCGCCGCTTACGCCGTCGAGACGGGCGCCGAACACGCCGCGGCGTTCTACGCCACCCCCGAGTTCTGGGTCGCCGCCGGTTTCATCCTGGTGATCGCGCTCGCCTACCGTCCGGTGATGCGCGCCATCACTGCCGGGCTCGACACCCGCGCCAGCCAGATCAAGGGCAAGCTCGACGAAGCCCGCCGTCTGCGCGAAGACGCCCAGGCCCTGCTCGCCGAGTACCAGCGCAAGCAGCGCGACGCCCTTCAGGAGGCTGACGCCATCCTGACCCACGCTCGTGAAGAAGCGGCCCGCCTGAAGGCGGAAGCCGAAAAGAGCCTGGAAGAGGCCGTTCAGCGCCGCGAGAAGCAGGCCATCGACCGCATCGCCCAGGCCGAGGTTCAGGCCATCGCCGAGGTCCGCAACTTGGCCGTCGACATTGCCATCGGTGCCGCCGGTCGTCTCGTCGCCGACCAGATGAGCGCCCAGAAGGCCAATGCCTTGATCGATGGTGCGATCCAGGACCTGCCGAGCAAGCTGCACTGACGGCGCAATTCCTCAAGCGTCGAGTCGCCAAAACCCCGCATCGAAAGGTGCGGGGTTTTGACTTGTGGCGAGAACGCGGGCCTTCTGCACCGCAACCGCGCGGCCCTGATGACGCGCCCTTCTCCGCCTGATGCTCGCAATTCATCCTAATGAGACTTGGTTCGCGCGCTAACTCCCTGTACCGTAACGCCCGTAGCCGGGTTGCCCCGCACTCGATCAGGCGCCGGCTTCGCGTCACTAAGCGTAAAATCTGCATCGCAGATCACGCTTAGGGCGTTACTAGGGCGAATTCGTTCCCAGCAGGAGACGCCACATGTTCCGTACCGCTACCCTCAAGTCCCTGATGGCCGTATCCGCGGTCGCCCTGGTCGCCGCCTGTGCGCAGCCCCAGGCCGACGAAGGTGCCGCCATGACCACCGTTACCGTTGACCAACTCAACGCCGGCGTCAGCTCGGCCGAAGCCGCGGCCCGCCGCGCGCAGACCGCCGCCGAACGCGCTGAAGCCGCCGCAGCCCGCGCCGAAGCGGCCGCCGAACGCGGCGAACGCTCCTTCCAGCGCTCCATGCGCAAGTAGGCCGTTCCGCCGTCACCATGCTGCAAAAGGGCGTGCCTCCGGGTGCGCCCTTTTCAGTTGGAGCCGCGGGGGCCATTGGGCCATAGGCGCTGGCGTGGGAAGAAGAGCCGGGCGCTGCCCGGACCCGCAATGGGCCGAGTGGCCCCTTGACCCCATGAGATAGGGGTTCCCGCACCTTGCGCCGCAGGCCGCTACTCTCAGAGTTTGATGCGTTGCGCGCGGCTTTGTACCGAGGCCAAGTCCCGAGGTCCAGGAGACCGAGTCTCCTGGCGGGTCCGGGCAGAGCCCGGCCTTCCCTTAGGGCCTACGTCCCCCTTTGCAGGCCCGCCCCCTCAGCCGTTCTCCACCAGCACCGATCCCGCCAGATACAGCGACCCCACGATAAGCACCCGTTGCGGGCGGTTGGCGTTGGCGATCAGGTCGCGAAGGGCGGTTTCGATGCAGCCGGTGACGGCCACGTCGCCGATGCCCTGGGTGCGGGCGGCCTCGGCCACCTCTTCGGGCGGCTTGGCGCCGGCTTCGCCGGGCACAGGGACGGCGCGCAGGCGGTGGACCTTGGCGGCGATGTGTTTGAAGAACGCGTTGGCGTCCTTGGGTCCCATCATGCCGATGACCACGTCCAGCGGCATGTCCTTCCAGGCCCGCAGGAAGGTCGCCAGCATCTTGCCGGCGTGCGGGTTGTGGGCGCCATCGAGCCACAGTTCCCAGCCCTCGGGCAGCATTTCAACCAGGGGGCCGTGGGTCAGGCGGTGCAGGCGGCCGGGCCATTCGACGGTTTTCATGCCCATGGCCAGCGCGGCCTCGGGCACCTCAAACCCCTTGATGTGTTCGATGGCGGCCAGGGCAAGGCCGGCGTTGCGCACCTGATGCCCGCCGACCAGGGCGGGCGGCGGCAGGGTCCAGGTGACGTCGCGGCCCTGATAGACCACTTCGCCGGCGCCGCTGCGGCCGGGCTGCACGCGGATGTGCCATTCCTTGCCCTCGATGAAGGTCGGGGCGCCGACCTCAAGGGAGCGTAGTTCGACGATCTGCCCGGCCTTGCGTTCCTGCTTGGCGACCACGCAGGGGCTGGCCGCCTTGAGGATGTGGGCTTTTTCGGCGGCGATGGATTCGAGGCGGCCGCCCAGGTACTGCTCGTGGTCCATGCCGATGGGCGTGATGATGGTCATGGCCGGGCGGCGCACCACGTTGGTGGCGTCCAGGCGGCCGCCCAGCCCGGTTTCCAGCAGTACCACGTCGGCCGGTACGCGCGAGAACGCCAGGAACGCGGCGCAGGTGGTGACCTCGAAAAACGTGATCGGCTTGCCGTCATTGACCCGTTCGACCTCCTCCAGAAGGTCGCTCAGGGCGTCGTCGGAGATGATCTCCCCGGCCAGCCGGATGCGCTCGTTGAAGCGCACCATGTGCGGCGAGGTATAGGCGTGGACCTTGTAGCCGGCGGCCTCCAGGAAGGCGCGCAGGAAGGCGACCACCGACCCCTTGCCGTTGGTCCCGGCGACGTGGATGACCGGCGGCAGGCTGTCCTGCGGATTGCCGAGCGCCCCCAGCAGCCGCACCACCCGGTCCAGCGACAGGTCGATCATCTTGGGATGCAGGCCGAGAAGGCGCTCCAGGATGGCGTCGGACCTGCGGACCGTTTCACTCTTGGCGGGTACGGCGGTGTCGGCTGTCATGGGGTGGGTCCTCAGGCGCCGGGTTCGGGGGACGGCGCGGGCTTTGCGGCCTCATGGGCGTCCTTGAGGCGCTGCTCCACGTCGGAATAGGCGCCGTTGCGGTGCAGGGGCACCACCTCGCCCACCGGGCCGCGATTGCGCAACAGGTCGATCAGGGCGCTCAGGCGGGCACGCAGTTCGTGGCGCGGCACGACCATGTCCACCATGCCGTGATCACGCAAATACTCGGCGCGTTGGAAGCCCTCGGGCAGGGTTTCGCGGATGGTGTTCTCGATCACCCGCGCCCCGGCGAAGCCGATCACGGCGCCCGGTTCGGCGACGTGGATGTCACCCAGCATGGCGAAGGACGCGGTGACGCCGCCGGTGGTCGGGTCGGTCAAAAGGACGATGTAGGGCAGGCCCTTTTCCTTGACCTTGTCCACGGCGACGGTGGTGCGGGCCATCTGCATCAGGGACAGGATGCCCTCCTGCATGCGGGCCCCGCCCGACGCCGGAACGACGATCAACGGCGCGTCCTGGGCGACGGACAGTTCGGCCGCCGCGTTCAGCGCCTCGCCCACGGCCATGCCCATGGACCCGCCCATGAAGGAAAAGTCGAACGCCGCGATCACCACGGCGTTGCCGCCCATGGTGCCGTGGGCGACGACCATGGCGTCATGCTCGCCGGTCTTGGAGCGCGCATCCTTGATGCGGTCGGCGTACTTCTTGACGTCGCGGAAGCGCAGCGGGTCCTCGGTCACCTTGGGCAGTTCGATGCGCTTGTAGGCGCCGTCGTCGAACAGCATCTCCAGGCGTTGCTTGACCGGCAGCCGCATGTGGTGGCCGCAGTGCGTGCACACCCGCATGTTCTTTTCCAGCTCCCGATGGAAGATCATGTGGCCGCATTCCGGGCACTTGTGCCACAGGTTGTCGGGCACCTCCTTGGGCCGCACAAGCTGCTGGATCTTGGGGCGGACAAAGTTGGTCAACCAGTTCATGGGGAGATGCCTTCGCGGACTTGGGGGCAGGAATTAAGGTATTTAACCACAGAGAACACAGAGGACACAGAGATTTGAAGATGCAGGGAGGGAGGACGCGTCGTGCGCATATCCTTACCTTCCTTCTCTGAGACCTCTGTGTCCTCTGTGGTAAATCCACTTCACTTTCTAGCCGAATGGACCCCTTCGGCAAGGGCGCGGACGAAGTCGAGCACCGGGCCGGGGCCGTTGCCTTCGGCGATCAGCTTGACGACGGCGGAGCCGACCACGGCGGCGTCGGACACCCGCGCAATGGCGGCGGCCTGGGCCGGGGTGTTGATGCCAAAGCCCACGGCGATAGGCAGGTCGGTGTGCTGGCGCAGGCGCTTGACGGCGGCCTCGACGGCCTTTTCATCGGCCGAGGCGGTGCCGGTCACGCCGGTGATGGACACATAGTAGAGGAACCCCCCGGCCTGCTCCAGAACGGTGGGCAGGCGCGCTGCGTCGGTGGTCGGCGCGGTCAGGAAGATCAGGTGGATGCCGTGCTCGTTCAAATGCACGGTCAGTTCCGGGGCTTCCTCGGGCGGCAGATCCACCACGATCACGCCATCGGCTCCGGCGGCCGAGGCTTGGGCTGCGAACACCGCCGGGCCTTGCGCATGGATGGGGTTGTAGTAGCCCATCAGCACCACCGGGGTTTCCCGGTCGTCCTTGCGGAAGGCGCGCAGGGTATCCAGCGTGCGGGCCAGCGACCCCCCGGCGGCCAGCGACCGCTGTGCGGCCAACTGGATGGCCGGGCCGTCGGCCATGGGGTCCGAGAACGGCATCCCCAGTTCGATGATGTCCACCCCGGCGCCCGGCAGGCCCTTCATGATGGCGAGCGCGGCGTCATGGTCGGGGTCGCCGGCCATGGTATAGACCACGAGGCCGGCACGATCAGCGGCGCGCAACTCGGCGAACCGCTTGGACAAACGATTGAGGACCATCACAGTTCCACCCCCATGCTGCGGGCGACGGTGCCGACGTCCTTGTCGCCCCGCCCAGAAAGATTGATGACCATGATGTGGTCCTTGGGCAGGGTCGGGGCCAGCTTCATCACATGAGCGATGGCGTGCGAGGATTCCAGCGCCGGGATGATGCCCTCCAGGCGGGTCAGGGTCTGGAACGCCTCCATGGCCTCGTCATCGGTCACCGAGACGTACTCGACTCGGCCGATGTCATGCAGCCAGGAATGCTCCGGCCCGATGCCGGGATAGTCGAGGCCCGCCGAGATGCTGTGCGCCTCGGCGATCTGGCCGTTGTCGTCCTGCAACAGATAGGTCCGGTTGCCGTGCAGCACGCCCGGCTTGCCGCCGGTCAGCGAGGCCGCGTGCTTGCCCGTCTTGATGCCGTGGCCGGCCGCCTCGACGCCGATGATGCGCACGTCGGGGGCGTCCAGGTAGGGGTGGAACAGGCCCATGGCGTTGGACCCGCCGCCGATGCAGGCGACCAGGCTGTCGGGGTTGGCGCGGCCTTCCTGATCCTGAAGCTGGACCTTGACCTCCTCGCCGATCACGCATTGGAAATCGCGCACGATCATCGGGTAGGGGTGCGGCCCGGCCACCGTGCCGATCAGGTAATAGGTGGTGTCGACGTTGGCGACCCAGTCGCGCAGGGCGTCGTTCATGGCGTCCTTGAGGGTGCCCGCGCCCGAGGTCACCGGCTTGACCGTGGCGCCCAGCAGCTTCATGCGGAACACGTTGGGGGCCTGCCGCTCGATGTCGGTGGCGCCCATGTAGATGACGCATTCCAGGCCGAACAGCGCGCACACCGTCGCCGTGGCGACGCCGTGCTGACCGGCTCCGGTCTCGGCGATGATGCGCTTCTTGCCCATGCGCATGGCCAGCAGGATCTGGCCCATGCAGTTGTTGATTTTGTGGGCGCCGGTGTGGTTGAGGTCCTCGCGCTTGAGGTACACCTTGGCGCCGCCCAGCTTGTCGGTCAGGCGTTGGGCCAGATACAGCGGGCTTGGCCGACCGACGTAGTGGGTCAGGTAGTGCTTCAACTCGGCGTGGAACGCCGGGTCGGCCTGGGCCGCCGCATAGGCCTTTTCCACGTCGAGGATGAGGGGCATCAGCGTCTCGGCCACAAAGCGGCCGCCGTGGATGCCGTAATGCCCGCGGTCGTCGGGACCGCTGCGGAAGGTGTTCGGTGTGGACATGATGAGTGCTCGTCCCAAAGAAATCGGATCTGGCGGAACTGGGTGGAAAAGGCGCTATGCGCCAAGCCTGTAATAGGCAGGACGCTATGCGCCCGTGGCACACCACATCACGGCGCGCTTCACGGCGCGCCGCATGGACCTCATGGCAGGTCGTTTGGCCGGTTTGATCATCTTTGGCACGACATCTTGAACAGGTTCCGAAGAGAGTGAGTTATAAACGAACGCGGGGCGGCGAAAAAGGGCCTTGGTTCCGCCTCCCCGCGCCAGCCTTTCTTTTATGGCTTGGCGGCGTGCCATACGCCGTTGACGCCATCGCCGGTCACTTGACCGGGTTCCTTGTCCTTGATCCAGCGATAGAGCGGTTGACCCTGATAGGCCAGTTGCTCGATGCCGTCGGGGCGTTCAACCACCGAATACTCGCCCGAAATCTCGCCCTCGGCCGGCATCGGTGGCCAGTTCTCGGCGCAGGTGCCGGTGCAGTTGGACGTGCCGGGCGCGTCCTTGTCGAAGGTATACAGGGTCATTCCCTGCCCATCGGCCAGAACCTCCCCGACCTCGGTCGAGGCAACCTGCACATCGGCTGCGGAGGCCGGAATGGCAAGGGTGACCAAGGCGAAAGCAACAGCAAACAGTCTCATGGTCCGTCTCCCAGTGTGACGTCATCACAGGAAGAAACCGGTCAAAGCGGGCAAGGCATCGGGCCGGATCGTAATTTCCGGTGCGGTCCTAAAGTCCGCAGGCGATCAGGAACGCCTCGATCAACTCCGGGTCCTTCTCGCCCGGTGCGCTTTCCACGCCGCTGGACACGTCCACGCCGTCGGCGCCGCTGACCTCCAGGGCCTCGGCGACGGTGTCCGGGGTCAGGCCGCCGGCCAGCAGCCACGGGGTGGTGCGGTCGGTCCACGCCTTCATGATCGACCAGTCGAAGGACGCCGCGTTGCCGCCGGGGCGGTCGGCGTCCTTGGGGGGCTTAGCGTCAAACAGCAGCATGTCGGCAACGCCCACATAGGGCTCGGCGGCGGTCAGGTCCTCGGGCGAGGACACGCCGATGGCCTTCATCACCGGCAGGCCGAATTCCTGGCGCAGGGCCTCGACGCGCTCGGGCGTTTCACTGCCGTGGAGTTGCAGCAGGCCCAGGCGCACCTGCTGCATCACGGTGTTGATGTCGTCGTCGGTCGGATCGACGAACAGGCCGACGATGGTGACCTCGTCGGGCACGCCGTCGATCAGGTCGGCGGCCTGCCCCGGCGTCACGTTGCGGGGGCTTTTGGCAAAGAACACAAAGCCCAGGTGGCTGGCGCCGTTCTGCACGGCGGCGGCCACGGCGTCATGGTCAGTCAGGCCGCAGATCTTGACCAGCGGCAGGTCGTCCTCTTCGTGCTCCATCAGCAGGTTGCCCCTTCGCGCGGCAGTTCGGCAAGGATACGCCGGCAGGCCGCCGCCGGATCTGCCGCCGCCGTGATCGGCCGGCCGATGACCAGGATGTCGGCCCCGGCGCCCAGCGCCTCGGCCGGCGTCAGGGTGCGCTTCTGGTCGTCGCCACCGGCCCATTCCGGGCGGATGCCCGGCACCACCAGCTTGAAGCGCGGCCCGCAGGCGGCGCGCAGGGCGGCGGCCTCAAGTGGCGAGCAGACCACGCCGTCGAGGTGGCATTCTTTGGCCAGCACGGCCAGTTCGCGGACCTGCTCGTCAAGGGCGCGGGTGACGCCAATGTCCCCCAGGTCGCCCTGGTCGAGGCTGGTCAGTACGGTCACGGCGACGATCAGCGGCCGGTCCACGCCGTGTTCACGCGCCCCGTCGGCGGCGGCCTTGCAGGCGGCCTCCATCATCGCCCGGCCACCGGCGGCGTGAACGGTCAGCATGGCCGGACGGGCGGCGCAGGCGGCGCGCACGGCACCGGCCACGGTGTTGGGAATGTCATGGAACTTGAGGTCCAGGAACACCGGCAGACCGCCGCCGGCCTTGGCCACCTGCTGCACGCCGCGCGCCCCGTTGGCGCTGAAGAACTCAAGGCCGAGCTTCAGCCCGCCAGCCGTGTCGGCCAGGGTGGCGGCAAGGCCGGTGGCGGCGCCCAGGTCGGGGGTGTCGATGGCGACGTAAATCGGGTTGCTGGTCATTGGGGATCCCGCATGGTGGCAACTGAGCCTTTCCGTTTACTCTAACCGGCAGCCGGAGGAAACCAAAACGCGCTGAAGACGGCCGCAGGCGGCGCGCAGCAGGACCTCCGGCCAGCCGGCAAAGCCCAGCACGAGGCCGCTGCGGCTCACCGCCCCCTGATGGAACCGCGACAGGGCGGCGGCCTCGACCTTCTCGCGGGCGAGGGCCTGGACCAGCCGGGCGTCGTCGGGCACCTGAAGCACCAAGTGCATTCCACCGTCGGCGCCGCTGATCGGCGCCCTGTCGCCCAGCACGTCGCCCAGGCCGTCCACCAGCACGCTGCGGCGTTCGGCATAGAGGC
Source organism: Rhodospirillaceae bacterium BRH_c57 (assembly GCA_000961745.1). Taxonomy (GTDB): domain Bacteria; phylum Pseudomonadota; class Alphaproteobacteria; order Rhodospirillales; family Rhodospirillaceae; genus Cauispirillum. The sequence goes on along the minus strand of LAEA01000023.1, from coordinate 696 downwards.
CGCGCATGGCCCGCAGGTGGCCGGCGAACCAGCCCTCGTCGAAAAAGTCGGCCAGGGCCGCCTGATGGACCGATGACGGGCTGCCGTCGAGCAACCCACGCACCGCCCGCGCCATGTCGGCCAGGGCCGGCGGCACCACCAGATACCCCAGGCGCAGGCCGGGAAAGAGCGCCCGACTGAAGGTGCCGAGGTAGACCACGCGGCCGTCCTCGTCCAAGCCCTGGAGGCTGGCGACCGGGCGGCCGTCAAAGCGGAACTCGCTGTCGTAGTCGTCCTCGATCACCCACGCTCCGGCCCGCCGTGCCCACGCCAAAAGGCCCAGGCGGCGCTCCAGCGACAAGGTGACGCCGAGCGGGAAGTTGCGCGACGGGGTGACCAGGACGGCCCGCGCCGCCGTGGGCAGGTCCTCGACGCGCAGGCCGTCGTCGTCCACCGCCACCGGCCGCAGCACCGCCCCGGCGGCGCTCAAGGCGGCATCGGCGCCGTTGAAGCCGGGGTCTTCCACCGCCACCACGTCGCCAGCGTCCAACAGCAGCCGGGCGGCCAGATCCAGGGCTTGCTGACCGCCGCCGACGATAATCACCTGATCGGCCGTACACCGCAGGGCGCGGCTTTCCCGCAAATATCCGGCCACGGCGGCGCGCAGGGCAGGCAGCCCGCCCGGGTCGCGGTCCATGGTCAGGGCCAGGGACGGCC
>LAEA01000069.1 GCA_000961745.1 Rhodospirillaceae bacterium BRH_c57 | reverse complement strand
GCGGTCGAGGGGCTGAACCGCCACGGCTGGCGGGCGCACCGGGCCGTCCAAATGCAGTCGCCCGCGCCATGTCCAGGCCACCACGCCATAGGTCACGGCCAGGGCGACCACGGCGGGCGGCCCGCACACGGCGGCAAAGCTCCAGAAGTCGAGGCCGCCGGTCTGCCCGATCAGGATGTTCTGGGGATTGCCGATCAGGGTCGCGGCGGACCCCGCGTTGGCGGCCCCGGCCAGAGCGATCACGTAGGGTCGGGGGTCGAGGCCCCGGCGCTCCAGGCCGACGCACAACAGCGGGGTCATGGCGAACACCACCACATCGTTGGCCAGCACGGCGGACAGGCCGCCGCCGACCGCCACGGTCAGGGCCAGCAGCCGGCCCGGCGACGCCGCGCTCCCGGCCAGCCGCAAGGAACACCAGTCATAGAACCCGGCGGCGGCAAACTGGGCCGACAGGATCATCAGGCCGAACAGCACGAACAAGGTGGGGAAGTCGATGGCGGCCAGGGCTTTGGGCGGGGCCACCGCCCCACCGACCACCAGCACCACGGCGGCGATCAGGGCAATGCCGACGCGGTCCACCTTCAAGCCCGGCACCCGTCCGGCAGCCATGCCCAGGTAGGTCAGGGCGAAGACGGCAACGACGAGTCCCGTCAAAATGGCGTCACGTCGTCGCGGCCCTCGCCGCGTTCCTCGGCCCGGACGCGCAGGAGTTGGCGGTTGTACTCCAGCAGGACCTCGGTTTCGTGGACGCAGCCAACCAGTTTCATGGTGTCCTCGTGCTCGACCACGGCCAGATGTTCCTCGCCCAGGGCCATCATGCGTTTGAGGGCAACCTCCAGGGTGTCGCCCATAGCCAAAACGGGGGGATGGCGGCGGGCCACGTCGGCGGCATTGACCAAAAGATCAAGCTCGGGGTCAAAGCCGGCTTCCTGAAGGTCGGCCAGGGTGATGGTGCCGAACAGGGTGCCGTCGTTGGCGATCACGAACAGTTCGCCGAATGGCACCCCGGCCAGTTTCTCGCGCACCATGCGCAACGAGCAACCCATGGGCACGGTCGGCGCCTCGGTCTGGACCACGTCGGCGACGCGGATCAGGCGCAACAGCCCGACATCGCGCCCGCCCTTGAGGTTCAGGCCCCGGCGCTCAAGCTGCCAGTGAAAGAACGACGGCGCGCGGGCGACCTGCTGGGTGATGGTGGTCGCCATCACCACGGCGACCATCACGGCGACGGTCAAGGCGGTGTCGTGGGTCATCTCGAAGACGATCAGCACGGTCGAAATCGGCGCCCCCAGCACCGAGGCGGCGACCGCCCCCATGCCGACCAGGGCATAGGCCCCGGCCCCCGACGACAGGTCGGGCAAGGCCGCCGTGGCAAGGCCCCCAAAGGCCACCCCGACCAGCGCGCCGACGGTCAGGGACGGCGAAAACACCCCGCCGCCAAAGCCGAAGCCAAGCGCGATGCCGGTGCCCAGCGTCTTGGCAATGACCAGACCAACCAGCATCAGGGCGGGCAGGGTGGCGTTCAGGGCGTGGTCGGTGGCCTCGTACCCGACCCCCAGGATGAGGGGAAAGGGAATGGCCAGCAGGCCGATCACCAGTCCCGCCGCCATCGGCCGGAAGGTCCGCGGAATGCGCGAGCGGGCCGCCAGATCCTCGCCCGCGAACACCGCGCGCATGAACACCAGCGCGGCCAGGGCGGCCACGATGCCCAGGCCGGCGAAGGCCGGAAACTCCAGCACGCTCTGCAACGCCATTTCCGGCACGGTGAAGGCCGGGAAGTCCCCGAACACGGCGCGGGAAATGACCGTGGCGGTGACGCTGGCGACCACCACCGGGGCAAAGGCGCTCATGGCGTAGTGGCCGACCACCACCTCGTGGGCGAACAGCGCCCCGGCAATGGGGGCGTTGAAGGACGCCGCCACGGCGGCAGCGGCTCCGCAGCCCAGCAGGGTGCGCGACAGAGACCGCCCGAAGTGCAGCTTTTCGGCCAGCCACGCGGCCAGCGTGGCGCCGAAGTGGACGGCGGGACCCTCGCGGCCGACCGGGGCGCCGGCCCCGATGGACAGGGCACTGCCGAGCAGGGCGGCGAACCCGGCGCGGATGTCCAGGCGGGACCCTCGGGTGGCGGTGGCTTCGATGATGTTGGCGATGCCCTGGGGCTTTCCGCCCGGCATGAAGTACCGATACCACAGGCCGACCAGCAGGCCCCCGAGGGCCGGGGCCAGGGCCACATGCCACCACGGCAGGGCCGCCGCCGTAGACGCCAGATCGGCTTCGGCCCCGCCATAGAACAGCAGGTGGAAGGCGTCGATCAGCAGGCGGAAGCCGACCACCCCGCCGCCAACCACCAGCCCGACCCCGACCGCCAGAACGCCGAGAACGAACTGATCATTGCTGATCAGGTTGCGGATGCGGAACAGGATCTGTGGCGGCTTGACGTCCAAGGGGCCGGCTCGCTGCGGAGGGTGGGGGCGGGGGAAGAGGGCGGATGGTCTTGTATTTCAAAGACTATACCCACCTTCCCGATGCCTCGCCAGCGCCGGAGAAAATCCCGAGCAGGCGGTATCACCTGCGACGACGCATTTGCGCCGTTTTATCGTTCCAGTTCGTTCTGCGTGCGGACCTGGTTGCGACCGGACCGCTTGGCGAGGTACATGGCCTCGTCGGCGCGCTCGATCAGGTTGGTGGCGGGTTCACCAATGGCCCATTCGGCGACGCCGATGGACAGGGTGATGGCGCCTAGTTCGGCCCCGGTCTTTTTGTTCTTCAGGATCTTGGTGCCGACGCGGGTGCGCAACGTCTCGGCCAGGGCGCGGGCCTGCGGCAAGCCTGTATCCGGCAGCAGGACGACGAATTCCTCGCCCCCGATGCGGCAGGGCAGGCCCTTGTCGCCGACCACGTCGATCATCATGCGGGCGACCAGCTTCAGCACCTGATCGCCAGTCTGGTGGCCGTGGGTGTCGTTGAATTTCTTGAAGAAATCGATGTCCAGATTGAGCAGGCTGAGGAACCCGCTGGCCTGCGCGGTGTCCTGCATGGTCTTTTGCAGGGCGGTTTCAAAGGCCTTGCGGTTGGCGATGCCGGTCAGAGCGTCGGTGGCGGCCTCCTCCTTGACCACATGGAGGTCCTTGCGCAGCGTCTCGATTTCCTGGGCCGAGCGGTTGAGGCGGTCCTCAAGCTGGCGGTTGACCGTCAACATGCGGTTGGTTTCCAGGACCACGCCGGAGATCAGCCGTTGCAGGCCGTCAACCGCCCCGCTGGAATCCGCCTGCGCGGTCAGTTCGCCGCTCAGGGTGTTCAGCGTTTCGCCATAGGCCTGGGCGCCGGCCTCGGCATGGCCGAGGTTGTCGACCAGGCTGCGCATGGCTTCCTCGATGCGCTCGGACACCGAGACGAGGTCGGCGCGCTCCTGCGCGCCGCTCAGGAAGCGGTCGTGCAACTCGGCCATCGGGGCGCCGGCCATGGGCCGCCCGGCCAAGCGCATGCGGTCGATTTCCGAGTTCAGCGCCGGGATGCGGCCGGTTGCGTAGGCGTACCACGTCGCGAAGTTCGGGGGCGTCGGGGGGATGCCCGCGTCGCTCATCAACTTCAAGGCCTTGAGGGCCGTTCCCTTGGCCTTATCGAAAGTCACGCAGTCGTCGCCCGCGCTCGCCGCAGCACCCATTTGTTCTAACCCTGTGTCTTGTGATGGAGGCAAAAAGGCTGCCCTCCATTGTTTATACTCCCTCAAAGGGGGTGGACCCAAGTCGTATGGCGTAGGCGTGACGCTTTTTTGTCAGTAGTCGTCCGCTATATTTGCGGATCTGGGATGTGGGGAACGCATGCCCCCACCGTCGCCCTCAGGCCTACACTTCCTGAACGTTCCCCCCAAAGGCAGACGGAGGTCGCCATGATCGCCCGCAGCGCCCCAGAGATCCTCACCCAGGCCGATGTCCTGTGGATGGAGGGTCGTATCCCCCAAGCCCGTCAGGCGTGCCTGCGCGCGCGGATGAAATTCCACAAGGAGCGTGATCCTACCGGCGAGGCCCAGGCGGTCCTGCTGCTCGGTGAGATGGAACTGGCCGGCGGCAACGTGGACGCCGCTCGGACCCATTTCGTCGAGGCCCGCACCTTGCTGGTGCGCGGTGGCGATTCGCGGCACCAGGGCGCCGTCCTGCTGGGCTTGGGCAAGATCGCCGCGACAGCCCGGCAGTACGACGAAAGCCGTACCCACTACGGCGCCGCATTGGCCCACTACCGGGGCGCCGGCGATGTCGAAGGCGAGGCCGAGGCCCTGGTGGGGCTGGCCGAAGCTGACCGGGCGCTGGGCCGGGACGACCTCGGCCTGGATGCCCTGGCCCGCGCCCGCCGTCTGTATCACGATGTCGGTGACGGGTTGGGCGAGGCCGGCGCCCTGCGTGCCCTGGCGATGCTGCATGCCAGCAACCACCGCGCCGATCAGGCCCACGACGCATTGGAAGAGGCCGTCAGTCTGTATGAGCAGGTCGGCGACGTGCTCGATCAGGCCGGGGTCCAGGCCGAACTGGGCACGCTGCTGAACGGTCTGGGCGATGTTGCCGGGGCCTGCGAAGCCCTGCGTCGCGCCGCCGTCCTCTACGCCGAGGCTGGCGACCTGGAAGGCGAGGCCGACGCGCTGATGGATCTCGGCGCGGCTGAGCAGGCCACCGATCCCACCAACGCCCGCCGTCACTTCGCCCACGCCGCCGCCCTGTTCGGCACGGCCGGCCACGTCATGCTCCGCGAAGCCGCCGAGGACGCGGCACGGGCTGTGCGGCATTAGGGAGTTAAGGAAGGATTTGACCACAGAGGACGCAGAGGACACAGAGGAAAAGTGAAGAGAGGGAAATCTTTCTCTCCGGTCCTTCTCTGTGATCTCTGTGTCCTCTGTGGTCAATAAACTTCCTAAACCTTGAAGTACTTCGCCTGCGGGTGGTGCAGGACGATGGCCGAGGTGGACTGTTCGGGGTGCAACTGGTCCTCGTCGCTCATGCGCAGGCCCAGGCGTTCGGCGTCCAAGAGGTCGAGCAGGATGGACTGGTCGGCCAAGTTCGGACAGGCCGGATAGCCGAAGCTGTAGCGTGACCCCCGGTAGTTTTGCTTGAGCAGGGTGTCCATGTCGCGGGCATCCTCGGACGCGAAGCCCAGTTCGGCGCGGATGCGCTTGTGGACGTACTCGGCCAGGGCCTCGGCCATTTCGACCGACAGGCCGTGCAGGTAGAGGTAGTCCTGATAGCGGTTCCCGGCGAACCATTCCCGTGCCACGTCGGACGGCCGTTCGCCCATGGTCACCACTTGCAGGGCCACGACGTCGCGTTCCCCGGCCTCCCAGTTCAGCAACGCGCGATCCCGCACGAAGTCGGCCAGACACAAACCGCCCTTGTGGGGCTGGCGGGGGAAGGTGAAGCGCGCGGCCTCGGTCACGCCATCCTCGTTATAAAGGACTACGCTGTCGCCCTCGCTGGCCGCTTTCCAGTATCCGTAGGCGGCCTTGGGCTGAAGGATGGCCTCCTTCTCCACCAGATCAAGCATCCGGTTGAGGATGGGGCGCAGTTCGGCCTGGACCCAGGCTTTCCATTCCTCGCGCGATCGACCGGCCTTCTTGAAGCCGTACTGGAACTGGAACAGCATCACCTCGTTGAGGTAAGGCACCAGGGCGCGCGGGTTGATGTTCTCGACCAGCTTGGCGCCCCAGAACGGCGGTGTCGGCAGGGGCGCCTCGGCGGCCAGTTCCTGGCGGCGCAGGGTGATTTCCTCCCAGTCCACCGGGCGTTCGGTTATGCCGTGGACCTCGGGCGTGGCGTCCTTTGTCTCTGCCGAGGGGCGGGCCTGGGCCGAGGGACGGGCGGCGCGCTTGGTCTGGGCCACGGCGATGTGGTCGGCAAAGGTCTTTTCCGCCACATGGCGCATCAAGCTCAGGCCGTCGAAGGCGTCGCGGGCGTAGGCCACGCCGGCGGCGTTGTCGTTGCCGGTGTAGGCCGCCATGCAGTCTTCCTCGACGAAGCGGCGGGTCAGCGCGGCGCCGCCCAGCATGACCGGCACGGTGATGCCCTGGCGGCTCATTTCCTCAAGGTTTTCGCGCATGATGACGGTGGACTTGACCAGCAGGCCGGACATGCCGATGGCGTCGGCCTTGTGTTCCTTGGCGGCGTCGATGATCGTCTGGACCGGCTGCTTGATGCCCAGGTTGATGACCTTGTAGCCATTGTTGGACAGGATGATGTCCACCAGGTTCTTGCCGATGTCGTGGACGTCGCCCTTGACGGTGGCAAGCACCAGGATGCCCTTCTCCTGGCCCTCGATCTTTTCCATGTGCGGTTCGAGGTAGGCGACGGCAGCCTTCATCGTTTCGGCCGATTGCAGCACGAACGGAAGCTGCATCTGACCCGACCCGAATAGTTCGCCGACAACCTTCATGCCGTCGAGCAGATGGGTGTTGATGATCTCCAGCGGCGGATAGGTCTGCATCGCCTCGGCGAGGTCGTCCTCCAGGCCCTGGCGGTCGCCGTCGATGATGCGCAGCTTGAGACGTTCCTCGACCGCCTCGGGCCGCTCCTGCTTGACGGCGGCGCCGGCCGAGCGGTCCTTGAACAGGTCGATGAAGGCGTGCAGCGGGTCGTAGCTCTCGCGGCGGCGGTCAAAGATCAGGTCTTCGGCGGCCTGGGCTTCCTCGGCCGGGATCTTGTGCAGGGGCATGATCTTGGAGATGTGCACGATGGCGCCGGTCATGCCGCGCTTGACGGCATGGTCCAGGAACACCGAGTTCAGGACGTGGCGCGCCGCGGCCTTCAACCCGAACGAGATGTTCGACAGCCCCAGGACGATCTGGCATTCCGGCAGTTCGCGGGCCAGCAGTTCGATGCCGTCCAGTGTCTCGACCCCCAGGCGGCGGTCGTCGTCGTTGCCGGTGCAGATGGTGAAGGTCAACGGGTCGAACAGCAGGTCGCCGGGCGGCAGGCCGTGCTGGTTGACGGCAAAGTCATACAGCCGCTTGGCGATGGCGAGCTTTTCGGCGGCGGTCTTGGCCATGCCCTTTTCGTCGATGGTCAGGGCGACCACGGCGGCGCCGTACTTGCGGGCCAGCTTGAGGCGGGCGGCGGCCGGTTCCTCGCCGTCCTCGAAGTTGATCGAGTTGAGGATGGCCTTGCCGCCGTACAGTTTCAGCGCGGCGTCCAGAACTTTGAGTTCGGTCGAGTCGATGACCAGCGGGGCATTGACCGACCCGCGCATCCGCGTGACCACGTTGGTCATGTCGCTGACCTCGTCACGGCCGACGAAGGCGGTGCAGATGTCGAGGGTGTGGCTGCCCTCCTTGACCTGCTCGCGGCCCATGGCCACGGTGCCTTCCCAGTCCTCGGCCTCCTGCAACAGGCGGAACTTCTTGGACCCGTTGGCGTTGCAACGCTCGCCGATGGACAGGAAGGCGTTCTCCTGGCGCAGGTCCACCCGGCCATAGAGCGAGGCCACGCCCGGCACCCAATGAACGGAACGCTTGGTCGGCGCTGGGCGGGTGCCGTTGCCGGTCTCGCGCAGCATGGCATCGACGGCGGCGGTATGCTCGGGGGTCGAGCCGCAGCACGACCCGACGATGTTGATGCCGTCCTCGGCAATGAACCGGCGGTGCCAGTCGGCGAGTTCCTTGGGCTGCAAGGGGTAATAGGTCTGGCCGTCGCGCAGTTCGGGCAGGCCGGCGTTGGGTTGCAGCGAGATGAAGCCCGGCCAGTTCTCGGCCAGCCACTTCACATGCTCGGACATTTCGGCCGGGCCGGTGGCGCAGTTCAGGCCGAGGCTGTCCACCCCCAGGGAATGGGCGATGGTGGCGGCGGCGGCGATGTCGGTGCCGACCAGCAGCGTGCCAGTCGTCTCGACGGTGACCTGGAGCAGGATCGGCATGGCGACGCCCGCTTGCTCGCGGGCGATCTTCACGCCGTTGATGGCGGCCTTGAACTGCAACGGGTCCTGGCACGTCTCGATCAGCACGGCGTCGCAGCGCCCGGCGATCAGGCCGGCGGCCTGGATGACGTAGCCTGCTTCCAGGCTGTCGTAGTCGATGTGGCCGAGGGACGGCAGCTTGGTGCCCGGCCCGATGCCGCCCAGCACGAAGCGGCGGCGGCCGTCGGCCTTGAACGGCTCGGCGGCCTCATGAGCGATCTCGACGGCCAGCTTGTTCAGCTCGAACGCCCGGTCGGTGAGGTCGAACTCGCCCAGCGTGATCGGGCTGGCGCCAAAGGTGTTGGACTGCACCATGTCGGCGCCGGCCGCGAAGTACTTTTCATGGATGGATCGGATGACGTCGGGGCGCGAGGCGTTGAGGATCTCGGTGCAGTTCTCCTGCCCCTGGTAATCCTCCTCCACCGACAGGTTCATGGCCTGTACAAGGCTGCCCATGCCGCCGTCGCACAGCAGGACGCGGTCGCGCAGGTGGTCGAGAAAATCGGTCATGTTGGGCAGCCTCAGACAGTGGCGGGATGGACGGCCGGGCGCAGGCCCAGGACGTGGCAGATGGCATAGGTCAGGTCGGCGCGGTTCAGGGTGTAGAAGTGGAACTGGGTCACCCCGTCGCGCTGAAGATCTTCGCACAGTTCGGTGGCCGTGGTGGCGGCGACCAGTTTGCGGGTTTCCGGGTCGTCGTCGAGTCCTTCAAACCGCTGGTGCAGCCACTTCGGGACGGTGGTGCCGCAGGCTTCGGAGAACCTTACCACGGTGGCGAAGTTGGTCACCGGCAGGATGCCCGGCACCACGGGAACGGTGATGCCGGCCTTGGCGACGCGGTCCATGAAGCGGCGATAGGTGTCGGCCTCGAAGAAATACTGCGTGATGGCGCGGGTCGCCCCGGCGTCGATCTTGCGCTTGAGGTTGTCGAGGTCGGCCTCCAGGCTTTGGGCCTGGGGGTGGCCCTCGGGATAGGCGGCGACAGAGATTTCAAACGGCGCCACGGCCTTCAGACCCTTGACCAGATCCACGGCAAAGGCGTAGCCGCCGGGATGCGGGACATAGGTGCTCTCGCCCTCCGGCGGGTCGCCGCGCAGGGCCACGATGTGGCGGATGCCGGCGTCCCAGTAGGACTTTGCTACGGCGTCCACTTCCTCGCGCGTGGCGGCGACGCAGGTCAGGTGGGCGGCGGCGGGGATGCCGGCCTCGCGCTGGATCTGGGTCACGGTGTCGTGGGTGCGCTCGCGGGTCGTGCCGCCGGCTCCGTAGGTCACCGACATGAAGCTGGGGGCCAGCGGCGCCAGCCGCCGCACGGCGGCCAGCAGACTTTCCTGCATCTTTTCCGTCTTCGGCGGAAAGAACTCGAAGCTGACGTCAACCGGACGGGGCGGGGTGGTGGCGGTCATCGGGTTTCTCCGTCGTGAAGGGCGGGCTTGGCGGCAAGCCATACGGTAACGGTCAAGGGGCGGCCGGGCAGCGGGACAATGTCGCCTACGGTCAGGCCGGCGGCAACGCACCATTCGGCCACCTCGCCATCGGCAAAGCCGAGGCGCCGGTGGCTGTGTTGGTCGCGCAGGGCTTCGAGGTCGTGCGGCGCAAAATCGACCACGCACAGCCGGCCGCCGGGGCGCAGCACGCGGGCCGCCTCGGCCAGCACGGCGGCGGGATATTC
>LAEA01000077.1 GCA_000961745.1 Rhodospirillaceae bacterium BRH_c57 | reverse complement strand
GGCGGAGCCCGTCCTTCCTTTTGTAAAGTGGCGGAGCCCGTCCTTCCTTTTGTAAAGTGGCGGAGCCCGTCCTTCCTTTTGTAAAGTGGCGGAGCCCGTCCTTCCCTAGGTCCACCAAAGGCGCGACAAAAATGACCATGACCTATGACGTGATCGTAGTCGGCGGCGGCCATGCCGGGACGGAGGCTGCTGCTGCTGCGGCGCGCATGGGCGCGCGCACGTTGCTGGCGACGCACCGCACCGACACGGTGGGCGAGATGTCGTGCAACCCGGCCATCGGGGGGCTTGCCAAGGGCCATCTGGTGCGCGAGATCGACGCTCTGGACGGCATCATGGGGCGGGCGATTGATCGGGGCGGCATCCAGTTCCGCATGCTCAACCGGTCCAAGGGTCCGGCCGTGCGCGGCCCGCGCGCCCAGGCGGATCGCAAGCTGTATCGCCAGGCGGTGCAGGATCTGCTGGCCGAGACGGCCAACCTGACCATTGCCGCGTACGCCGTCGAGGACTTGGTGATCGACGCCGATGGGCGTTGTGGCGGCATCGTCACGGCGGACGGCAGCGTGATCCGTGCCGGGGCCGTGGTGCTGACCACCGGCACCTTCCTGCGCGGCATCATTCACATGGGCGAGGAGCAGATCCCGGCCGGGCGGGTGGGCGAGGCGCCGGCGCTCGGGCTGTCGGTCACGCTGGAGCGTGTTGGGTTCCGCCTGGGCCGCCTGAAGACGGGGACCCCGGCCCGGCTGGACGGCCGCACCATCGCTTGGAACATCCTGGAAATGCAGCCGGCCGATGACCCGCCGCTGCCGTTCTCGTTCCTGACCGAGGCCATTACCACGCCGCAGATCCCCTGCGGCATCACCTACACAACGCCCGAAACCCACGCCATCATCCGCGCCAACCTGCACCGCGCGCCGATGTATTCCGGCCAGATCCAGAGCATTGGGCCGCGTTATTGCCCGTCCATCGAGGACAAGGTGGTGCGGTTTGCCGACCGCGAACGGCACCAGATTTTCCTGGAGCCCGAGGGCCTCGACGATCCCACGGTCTATCCCAACGGTATTTCAACCTCGCTGCCCGCTGCCGTGCAGGCCGAGATGATCCGCACCATTCCCGGCCTGGAGCGGGTCGAGATCATCCGCCCTGGCTATGCCATTGAATACGACTTCATCGACCCGCGCGAACTGCGTCCGACCCTGGAGACCCGCCGCGTCGGCCGCCTGTTTCTGGCCGGGCAGATCAACGGTACGACCGGGTACGAGGAAGCCGGCGCGCAAGGGCTGGTCGCCGGGGTCAACGCCGCGCTGGCCGCAGGGGGCGGGCAGGGGACGTTCGTGCCCGACCGCGCCGATGGGTATCTTGGGGTCATGATTGATGACCTGGTGACCCTGGGTACCCGCGAGCCTTACCGCATGTTCACCAGCCGGGCCGAGTATCGCCTGCTTTTGCGGGCCGACAACGCCGACCAACGCCTGACGCCGCAGGGCATCGCGGTTGGCGTGGTGGGCAGTGCGCGCACGAGCGCCTTCACCACCAAGGCCGAGGCTCTGGCGTCGGCCAAGGCGCTGATGGAATCGTTGGCCGCCACCCCTCGGCAGGCCGAGACGGTGGGCATCAAGATCAACCAGGATGGCGTGCGGCGGTCGGCCTTGACCCTGTTCGGGCACCCGGAAACGACGTTTGAGAAGCTGTGCACCCTGTGGCCGGACCTGCGGGCCGTACGCCCGGACGTCGCCGAACAGCTTGAGATCGAGGGCCGCTATGCCGGCTATATTGATCGCCAACGGGCCGACATCGAAGCGTTCCGTCGCGACGAGGATCTGGAACTGCCGGGCGGTATCGACTACGCCGGAGTCGGTGGCCTGTCGTCGGAGATCCGCCTCAAGCTGACCGAGGCGCAGCCCGCCACCCTGGGGGCCGCAGCGCGCATTCCGGGCGTGACACCGGCCGCGGTCACTGCGCTTTTGGGCCATGTGCGGCGGCGTCGTCGCGAAAATACCCTAGCCTGAGCCGCTGGTGGGGCGACCGCCTCTTGGCGTGGCAGTCCGAAAGCGGTATAGAGAAGAGGTGAGGGGCCGCGTGGCGCCCATTTTGTGTTTCACGTGAAACAAAGGGGATTGCGGTGCCCGTTCCGGCGCGCCCGAACCGCGACGCCTTCCGGCCGCTGACGCCGGAGGACTTTCAGCGCGACACTAGTGTTTCACGTGAAACGCTGGACCGACTCCGGGTATACGCTGACCTCCTCGTCAAGTGGCAGGGTAGCATCAATCTGGTCGGAAAATCGACGCTGGTTGATCTTTGGCGCCGCCACATGCTCGACTCGGCGCAGCTTTTCCCGTTGCTGCCGCCGGGGACAAAGACCCTGGTGGACTTCGGATCGGGGGCGGGATTTCCGGCCCTGGTGCTCGCCATCCTCGGCGTTCCGGACGTCCACATGATCGAGTCCGACGTCCGCAAGGGGGCCTTCCTGCGCGAGGTCGCGCGCACCGTCGGGGTTGCCGTGACGGTGCACACGGCACGGATCGAGGCTCTGGCTCCGTTTCCGGCCGATGTGATTACCGCCCGCGCCCTGGCGCCGGTTGCCCAACTGCTTGACTTTGCGGCCCCGTTTCTCGCGCCTCACACCCAGTGCCTGTTCCTCAAGGGGCAGAATGTTGAGGCGGAGTTGACCGAAGCACACACCCTGTGGGACATTTTGGTCGAGAGGCATCCCAGCCGGACCGAGCCCGCCGCTACCATCCTGCGACTTTCCGAGGTGCGCCGTGAGCCAGCCTGACGTCCAGCAGATCCTTCCGCTGTCCATCCCCAAGATCATCGCCATCGCCAACCAGAAGGGCGGGGTGGGCAAGACCACCACAGCCATCAATCTGGCCACGGCCATGGCGGCGGTGAAGAAGCGTGTGCTGATTATCGACATGGACCCGCAGGGCAATGCCTCCACCGGGCTCGGCGTCGGTCATGACCAGCGCCTGATTTCGAGCTACGACGTTCTGACCGGCGACGCCACGGTGGCCGAGGCCATGGTGTCCACCGGGGTGCCCAACCTGTCGGTGGTGCCATCGGGTGTCGATTTGGCCGGGGCGGAGCTGGAACTGGTCTCCATCACCCGCCGCGAGTTCCGCCTCAAGGACGCCCTGGGCGGAACCCTGGCCGGATACGACTACGTGCTGATCGACTGCCCGCCGGCGCTCGGCCTGCTGACGCTGAACGCCCTGGTCGCCGCCGACGAGGTCCTGGTGCCCTTGCAGTGCGAGTTCTTCGCCCTGGAAGGCGTGTCGTACCTGGTCAAGACCATCGAGCGCGTGCGCAAGGCATTCAATCCTGGCCTCGAAATCCAGGGCATCGTCCTGACCATGTTCGACCGTCGCAACAACCTGTCGACCATGGTTGAAAGCGACGTGCGCGGGCATTTTGGCGACAAGGTTTTCAAAACCGTCATTCCCCGCAATGTGCGGGTGTCCGAGGCGCCCTCGCACGGCAAGCCGGTGCTGCTCTATGACCTGCGTTCGACCGGGGCACAGGCCTATGTGCACCTGGCCGGCGAGGTCCTGCGCCGCGACAAGATGATAAGAGCGGCGTCATGAGCGAGGAGACAACCGGCATGAAGCAGCGCAAGGGCCTGGGCCGTGGTCTGTCCTCCCTGTTCGGCGAGGAAGTCCCCGACGTGATCGAGGGCACCGATCCGCGCGCGCCCGTCGAGGTGCCCATCGGCCACCTCGAATCCGGGCGCTTCCAGCCGCGCATGGAGTTCGACCCCGAGGCGCTGCAGGACCTGTCCGACAGCATCCGTGAGAAGGGCATCCTTCAGCCCATCCTGGTGCGCCGCCTGCCCGAAGACAGCACCCGGTATGAAATTATCGCCGGTGAACGTCGTTGGCGGGCCTCGCAGATGGCCCAGTTGCACAGCGTCCCGGTGCTCATCCGTGCCTTCTCCGACCAGGAAGCGGCCGAGGTTGCCCTGATCGAAAACCTTCAGCGCCGCGACCTGTCGCCGCTGGAGGAGGCCGAGGGCTACAAGCGCCTGATGGACGAGTTCGCACGCACCCAGGACGACCTGTCCAAGGCGCTCGGCAAAAGCCGCAGCCACGTTGCCAACATGGTCCGCCTGCTCGGCTTGCCCGACCCGGTCAAGGGCATGTTGCGCGCCGGCACCCTTTCGGCCGGTCACGCCCGCGCCCTGCTTAATGCCGAAGACCCGGTGCACTTGGCCGAAGCCGTGGTCAAGAAAGGTCTCAACGTCCGCCAGACCGAAAAGCTCGCCACCGAACGCGGCGGCGTGAAGACCCGCAAACCGCGCCCGGCTGGCCAACGGGATGAGAAGGACGCCGACACCGTCGCCCTGGAACGCGACCTGTCCAACCTGCTGGGCCTGCGGGTGCAGATTGATTTCCGGGGGCGCGGCGGCGCCGTGGTCCTGCATTACGAGACGCTTGAACAACTCGATGACATCCTCTACCGCCTCAACAACCCGACCGACAACGCCGCCGACGCCCGCCGACACGCCGCCGAAGTTGATGATAGCGACGAGGACCTCGGTGAGGACAGTGCTGACAGGGCCTTCGCCAGCGCCATCGTCGGGCACGAGATTGCGGACGCGCCGGTTGAAGAGGACGTGCTGGAGGTTGAGGACGAACCGGAGGCCGAGGCTGAAGAGATCGCCCTGGAGGATGCCGCCGAAGGGGAACCCGAGGTGGGCCTTGACGATATTCCCGAAGTTGATCTTGGGGACCTCCCGGAAGTTGATCTTGAGGACGTCGCCGAGGATTCGGATGGCTCCCGCGTTGCCGATGCCGTGGCGGCCCTGGCTGCCGACAAGGACTATGTGTCCACTCTCATGTCTGCCGCCGACGACGAAGACGACGGCGATGATTGGCCGCAAAGCGGGTTTAAGGATCGCTGAGGCCGTAGGCGGGGCCAGCCTCGCGCCCCGCCGGGGCCATTGGCCCCGGACCCCGTGGAGGTGGGTACGGATTTTTGCGCCGCAGGCAGATATCTTGTCCCGCGTTTAAATGCCTGCGGTGCAGGGAAACGGCCAAAAAGCGGTTTCCAAAAGCCAATGGCCTTTGGCGGGTGCGGGCAGAGCCCGCGTCTTTCCACTATCCCCAATTACCGCCCGAGTTGCGCCGCCATCGAGTCATGGGCCTGATAGAGGGCCTTGGCCCGATCCCGGCTTTGCACGGCGTAGCAGTAGGCGCAGCCGTGGGGGCATGTGTCATAGGCGCCGATATCGCGCGACTGGGCGCAGCGGCAGGTTTTGCGGTGTGGCTTGGCGGGGGCGGAGAGGGGGCTTCCGCCCACATCGGCCAGACGGTGCGGGTCGATGCACGCGGCCTCCTCGACGCCGGGCAGCAGCAGGTCGGCCTGGGCGCACAGGGTGAGGCGCTGGCCGTTGGCGGTGGCGATTGGGGCGAGGGTGCGCAACAGGGCCTGCTTCTCAGCGTCCTCCGGAGTGTTCCACGTGAAACATTGCGGGGTGAAACACTCGGCCGCGGCCCGGTCGAGGTTGCGGCGGGTCTTGCGATAGATCTGGACGAAGCTGACCACCACCTCGTCCACCGCCCCACGCAGGGCCTCGGACAGTCGCCCGAAGGTCTCGACGTGCCACGCTGGCGGGGTCAGGCTGGTGAGCACGATGGGGTCATAGCGCCATACGCCGACACGTGGACCGTGGTCGCTGGCGAGGCGCTGCAACACCTCCACCGACCGCTCGGGTGCCACCACGGATCGATCGAGCACGGCCGGATAGCCCAGAACCGTGTACTGCACCACCACCGGCGCCACTGCTCGCACGGCCTCCAAGCGCGGCAGGAGCGGGGCCAGGTTGCGGGTCCATAGTATGATGCCATCCACCGCTTCGGGCCGCAGATCCACCCGGCTCACCGGGCCGCCATAGGGGTTGGTGACCTCGACAAACCCCGCCTTCAGGCGGTTCAGGAACCATGGGCCATAGAATGCCGGAATGTCAGTGCGATAGCTGGCCGAGATGATCACCTGCTAGTTCCTCTGCTCAACGGGGTGGGCTACTGTGATCGGTGAGTTCAGGGGGGGGGCTGCCATGCTTAAGGCCATGCTCAAAGTTCGCCGGGTGCCGATCGACACCCATTCGGAAAACGTCGCGTTTCTGCGCCGCGACTGCACTCAATATACGGTCGAAGGCCTGCGCGCGCTTGCCAAGATCGAGGTCCACGGCGGGCGGCGCCATCTTCTGGCCACCCTCAATCTGGTTGAGGCCAACGGTAACGGCGCCCATGCCTTGCTCGGGACCGATGAACTGGGCCTGTCCACCGAGGCCTTCGCGCGCCTGGGCCTGCCGGCCGGAGCGGAGGTGTCCATCGAGCCCGCGCCGCCGCCCGGCAGCCTGGAGTCCGTGCGGCGCAAGATCAACGGCGCGGTGCTGACCCCCGACAATTACCGGGCCATCATCGAGGACATTTCCGACCACCGCTATTCGCGCATGGAACTGGCCGCCTTCCTGGTCGCGTCCGCTGGGTTCATGACCACTGAAGAAGTTCTTGCGTTGACCCAGGCCATGGTCGAGGTCGGGCAACGTTTGACTTGGCCGATGGATATGGTGGTGGACAAGCACTGCATCGGCGGCATCCCCGGCAACCGCACGACCATGATCGTGGTGCCCATCGTCGCCGCCCACGGCCTCGCCATCCCCAAAACCAGCTCGCGCGCCATCACCTCACCGGCCGGGACCGCCGACACCATGGAGGTGCTGTGCAATGTCACGGTGGACCTCGACCACATGCGCCACATCATCGCCGAGGAGAAGGGGTGTCTGGTATGGGGCGGGCACATGCGGCTGGCTCCGGCCGACGATATCCTGATCTCGGTCGAACGGCCGCTCGGCATCGACACCCAGGAACAGATGGTTGCCTCCATCCTGTCCAAGAAGGTATCGGCCGGGTCCACCCACCTGCTGATCGACATTCCCATGGGCCCGCAGGCCAAGGTGCGCAGCCAGGTCGAAGCCGTGCGCCTGCGCAAGATGTTCGAGTTCGTCGGCGACGCCCTTGGCCTCAACCTGGAGGTCGCCATCACTGACGGCCGCCAGCCCATCGGCCGGGGCATTGGCCCGGTGCTGGAGGCCCGCGACGCCATGGCGGTGCTGCGCTGTGATCTCGACGCGCCGCAGGACCTGCGCGAAAAGTCCATCCTGCTGGCCGGACGGGTGCTGGAGTTCGATCCGGCGGTGCGGGGCGGGCAGGGGGTGCGGCTGGCCCGCGAGATCCTCGACGACGGCCGCGCCCTGGCCAAGATGGAGCGCATCATGGCCGCGCAGGGCCCGGCCCCGGTGCTCGGCCTGCAACCCGGCCCGCTAACCCGTGACGTGGTGGCCCCGGCCGATGGCGTGGTGGTCAACATGGATTGCGCCCGCCTCAACCACATCGCCCGGCTGGCTGGTTGCCCCATGGACAAGGGCTCGGGCATCGACCTGCTGCAAAGCGTGGGCGACCGCGTCAGAAAGGGTGACCCCCTCTATCGCATCCACGCCTGTCGCCCGGCCGACTTCGGCTTCGCCACGGCGGCGGCGGATGATGGGATCGGTGTGATTGTCGGCTGAATGAAGCGGATTTTGCTCGTTTTTGATTATTGTCGGTCCGCGCAGAGCCCGTCCCTATTCGCCGACCAGATGCAGCACCACGTGGCGGTCGTGGCCGCGTGCCCGGTGTTCGAAGACGTAGAGGGCCTGCCAAGTGCCCAGGCCGAGCACGCCATCGACCACAGGGACGGCCGTTGACACGCCGGTGAGGACGGCGCGGATGTGGGCCGGCATGTCGTCGGAGCCCTCGGCGCGGTGGCGGTAGCGCTGGCCGTGGGTGTCTTCGGGCACGATGTGGCTGAAGAAGGTTTGCAGATCCCGCAGGACGTCGGGATCGGCGTTTTCCTGGATGGTCAGGCTGGCTGAGGTGTGCTGTAGGAACAGCGTCAGCAGTCCTGTTTGGATGCCGCTTTGGCGCACCCAGCGGGCGACATCGTCGGTGATGTCGGAAAATTCCTTGCCGCGCGTGCGCACGGTCAGGGTGGTCTGCGCCTGTCGCATGGACAACCTCCGCCACGATACCCCCACCCGTATTGTTTTACCACAGGCATGGCTGGCGTGGGAGGGGGGCTGGCGTGGGAGGGGGGCTCAGTTGGCGGCGTTAGGTGCCGGAACGGGAGCCGGGCAGGTTTCGGTGGCGATGGCGGCGACCCAACGGGCGACCACGGCATGAATGGCCCCTTCGTCGTAGACCACCGGCAACTCGTGGTCAGCCGGGAAGCCGGGCATGTCCTCGTCGGTCATGCTGAGGAAGGTGGCGACCGTTGGCGCCGACGGCGGGTGGAAAAAGAACTCCAGGCGCGGCCTGGGATTGCCGGTGTTGAAGGTGTCGGCTCCGTAGGTGATCGCAAAGCCGTTCGGGTCGAATAGGCTGGGCGCCCGGCGTGCCACGCGGCCATGGTAGCAGAGTTGCTCGGCCTCCAGCACGGTGGCGACGACCTGGACGGCGCCCGGTGGCGGCCCCTGGTCGGTCACCTGACCGAGATCCTGGACGGCGGCGCTGACCGTTACCGCTGCCGGCGGAGAGGCGTCCGCTGTTTCGCCGACGACGATCTTGCGGGCCAACGGGACGATCGGCGCGGCCTTGGCCACCACGGTCTTTTCGCGTACCGGCGAAACGCGCGTGATCGGGGTGCTGCGCGGTGCCTCGGCCGCAGGCGTGGCTGCCGCCTGGGTTTCGGGCTCGGGGCCGACGTCGCGGTTGATGAACCACACGACGCCGCCAATCGACGCGCCGATAACCAGCAACGCCGCCGTACAGCCTAACACACCAGTCTTATCTTCCTCATCCATAGGGCTTATCTAAAACAGTTTTCCAAGGCGCGTCCAGCATGAGTATCGTTTCGCGCGCCTTGTTCCGTCCGGCTGCGGGCAGCGCCTTAACCGATGCTTAAAGAACATCCCGTAACAGTATGGTTCGGAATGTTTTTTAGGAGCAGAGAAATGGACCAGACGCTCAGCCTATTGGTTGGCCCCACCGCCATTGTCCTGCTCGGCGCCCTGGCTTTGGCTGTGGCGCCCCTCCTGCACCGTCAGGAAACCCGCCTGCGCACCATCCTGCACAGCCACCAGCGCCGCGTGGCGTTGGCTTATCAGCGACTCGCCGCGCCGGATACCTAAGAGGCTTCCTCCGGGACCTCTACCGCGCCCCGCACGATGAAGGCATAGGCGGCCAGCGACGCGGCGCCCATCAGGGCGATGGTCACGGTCATCGGCACCGTGGTGCCGTTATGGAACAAACCGACCAGCCCGCCGGCGGTGGCACCCAGGCTCATCTGCAAGAAGCCGAGCAGGGCCGACACGGTGCCCGCCTTGCTGGGGAATGGCCCGATGGCCCCGGCCGTGCCGTTGGGGATGATCAGCGCGCAGGCGAAGAAATAGACGATCATCGGGGCGACGATGGCCGCCACCTCCTGGATGCCAGACAGGGCCAGGGCCGCGACGATACCCCCGGCGGCGGTGGCCAGGGCGGTGCCGATCAAAAGGACCCGCTCGATGCCCAGCTTCATGGTCAGCTTGGCCGACGAGAACGCGCCGCTCATGTAGCCCACCACCACGGCGGCGAACACATAGCCGAAGTTGGACGGTGCGACGCCCAGCACGTCGATGACCACGAACGAACTGCCCGAAATGAAGCTGAACAGCCCGCCGAACGCAAAGCCCACGGTCAGGGTGTAGCCCATGAACACGCGCGAGGCGAACAGCGAGGCATAGTTGCGCAGCATCCGCGACGGCTTCAGCGCCAGGGGATCGCGGCGGGTGTTGGTCTCGCGCAGCATCCACCACGTTGCCGCCAGCACCGCCACGCCGAACAGCGTCAGGGCGCCGAAGTTGGACCGCCAGCCCAGCGTCGCATGCAGCCAACCGCCCAGGATCGGCCCGACGGCCGGGGCCAGGGCCATGGCCGAGGCCATGTAGGACAGCATCCGCGCCCCTTCCTCGCGGGTGTAGACATCGCGCACCACGGCGCGGGCCAGCACCGGCCCGGCACAGGCCCCGATGGCCTGCACGAAGCGCGACACGATCAGCGCCTCGATGGTCGGCGCGAACAGGCAGGCGACCGAGGCCAGCATGTACAGCGCCACCCCGCCCAGCAGCACCGGGCGGCGCCCAAAGCGGTCGGACAGCGGCCCATAGACCAGCATCCCGCAGGCGAACCCGGCAATGAACACCGACAGCGTCAACTGAACGTGCGATACCGTGGTGTCGAACGCCCGCGTCATGTCGGGCAGCGACGGCAGGTACATGTCGGTGGAAATCGGCCCGAACGCGACCAGGGCGGTCAGCAGAACCGCGACGGGCAGCGAACGGGGATCGGGCCGGTTGAGGGACCGGGCATCGGGCGGAACGGACATGCGAAAAGGATTCCTGAGGAGCGGACGGTTACCGAAGCAACCATCTTATGCTGCCGGCCCCGCCGGATACCAGACCCTTCCCGTGGGAGATGACCCTGACAGTGCAATCTTTTTCCTCCACCGCCGCCCCGGTTCGCGTGTGGGATCTGCTGGCCGTGGTTGCCCTGACCGCAGCGGTGCTGTACGCCGCCCGCCTGATGGTCGGCGCGGTGACGGTGACGCCGCTGGGGCTGGTCGGCCTGATGCTGCTGGCGGCCCTGGCGCCGATTGTGGCGGTGTGGGTCGTGATGGTGCGGCTGCGCGGCGTGGCGTGGGCGGATCTCGGCCTGCGGGCGGCCTCGGGGCGGCACCTGGGGTGGGGGGTGGTGCTGGGCCTGCTGACCGTTCCGTTGGCCGGGCTGGTCAATGCGCTGGTCACCAGCCTGACGGACGGCCCGTTCGAGAATCCGCAGATCGAGGTCCTGGCGCCGACCGCCCTGTCGGTGCCGGCCATGGTCGGGATGCTGGTCCTGGCCGCTGGCGTGGCGCCGGTGGTCGAGGAGATCGTCTTTCGCGGCGTGCTGTACGGCTGGCTGCGGCGCTTTCTCAGCCCGGCCGCAGGGATCGTGTTGAGCGCCCTGGTGTTCGGCGCCGTGCACGGCATCCCCCAGCTTGTTCCGGCCCTGGCGGTGCAAGGCGTGGTTCTGGCCATGGTCTATGAGCGCACGCGGTCATTGTGGCCGTCCATCGTGCTGCATGGGGTGTTCAACGCCGTCATGCTGGGGGCGCTGTACGGAGTGACGCGGGCAACCTCGGTCCTGTGACGCCATTGTCTTGGCTGGAAGTCCGCCAGTCGGTGAAAGAATGCTGCTCAAAGGGGTCGAGTCGCCCTAAAGTGGCATTCTGTCACTTAGGAGGCCATGCCATGGACCAACGTGTTTCCCTTGTCACCCTGGCCGTCGCGGATGTGGCGGCGGCGCGGGCCTTTTATGAACGGCTGGGCTGGGTGGCTCATGCCTGGAGCAACCCGCAGATCGCCTTTTTCCAGACCGGGTGCATGGTGGTCGCGTTGTATGGAGCGGCGGCGCTGGCCGCCGACACCGGCATGGAGGCCCCGCGCCCCGGCGGCATCACCCTGGCGATCAACGTGCCGACCCGCGACGGCGTGGCCGCCGGCCTGGAGGAGGTGGTTGCCGCTGGGGCGACGCTCCTCAAGCCGGCGACGGACATGCCGTGGGGCGGCACCACCGGGTACTTCGCCGACCCCGACGGCCACCCGTGGGAAATCTCCTGGCTGCCCGAGCCGGCACTGGCGGTTGATGGCAGCCTTATTCTGCCCTGACCGGAGGCGTTTGGTCGGTCGGCTGTTCAGCCGCCTGGGGGCTTAGCGGTTCGATCACGCCGCAGGCGATGCGGTCGCCGGACTCCCCGGCTGGCTGGCTGCGGTAGTCGTCGGCCTTGGCGTGCAGGACCATGGCCGCGCCGTCGGCATCGAACAGGGTTTCGTCCAGGCGCAGGCGTTCGTTGAAATAGGCCACCGTCGTTTCACCGCCCTCGGGGATGTAGACATTGGGCAGGTCGCCGGCGTGCGGGCCGTTCTCGTGCCAGAACCCGTGGTCGCCGCCGGCGGCGCTGAAGTGACCGCCGGCCGCCTTGAAGTCCCCCTCGCAGGTGCCGGTTTCGTGGACGTGGATACCCTTCGGCCCCGGCGCGACGCCGGTAAAGGCCATGCGCACCAGGGTGCCGTTGGGAGCGGCCTGGAAACTGGCGGCGCCGACCTGCAGGCCGTCGCGGTTCAGGATCCGCGCCATGCCAAGCACCGGCCCGCCGACGCCCTCTGGCGGGGCGACCAGGGTGGCAAGCCGCTCATGGACGGTGGCGGCCGCATCCTGTTGCTCTTGGGAAAACGCCGGCCCGGCAGCAAGAACGGCCAGGGCACTGGCGGCGGCAAGCGTGGTGCGCAGGGTGGTCATGGACAAGTCCTCCGTTGCTGGGGGTGTTTCCCCACCAACGGCGGACGGCCGCTGCGGTTCACGTCAGGCATCGTCCGGGTCGGGGTCCTCGCCGCTGACCGTGCGCCGGCAGTCCCAGTCACCAAGCACCGCGTTGATGGCGTCGAGCACGAAGAATCGCGCCGACTCGGTATCGTAACCGTCCTCCAGAAGGGTGTCATAGTCCGTGTGGACATGGCGGACGTAGGCGACCAGCGACAGCCACGCCGCCGTCTCGGGTGCGGCACGGCGCAGGCCGGGCGAGTCCACCCCGTGATCGGCCGCCGCCTCCAGGTCGAAACGGGGGATGCCGGGCGCCATGCGGCGCAAGGCGTCGAGGATCTGGGCGCGACGCAGCGGGGGCTGGGGGCTCATTCTTTGAAACCTTATGACGGCACGGGCACGAGGGCGGCGGCAACCTCGCAGCGGTTGCGGCCATTGTGCTTGGCCTGATACATCGCATGGTCGGCCCGCCGCAGCATGTTCTCCAGGGGTTCGGTCGTTTTCATCTCGCTGATACCGATGCTGACCGTGACGCAGGTCGGCAGGGTTGCCGGGGCAGGTCCGGCGGCCTCGGCAAAGGCGGTGCGCAGGCGGTTGGCCACCACCAGGGCGGCATCGGCCGAGGTGTTGGGCAGCAGGGCGACGAACTCCTCGCCGCCGAACCGGCACAACAGATCCTCGGCCCGCAAGGCATTGGCGGCCACCGACACGAACAATTGCAGATAGTGATCCCCGGCGGCATGGCCCAGGCGGTCGTTGATCTGCTTGAAATGGTCGAGGTCCATCATTAGCAGGGCCAGCGGCTGGCCGCTCCGCCGGGTGCGCGCCACCTCGCGCTCGGCCAGAGAGGCGAAGGCCCGGCGGTTGAGCGTGCCGGTCAACGGGTCGCGGCTGATCTGGTGGTCCAGTTCGTCCTGCAACCGCTCGCTGGCCATCAGCACCATGCCCAGCGTCACGCCCAGCATCACGCACAATCCCCACAGTAGGGTAAAGGCGTAGAAGCCGGCCGACACCAGGGGCACCGCCTCGGCAGTGTCGGTGAGCGAGGAGACGCCGCGCACGACAAAGAAAACAGTGTTGAGGCCGTAAATCACGCCGGTGGCGCGCAGGGCCAACGTGCGGCCTGCGGTGACCCGGAATATCTCCCAGGTGATGGCGCCTGACAGCAGGACCATGATCGCGGCGTTGACCAGGGAGCGCATCGGTACCGACTGTGCACCATGCGCCAGGGCGACCAGGACGACCACACCCGCCACCAGTCCACCCAACCTCGCCAGGGTCACGGGCGGGCGGCCCAGGAATCGCCGGAAGCCGTCCCAGGCGACGGCAAGCGCAATCGCGACAAGAACCTGCCCGGCCGACAACGACAGGATTTCGGGAAGCTGTTCGTGGAAGGCGATCAACAACAACCCGCCGGTGGCGACCACGCCGGCCCACGCCCAATGCAGCAGCCCCGGCATGGCCGGATGCATGCGCCACAGCAGGAACCGCGCGGCCGCGCAGACCGCGCAGACCAGCGCGGTGGCAACCAGTAGCGATCGAATGTCGAACGCCATGCCGCGGGAGCCCTTCATTACCTGAGTAGAGACATTTGATGCCCCGTTCGCGTCGATGGTGCAAGCCTCGTGTGGTGCCTTGACCGACGCCGGGTGCGGACCCATCTGCGGGATATGCCCTTGACCCCCCGTTACCTCCCCAATCCCCACCATCTCGCACTCGGCGACCGCTTTTTTGATGTGGTGCGCCCGGCCGAGTTTCCCAAACATATCTTGCGCTTCCGCAACGACCGCTGGGCGGCGCGGGTGGGGCTCGACAGGCTGAGCGATGCCGAGTGGCTGGCCCACTTCGCGCAGTTCGAGCCGTTGCCCGGCAACCTCGAACACCCTCTGGCCCTACGATATCACGGCCACCAGTTCCGGTCCTATAATCCGAACCTTGGCGACGGGCGCGGCTTTCTGTTCGCCCAGATGCACGAGGATGGCGACCCGGCCGGGCGGCTGCTCGACCTCGGCACCAAGGGCAGCGGGCAGACGCCCTATTCCCGCCAGGGCGACGGCCGCCTGACCCTCAAGGGCGCGGTGCGCGAGGTGCTGGCAACAGAAATGCTGGAGGCCCGTGGGGTCAACACCTCCAAGACCTTCTCCATCGTCGAGACTGGCGAGAGCCTCTATCGCGGCGACGAACCCTCGCCCACGCGGTCGGCCGTGCTGGTGCGCCTGAACCACAGTCACATCCGCCTGGGTAGTTTCCAGCGTCAGGCCGCCTTGCAGGACCCTGACGCCCTGCGCACGCTGCTTGACCACGTCGCCGCCGTGCACATGCCCGAGGTTGATGCGATCACGGACGGCCTGGACCGCGTGGCCGCCTTTCTGCGTCAGGTGGTGGCGAACACCGCACGCACCACGGCGCAGTGGATGGCGGCGGGTTTTGTGCACGGGGTGCTCAACACCGACAACATCCTGGTCACCGGCGAGAGCTTTGACTACGGCCCGTGGCGCTTCCTGCCGACCTATGACCCGCGCTTCACGGCGGCTTACTTTGACCACGCCGGGCTGTACGCCTACGGCCGTCAGCCCGAAACGCTGATGTGGAACCTGACCCGTCTGGCCGAGACGTTGCTGCCGCTGTGCAACCAGGACCGCTTGGTTGCCGCGCTGGATACCTTCCCGGCCGCCTTTTCCGACGCCCTGGCCGAGGCGGTGACCCGCCGCCTGGGCGTGGTGCGCGGCACGGTAGAGGAGGACAACCGACTGGCCGGGGCATTGTTCGGGTTCCTCGAAGACACGCAGATCCCCTTTGACCGCCCGTTCTTCGACTGGTTCGGCGGCCCAGCCTCGGTCGAGCGCGCTAGCGCCAGCCCCCACGCCGCCCACTACGCCAGCGCCGCGTTTCAGCCGGTGCGCGATGCTTTGTTGGCCCGCGCCCCCCGGCCCGGCGTCGATCTTGGCCACGACTACTTTGCCGGGGCACCTAGCGGCCTGCTCATCGAAGAAGTCGAAGCCCTGTGGGCGCCCATCGCCGCGCACGACGACTGGACGGCCGTCACAGCCAAGGTGGCCGAAATCCGGGCGATGGGGAACGCCGTGGTCTGACAGAACTGGCATGGCCTCCGTCGCGTTCGTGGGGTGCATCCCCTCAACAGGAGACCAGCCATGGCCGAACTCGACGGCAAGACCATCGCCATTCTCGCCACCGACGGTTTTGAGGAAGACGAACTCATCAAACCCCGCGACGAACTGCGCGCCCTGGGGGCCGAGGTGCATGTGGTCAGCCCCAAAGGCGGCACCATTCGTGCTTGGCGCCATACCGACTGGGGGAGCGACGTGTCGGTCGACAAGACGCTCGATTCGGTGACGTTCGACAGCTACGACGCCCTCATCCTGCCGGGCGGCCAGATCAACCCCGACAAGCTGCGTTTGGTGCCCGAGGCGGTGGCCTTCGTTCAGGATTTCTACGAAACCGGACGTCCGGTGGCGGCCATCTGCCATGGGCCGTGGATGCTGATCGAGGCCGGTGTCGTCAAGGGCCTCAACATGACGTCGTGGCCGTCCTTGCAGACGGACATCACCAACGCCGGCGCACATTGGCATGACCAGGAAGTGGTCGAGGATGAAGGCATCATTACCAGCCGCAATCCCGGCGACATCCCCGCCTTCAACGCGGCCATCGCCAGGGCCCTGCACGAAGGCCGTTTCGGCGTCCGCGCCAACGGCTGATCTCTTGCGGCCGCGCGGCACGGCGAGGAGGGGGCTTCCCCGGTGGGGCATGTCCGGGTGAAGCCCGCCCCCAGTCCCCTGCATCACTTCGCCGGGAGAAGGCGGGCTGCCGCCACCTCCACGTCTCTTGGCCTGCTCGGGGGAACCCCGAACCCCTCTTGTTTCTTCAAAGAAAGCAAAGAGGTCTGGAGCGTGCTCCAGCCGGGTTCGGGCGGGAGCACGTCCGCGTCAGCGGATTGCCATTACGGCCCCGACCACGCGATGGGGACGATCTCGGCGCTCTTGCCGGACAGGTCCCACACCCGGCCGAAGTCGCGGAACTTGGCCTTCGACGCGTTGGCGACCGTGACGTCCGGCCCCATCCAGTACTGTGTGTTGGTGATGACCAGATCGTCGTCCTTGGACGCGCCGGGCACCGGGGCGACGCTGGCCTGGAGGATCTTGGGGCCGATGGTGACGTGGCGGGTCTTGCCGTCGTGCTCGATGGTGACGGGTGCGCGCTTGGTGCCCAGGTAGGTGGACACCAGCATGGAGAACAGCCCCGTGGTGCCGCCGGCCTGCCCGGAGAAAATCTGTTCCAGCCCGGCCAGCGCGGCGTCGGAAGCCCGTTCGTCCACATAAAGTGCTGCGGTCCAGTTGCCGTTCGCCATCTTGCCGGGGATGTCGAGCAGGATGCCGACGTTCAGGCCGTCCAGGCGTTCGTCGCCAAAGTGCCCCTCGGTGATGGCGATAGCGCCCCAGCCGTGGCAATAGCCCTCGCTCGGGGCGTGTTTGCCCAGGCTGATAACGCAGGGGCAAAAGACGTTGCAGTTACAGTTGAGGACAAGTTCCCCGTTGATCTTCCAGTTTTCAGCCATGGAATTCCCTCCCGTTATTAAATTTTGTTAACCATAGAGGACACAGAGAGCGCAGAGAAAAGAAGTAAGGTTTTATTTTCTTGTATTTTCTTCTCTGCGCTCTCTGTGTCCTCTGTGGTAAATCCCTCTTCCTTTCCTCACACCGTCAGCAGGGCAAGCCCCCAGCCGGTCAGGATGACCCCCGCCGCGCGGCCGACCAGGACCGGGTGGGGGAGGACTTTTTCGGCCAGCATGAGGGCGGCCAGCACCGCCATCCACGCCAGATTCATCGCGCCGGCCGTAATCATCACCAGCATCAGCGCCCAGCAGCAGCCCAGGCACCACGCGCCGTGGCCGAGGCCCATGCGCCAGGCTCCTTTCGCGCCGTTCCGCCAGTTTCCCATGAACCACGTCATCGGGTTGCGGCACTGACTGAGGCACAGGTCCTTGAGCGGCGTGAACTGGTACAGTCCGGCCGCGATCAGCAGGCCGCCGGCCATCCACGGGTGGGCGGCGCTGAGTTCGGGCACCGCCTGGGCGCCTTCGCGCAGGGCCCATTGCAGGCCGGTGGCGGCCACCGCATAGCCACCCCACACCGCCAGATAGCCGCTGGCGAACACGCCGACGCGGGCGAGCAGGGCGCGGCCGTCCAGCTTGGTGGCGGAAATATCGGCGAAGGTCAGGATCATCGGCGCGGCGGTCGGCAGCATCATGGCGATGCTCATGACCAGCCACATGACCAGCAGCATCCCCACGTCGCCCAGCCCCCACGGCTGCCCGGCATCCACCCGGCAGATGTCGGCCACCCGGTCGACCCACGCGGCACCGCCCATGGTGGCGGCCAGATAGACCCAGGCCAGGGCGATGAGGGCGATGAGGCTGGCGGAAACGGTCAGGCGCCTACCGGTCAGCAGGCCTTCCAGGGGCAGGGCGGCGCGGTCAGCCATGGCGCGACTCCCAAGCATCTTGTGCCCTCGCGTACTGCGCCTTGAGGGTGGCGATGAGGGCGGCCACGGCGTCCTCGGCGGCGTCGGGGTTGCCCGCCGTCACGGCATCCAGAAGCTTTTGGTGCTGGTCGGCGGCCTGGGTGCGGTCGCGGAAGCGGTCGATGACCATGTTCGACGCCGGTTGCAAGGCCTCGATCACCGACCCCATGACGAAGCCCAGCACAGGGTTTCTGGCGGCATCGACCAGGGCGCGGTGGAACCGCACGTCCGAGGCGCAGAACGCTTCGCCACTCAGCGCCGGATCGCGCTGCACGGCGATCTCGGCGGCCATGCGGCCCAGGTGGTCGGGGGTGCGGCGTGTGGCGGCCAGCCGGGCGCAGGAGCGTTGCAGGGCGTCGCGCGCCTCGGCGATGTCGGTCAGGCTGAACTCGCCCAGGGATACCAGCAAGGTGGCTGATTCGGTCAGGGCGCGGCTAGCGTCGGCGATGCTCGGCCGGTTGACGAAGGTGCCGCCGGTCGGCCCGCGCCGCGACCGGATGAGGTTCTGGGCAGCAAGGCGTTTCAGGGCCTCGCGCACGGTGGGGCGGGACACTTCGAACCGCTCGGCCAGATCCATTTCGGTCGGCAGGCGTTCGTCCACCTTGAGGCGGCCGTCGAGAATGGCCTCGCGGATCTGTTCGGCGATCTGCTTGGCGAGGCTTTCGGTGACGACGCCGTCGAACGTTACGGACATGTGCGGTGTTCCAACCTGGGGTGCTTTAGATATTAAGTATATTTGTTTGACAAATAGGTCAATCGGGTTTTCGATACCCCTCAACAGACTCAGCCAAAACGGGAGAACCGCATGTTCAAGGCCATGGTGGTGGACAAGACCGACGATCAGGTTTCCGCAACTATCCAGGATGTGGACGAGGCCCGCCTGCCTGCCGGCGACGTGACGGTGGCGGTGGACTACTCGACGGTGAACTACAAGGACGGGTTGGTGCTGAACGGCCTGGGCGGGCTGGTCAAGACCTACCCCCACGTCCCCGGCGTCGATTTCGCCGGCACCGTGGAGGCGTCGGACAACCCTGATTTCAAGCCGGGCGACACGGTGGTCCTGACCGGCTGGCGGGTCGGCGAGGTCCACTGGGGCGGTTATGCCCAGAAGGCCCGCGTCAAGGGCGATTGGCTGGTCAAGCTGCCCGACGGCCTGACCCCGCGTGCCGCCATGGCCGTAGGCACGGCGGGCTTCACCGCCATGCTCGCCGTGATGGCGCTGGAGGACCATGGCCTCAAGCCCGGCGATGGCGAGGTGCTGGTCACCGGCGCGACCGGCGGCGTGGGGTCGGTCGCCGTTGCGGTGCTGGCCAAGCTGGGCTATCAGGTCGCCGCGCTGACCGGCAAGCAAAGCGAGCACGCCTATCTCAAGGGCCTGGGCGCGACCACCATCCTCGACCGCGCGGACCTGAACGAGCCGTCCAAGCGGCCGCTCGAATCGGAGCGTTGGGCGGGTGTCATCGATTCGGTGGGCGGCACCATCCTGGCCCGCGCCCTGGCCCAGACCAAGGCCGGGCACAGCGTGGCGGCGGTCGGTCTGGCCGGGTCGAGCAAGCTTGAAACCACCGTCATCCCGTTCATCATCCGGGGCTGCAACCTGTTGGGCATCGATTCGGTGTTCTGCCCGCCGCCGCGCCGCGCCGCCGCCTGGGCGCGCATCGTGCAGGACCTGCCGATGGACACCCTGGAAGCGATGGTCGTGCCGGCCACCTTGGAGGACCTGCCGCGCATTGCGGGCGAAATCCTCAAGGGCGGTGTTCGCGGCCGCGTTGTGGTGGATATCAACGGATAAGCCCCTAACTTTTTTCGTATACAATTTTTCTGTTAATGAGTGCAGCCGGGCCGTACAGTGTCCCTACCAGGGGATCGCGGCCCGGTTTTTCATGCCCACGCTCGACCGTTCCAATCGGACCTTCGGAAGCGTTTCCCGGCATCTTGCCAAGCATGCTTGACCCCCGGTCGATTTTGGTTTTAGGTGATACAAAGAGCGCCTATCGTGTATGCAAATTTGCAGTTGCCTTGCACTGCAGCGCTTTAGAAGCCCTCAAAACAGGGCGAAACAGACCAAGCGCCACCAAGGCGTGACAAGCAGACCGCGTCACAAAGACGCGCAACCGTCAGTCCGCCGGTTCAACCGGGGGGCACAGGGAGACGAAACGATGGCCAAGGAGACGTCCATGATCGACACCCGAAGTGTGTCCGGACG
This sequence comes from Rhodospirillaceae bacterium BRH_c57, assembly GCA_000961745.1. Lineage (GTDB taxonomy): Bacteria > Pseudomonadota > Alphaproteobacteria > Rhodospirillales > Rhodospirillaceae > Cauispirillum. The sequence continues at coordinate 13,716 of LAEA01000077.1, read as the reverse complement.
CCGGGAGAGCACTCCCCATTCTGCTGCTTCCCATTCCACTGGGTTCCAGTCCACCGCGTCCACGTTTGTCGGGGAGAGCTGCTGATGGCTGGCCCCCTGACCACCACGCGGGACATGGACACCCTCCCCAAACTGCTCAAGCACCACGCCCAGGTCCGGCCGAACCATCCCGCCATGCGCGAGAAGGACTACGGCATCTGGCAGACGTGGTCGTGGAGCCAGGTGCACGACGAGATCATGGCGTTCGCCGCCGGTCTGTCGGCGCTCGGCTTCGAGCGGGGGGACACGCTGGCCATTGTCGGCGACAACCGGCCGCAGCTCTATTGGGCGATGGCGGCCGCGCAGACCCTCGGCGGCACGCCGATCCCGGTCTACCAGGACTCGGTGGCCAAGGAGATGGCCTTCGTCCTGCAACACGCCGAAGTGAAATTTGCCGTGGTGGAAAACCAGGAGCAGGTCGACAAGCTATCGGAAATCATGCCCGACTGCCCGGCCCTGAAGACGCTGATCTACAAGGATCCGCGCGGTCTGCGGGACTACACCATGGATTTCCTGCACTCCTATGAAAAGGTGCAGGACACCGGCCGTGCCTTCATGAAGGAAAAGCCCGGCTTCCTGGATGCCGAGATTGCCAAGGGCAAGGGCTCCGACCTTGGGGTGATGCTCTACACCTCGGGCACCACCGGGCAGCCCAAAGGCGTGATGCTGTCGTTCGACAACATCCTGATTACCGCTCGCAACAACGCCGTTATGGAAGGTCTGGGGCCGGACGAGGATGTCCTGGCCTACCTGCCGATGGCGTGGGTTGGCGACAACATCTTCTCCATGGGCCAGGCCTATGTGTGCGGCTTCACCGTCAACTGCGCCGAAAGCAGTGAGACGGTGCTGACCGACATGCGCGAGCTGGGGCCGACCTACTTCTTTGCCCCGCCGCGCATCTATGAAAACATCCTGACCACCGTGATGATCCGCATGGAAGATGCGGCATCGTGGAAGCGCAAGATGTTCAGCTACTTCATGGACGTCGCCAAGCGCGTCGGCACCCGCATCCTCGACGGCAAGCCGGTGTCGGGCATGGACCGCCTGAAGTACGCGATCGGCAACATGATGGTCTACGCGCCGCTCAAGAACGTCCTGGGCTTCTCGCGCATTCGCCTGGCCTACACCGCCGGCGAGGCCATCGGGCCGGAGATATTCTCGTTCTACCGCTCGCTCGGCATGAACATCAAACAAATCTACGGCTCGACCGAGGCGTCGGTGTTCATCTGCGTGCAGCCGAACGGCGAGGTCTATGCCGACACCGTCGGCAAGCCGGCGCCCGACGTGGAAATTCGTCTGGCCGACAATGGCGAGGTGCAGTTCAAGAGCCCCGGCGTGTTCCAGGCCTACTTCAAGGAACCGCAGAAGACGGCCGACGAGAAGACCGCGGACGGCTGGGTGCACACCGGTGACGCCGGCATCTTTGATGACAACGGCCACCTCAAGATCATCGACCGCGCCAAGGACGTCGGGCACCTCAACAACGGGGCCATGTTCCCGCCCAAGTACGTGGAGAACAAGCTCAAGTTCTTCCCCTACGTCAAAGAGGCGGTGGCGTTTGGCGACAAGCGCGACGCCGTGACCGTCTTTATCAACATCGACATCGAGGCGGTGGGCAACTGGGCCGAACGCAAGGGCCTGGCCTACTCCGGGTTCCAGGATCTGGCCGCCCGGCCGGAGGTCTATGACCTGCTGCTGGACTGCGTGAACACGGTCAACGATGACTTGGCCGTCCACCCCATGCTGTCGTCCTGCCAGATCCACCGCTTCCTCATCCTGCACAAGGAACTGGATGCCGATGACGGTGAATTGACCCGGACCCGCAAGGTGCGCCGCCGGTTCATCGCGGAACGCTACGCCGACCAGATCGAAGCCCTCTACGACGGCCGCGACAGCGTCTATGTGTCGACCGAAGTGACCTTCGAGGACGGCCGCAAGGGCACGGTCTCGGCCGACCTGCGCATCCGCGACGCCAAGGTCCACAAGGTGGATGAACCGCTGCGCAAGGCAAGCTGACGGGCGGCGTTCGCCCGTTTCGCCACTCGCCCCCGCATTCAGAGGGCCTTGCATCCAGCAGTCCGTTTCGACAGGAGTCCCGTCATGTCCGTAGTGGCTGACCTCACCGACATCAACCAGGCGTCCGTCGCCGCCCACGCCCGCAGCATCGGCGACGTGGTGCTCAGCGTGCAGAACATTTCGCTCAGTTTCGGCGGCGTGCGCGCGCTGACCAACATCAGCTTCGAGGTCCGCGAGCACGAGATCCTGGCCATCATCGGTCCCAACGGGGCCGGCAAAAGCTCGATGCTCAACGTCATCAACGGGTTCTACCATCCCCAGGAAGGCAAGATCATCCACAAGGGGGTGGAGCGCAAAAGCATGCGGCCGCACGAGGCCGCGCGCCGGGGCATCGCGCGCACGTTCCAGAACATCGCCCTGTTCAAGGGCATGAGCGCGCTGGACAACATCATGACCGGCCGCAACACCATGATGAAGTCCAACATTCTGGCCCAGGCCCTGTACTTCGGCCCGGCCAGGAAGGAGGAGATGGAGCATCGCAAGTTCTGCGAGCACATCATCGACTTCCTGGAGATCGAGGCGGTGCGCAAGACGCCCGTGGGGCGCCTGCCCTATGGCATGCAGAAGCGCGTCGAATTGGGCCGCGCCCTGGCCGCGCAGCCCGACATCCTGCTGCTCGACGAGCCGATGGCCGGCATGAACGTCGAGGAGAAGGAGGACATGTGCCGCTTCATCCTGGACGTGAACAACGAATTCGGCACCACCATGGTGCTGATCGAGCATGACATGGGCGTGGTGATGGATATCTCCGACCGCGTCGTGGTGCTGGACTACGGCCGCAAGCTGGCCGACGGCACCCCCGACGCGGTGCGCGCCAACCAGGAAGTGATCGACGCCTATCTTGGTGTTGGTCATTAGGCGTCAGCCACTGAACCGCTCGCAATAAACGAATAAATCCCCAGGGAGGGAGCGGGTCCGATGGACTTTCTTTACAATTTGCTGATCGACCCCTTGGTGCAGATCTTCACCTATCCGATCTTTGCCCTTGAGGTGCTGATCGGCGGTCTGCTGTCGGGTGTCATGTATTCGCTCGTGGCCTTGGGCTTCGTGCTGATCTTCAAGGCGTCAGGCGTGTTCAACTTCGCCCAGGGCGCCATGGTGCTGTTCGCCGCGCTGTTCTTTGCCGGGTTCATCGACACCGGGCTGCCGTGGTACATCGCGCTGCTGCTGACCATCGGCGTCATGGTGCTGCTGGCGATGACCATTGAACGCGTTGTGCTGCGCCCGCTGGTCAACCAGCCGCACATCATCCTGTTCATGGCCACCATCGGCATCACCTACTTCCTCGACGGCTTCGGCCAGACTATCTGGGGCAGTTCGGTGCGGGTGCTGGACCTGGGCATTCCCAACAATCCGATGGAATTCGGCGGCGTGCTGATCAACCAGTTCGACATGGTGGCCGCCGTGGTCGCCGGGACGCTGGTCGCCGCCCTGGCCGTGTTCTTCCAGAAGACCCGCGTCGGCCGCGCCCTGCGCGCGGTGGCCGACGACCATCAGGCGGCGCTGTCGGTCGGCATCCCGCTGAAGACCATCTGGGCCATCGTGTGGACCGTCGCCGGCCTGGTCGGCCTGGTCGCCGGCATCATGTGGGGCGCCAAGCTGGGCGTGCAGTTCAGTCTGGCCATGGTCGCGCTGAAGGCGCTGCCGGTGCTCATCCTGGGCGGCTTCACCTCCATTCCCGGCGCCATCATCGGCGGCCTGATCATCGGTGCGGGCGAAAAGCTGGCCGAAGTGTTCTGGGCCCCGGCCATCGGCGGCGGCATTGAAGACTGGTTCGCCTACATGCTCGCCCTGGCCTTCCTGCTGTTCCGGCCGCAGGGCCTGTTCGGCGAAAAGATCATCGAGCGCGTGTAAGAGAGGGAAGAACAATGCTCTACCGTGAGGCAGGTCAGTTCAAGACCACCTATTCGGCCGACCAGCAGATCTTCCCGATCTTGCAGGACCGTATCGGCTTCTTCGTCACCATGGCGGTTGCCTTCATCGCGATCCCGATGTTTGCAGGCGACTATCTGACGCAGACCATCTTCATTCCGTTCCTGGTACTCAGCGTCGCGGCCATCGGCCTCAACCTGCTGACCGGGTACGCCGGGCAGTTGTCGCTGGGCACCGGCGGGTTCATGGCCACCGGGGCGTTCGCCGCCTACAAGCTGGCGACTAGCTTCCCGGACCTGAACATCATCTTCGTGTTCATTCTCGCCGGCCTCATCACCGCGCTGGTCGGTATCCTGTTCGGCATCCCCAGCTTGCGCATCAAGGGGTTCTACCTTGCGGTGGCGACCCTGGCCGCGCAGTTCTTCCTGCTGTGGCTGTTCAACAAGGTGCCGTGGTTCACCAACTACTCGTCCTCGGGCGTGATCTCGGCCCCGCCGATGAGCATTTTCGGGGTCTTCGTCACCGGAACCGAGGCCAGCCACACCGCCAAGTACTTCTTCCTGCTGGTATTGGTGACATTGCTCGCCCTGGCAGCCAAGAACATGGTGCGCGGCCACATCGGGCGGGCCTGGATGGCCGTGCGCGACATGGACATCGCGGCCGAAATCATCGGCATCCGCCCGTTGCAGACCAAGCTGGCCGCCTTTGCCATCAGCTCGTTCTACTGCGGCATCGCGGGTGCGGCCTGGGCGTTCATCTACACCGGGTCGGTCGAGCCGCTGGCGTTCAACATCGATGTGTCGTTCCGCATCCTGTTCATGATCATCATCGGTGGTCTGGGGTCCATCCTGGGGTCGTTCCTGGGTGCGGGCTTCATCATCCTGCTGCCGGTGTTCCTGACCAACGCCCCGCACATGCTGGGCCTGAACATTCCCGTGGACATCATTTCCCACATGGAAGTCATGGTCTTCGGTGCCCTCATTATCTTCTTCCTGATCGTCGAGCCGCACGGGCTGGCCCGTTTGTGGCAGATTGGTAAGGAGAAGCTCCGCCTGTGGCCCTTCCCGTATTAAGGTGAAGGACACCGGGGGACACGAACAGAATCCACAAGAGGCGGACCACCGCCCGGACTGTGAACTGGTTGCCAAGTAAACGTCCATGGGAGGACCCAAGAATGTTGCTCAAGAAGATCACTCTGGCCGCTGTCAGCGCCGCCATCGGGGCGACCGCGCTGATTTCGGTTCCCGCCGTCGCGCAGGAAGGCGGCCAGTATGTGCCCGGCACGGTGTACCGTTCCGGTCCCTACGCTCCCGGCGGTATTCCGTGGGCGGACGGGTACGGCGACTATTTCGCGATGCTCAACGAACGTGACGGTGGCATCGGCGGCGTGCCGATCCTGTACGAAGAGTGCGACACGGCCTACAACAACGACAAGGGCGTGGAGTGCTACGAGCGCATGAAGAACAAGGGCCCGACCGGCGCGTCCGTGTTCCAGCCCCTGTCGACCGGCATCACCTACGCCCTGCTCGACCGTCTGCGGTCGGACAAGATCCCGATGATCACCTCGGGCCTGGGCCGCGCTGACGCCACCATCGGTTCGGTGTTCCCGTGGGTCTTCACCCTGCCGGTGACCTACTGGGCCGGCGCCGACGCCATCACCCAGTACATCAAGGCCGAAGAGGGCGGCAGCCTGAAGGGCAAGAAGATCGCCCTGGTCTACCACGACTCCGCCTACGGCAAGGAGCCGATCAAGACCCTGGAGGCCCTGGCCGTCAAGGAAGGCTTCCAGCTCGACCTGTTCCCGGTGCCGCATCCGGGCCTGGAGCAGAAGGCCACCTGGCTGAAGATCGGCCGTCAGCTTCGTCCCGACTATGTCGTGATGTGGGGCTGGGGCGTCATGAACTCGACCGCCATGAAGGAAGCCGCCGCGGTTGGTTTCCCGGCCGACAAGTTCATCGGCGTGTGGTGGTCCGGGTCCGAGGTTGACACCGTTCCGGCCGGCGATGCCGCCAAGGGCTTCAAGGCCGCCCAGTTCGTCCTGCCGGGCAAGGACTTCCCGGTCCTGAAGGACGTCCGCACCCACGTCTATGACAAGAACAAGGGCATGGGCAAGCCCGAGGAAATCGGGTCGGTCATCTACAACCGTGGCATCGCCGCGGCCGTGCTGAGCGCCGAAGGCATCAAGGTCGCCCAGGACAAGTACGGCAAGAAGCCGCTGACCGGCGAGGAAATCCGGTGGGGCATCGAGAACATCGACCTGTCGCCCGAGCGCCTCAAGGAACTCGGCCTGACCGGCATGATCAACCCGGTCAAGGTGTCGTGCAACGACCATGAGGGTGGCGGCGACGTCATCATGACCCAGTGGAACGGCACTGGTTGGGACACCGTGTCCGACTGGATCAAGCCGGACCGCGACGGCTACCTGCGTGCCATGTACGAAGAGTCGGCCATGCAGTACGCCAAGGAAAAGGGCATCGAGCCGCGCGACTGCTCCAAGGAGTAAGGCCGGTTCGGCAGACTTCCGGGGTGCTTCGGCACCCCGGAGGCTGTCGCCTGATCCACAGCGCCCCTACCCCACGACAAGACCCCACTACCCCTCGACAAGAAAAATCCTGAGCATCAGGAACCGGGAGATACCGCCGTGAGCCAGACCGCGCTCCACACCGTCGGCAATGCCGCCGTCAAGGCCGAGGCCGCTGAACCGATCCTTCGGGTGAACAACATCGAGGTCATCTACGACCACGTCATTCTGGTGCTGAAGGGCGTCTCGCTTGAGGTTCCCGAGGGCGGCATCGTGGCCCTGCTGGGCGCCAACGGGGCTGGCAAGACCACCACGTTGAAGGCGATCTCCAACCTTTTGAACGCCGAGCGCGGTGAAGTCACCAAGGGCTCCATCGAATACAACGGCGCGTCCATCGAAAAACTGACCCCCAACGACCTCGTCAAGATGGGCGTCGTGCAGGTGATGGAAGGCCGCCACTGCTTTGAACACCTGACCGTCGAGGAAAACCTGCTGACCGGCGCCTATACCCGCAAGGAAGGCAATGCCGCCATCAAGCAGGACCTGGAAATGGTCTACAACTACTTCCCCCGCCTGCGCGAGCGGCGCTCCAGCCAAGCCGGCTACACGTCCGGTGGCGAGCAGCAGATGGTGGCCATCGGCCGCGCCCTGATGAGCCGCCCCAAGGTCATCCTGCTTGACGAGCCGTCGATGGGCCTGGCCCCGCAGTTGGTCGAGGAAATCTTTGAGATCGTGCGTGAACTGAACACCAAGGAAGGCGTGTCCTTCCTGCTGGCCGAACAGAACACCATGGTCGCCCTGCGCTACGCCACCTTCGGCTACATCCTGGAAAACGGGCGTGTGGTGCTGGAAGGTGAGGCTGCCAAGCTGCGCGAGAACGACGACGTGAAGGAGTTCTACCTCGGCATCTCCGGCGAGGGCCGCAAGAGCTTCCGCGACGTCAAACACTACCGCCGCCGCAAGCGCTGGCTGTAGGGTAGAATTATTCACCACAGAGGGCACAGAGGACGCAGAGAAGGGACGAGGCAAGATTTGAAATCTTCCTCCCCTCTGTGATCTCTGTGTCCTCTGTGGTTCAAATCCTTTTTTTCCTGAGGGGCACACCATGCAGCGCGACGACATGCACTTCGACGACCTGGAAACCCGTGATCCGGCCGTGCGCGAGCGTGAACAGTTTGCCGCGCTGCCCGGCCTGATCGCCCACGCCAAGGCGCAGACGCCCTTCTTTGCCAAGGTCCTGGCCGACGTGGACGCCGACGCGGTGACCAGCCGCGAGGCCCTGGCCACCCTGCCGGTGACCCGCAAGAACGACCTCAAGACCGTGCAGGCCGAGCATCCCCCGTTCGGCGGGCTGGTCGCCCACGACCGCCAGATCGGCCGCATTTTCCAGAGCCCCGGCCCGATCCACGAGCCGCAGGGCGTCAACGCCAACTTCTGGCGCGCCGCCCGTGCGTTGTATGCGGCAGGGTTCCGCAAGGGCGATTTGGTCCACAACACGTTCTCGTACCACTTCACGCCGGGCGGCTGGATTCTCGACAATGGCGCCCGTGCCCTGGGCTGCACCGTGTTCCCGGCCGGCACCGGCCAGACCGAGCAACAGGCCCAGGCCATTGCCGCCATGCGGTCGAACGCCTACACCGGCACGCCGTCGTTCCTGCGCATTATTCTGGAAAAGGCTGATGAACTGGGCATCGACACCTCCACCCTGACCAAGGGCGTGGTGTCGGGCGAGTACCTGCCGCCGGCCCTGCGCACCCTGTTCCAGGAGCGCGGCATTGCCATCCTGCAGGCCTACGCCACCGCCGACCTGGGCGTCATCGCCTACGAGACGCCGAGCCTTGAGGGCATGATCGTGGACGAGGGCGTGATCGTCGAGATCGTCCGCCCCGGCACTGGCAACCCGGTGCCCGAGGGCGAGGTCGGCGAAGTGCTGGTCACCGCTTTCACCCCCGAATACCCGCTTATCCGCTTCGCCACGGGCGACATGAGCGCCGTCCTGCCGGGCACCAGCCCGTGCGGCCGCACCAACATGCGCATCAAGGGATGGATGGGCCGCGCCGACCAGACCACCAAGGTCAAGGGCATGTTCGTCCACCCCGAACAGATCGCCGCCGTGGCCAAGCGCCACCCCGAGATCACCCGCGCCCGCCTCGTGGTGTCGTCGGTCGACAACGTCGACCAGATGGTCCTGAAAATTGAAACCGCCACTCGTGAGCCAGGCTTCCTCGACACCGTCCGCCAGACCCTCCAGGACGTCGTCAAGCTGAAGGGTCACGTCGAACCGGCCGAACCGGGCACCCTGCCCAACGACGGCAAGGTCATCGACGACGTGCGGGTGTATGAATAGCGGGTTGCTCCCGGTACAGACCGTGGTTCACATCAAAAGCAAACCGCTAAGCCCGCTGTTCATAGACTGCGCCGCAATGTCCGCAGGACGCTGGCTATGCGCAACGGCCAGAACAGCGCCCGCACCATCATGTCGCCGGCCGGCCTGGTCCGGCGACTAAGGAACAGGGCTCCGAAGGACGCCACGGCATAGGACACCACCGTTGCCATGGCGGCTCCCGTCCCTCCCAGTGAGGGGATAAGTATCAGGTTCAGGGCGATGTTGATCAAGGCCCCGCAGCTCTGCGTCACTATCGAGAACACGTAGAGATCCTCGGCTATCAGCCATTGGGCCAGCAGCGCCCTCATGGACATGAAGACCCCTGCCCAGATGTGGATGATCAGGATGAGCGCCGACGGGGCATACGCGGGGCCCAGCAGGAAGGAAATAATATCATCGGCCAGCACCGTGGTCGTCATGGCAACAAGCATGGCTCCACAGGCGAGAAGATCGTACGCCTCTTGAAGGCGTTGATTGTACCGGCCATGGTCCTGATCCCGGAGTGAGATCAGGCGGGGCAAGATCGCCGAGGCAAAGACGATGGGCAAGACGTACCAGGCTTCGCTCAGGCGCGCTGCGGCGGCGTAGTGCCCGACTTCGCTTGCTGTACGTGTGTGTGCCAACATTAAGATGTCGATCTTCAGATAGACCACGGCGGGTAATTCCGAAACGGCGAGCATCCACGAATTGCGGAGCAGCCCACGGGCGGTGGGCATGTGCCAGCGCCACCGGATCGCACTGGCTGTGTGCAGATAGGCCGCAAGACCCGCAATGCCAAAAACGGCAATTTCACCCGCTGCGGCATAGACGAAGGCGCCCAGGGGAGCGTTCAACAGGATGAGCCCGATGCGAAGCATGGCAAACGACAGACTGACCACCATCATGGCGATCGTCATGTTGCGGGGGATGTAGTGCGCCTGGAACCAGAACTGCACCACCCTTAGGGCACCGATGGCCCAAGCCGCATTGACCAACGCGACATAGAACGCCAGCGTCGTATTGCCGGGATTGAGCCAAAGCGCGATTCCCCAGCACAGCACAGCCGACAGAAGTGCGCCCACCATGCGCAGACCAACAGCCGCCCCAAGAATGCGCCCTTCATCTTCTGGGTGGCGAACAATTTCCCTGGCGACGATGGCGTTAATGCCGAGGGTGAGCAGCGGAGTTGCCAGAACCGAGTAGGCCAGGACGTAGCTCAACAGGCCCTGTTGTTCTGGCCCCAGATGGCGCGCTACCCAAAGACCGACGACAAGCCCGGCGCCCAGATGCACCACGCGTTCCATCATCAGCCAACTGAAGCTCAGCGCCGCCTTCCGGGTGTACGAAAGGGCTTTGGCTGTAGGTGCCGATGCTTGTGAGGACGTCTCCCCAGGTGCCGTCATTCCGTTCTCCACCGGGCATGCGCTTCAAGAAGGCGCAGTTGCACCGGCCTCGTCCCTTGGCGTGGCGTGAGGTTGAACGGGTAATCGCCCCACCAGGGACCGCCGGCCCAGGCGGTCCAGCCGATCCAGAGGTCGGCATTGCGGTTGATGACCGATAACATTTTGTTGAGGGCTTCCAGGCAGGCTGGCGAAGACCCGCCGGCAAACTCCCCCAGGAAGCCCCGGTTGCCCGTTTCCTCAAGCCATGCCGTAAAGGACGAAAGGGCAGCGGCGCCGGCGTCCACCTCCGGGCAAGAGGTGCTGCGGCCCGAGAAGTCGCCGTCAAGGTACTGGTGGACTTCTATGGCGACATTATCCAGGGGGTCCTCGATCCCGCCCATCACCTCGGCATTCGGGCTGCCATAGCCGTTGCTGAACCAACTGTGGGCCCCTGACCACCCGTTGCCAGGAACCAGGACGAGGTTGTCGGCGCCAGTGGCGCGAATGGCCTGCAATGCCGCATTGGCGGCGTCCAGCCACTGCTCGGTCGGCATGCGCATCGGTTCATTCATCAGCCCGAAAACGACACGGGCGTTGTCGCCGTAGCGTTCGGCAAGACGGCGCCACGCATCGGCAAACGCGGCCTGGTCAAGCTCGGACGTGCCGACGACATGCCCGCCGTAGCGGGCATAGTTGTGCATGTCCAGAATGATAAAGCCGCCGCGTCGGGTCACCGCGCGCACAATGGCGTCCAGCCGTGCCGCGTCTGCTTGATGCAACGGCGCAAAGAGATCACGTTGCAGGCGCTCCCATCGGAAGGGAATGCGAAAGGCGTTGAATGACCGCCCCAGGAACGGCGTCGCATCCTGTAAGGTGGGATAAATGTAGTCCGTGCCGTGGACGCCCGGCAGGGTCGCCGTTTGGAACTCTCCACCAGCCAAGTTCACGCCGGCGAGGAACGGGATCTCGGCCGTCTCCGACGCTGCCGCCTCCGTGCCCGCACCGACGAGCACCGCGGCCAGTCCCACCATGCGAAGGGTCCGGTGCCATCTGTCAGCCATGGGATTCGCCTCCGCATTCGTCTTCCTGCCACTGCCCCGCTTTTGCCACCGTCCGATAGATTGCCTCATGGCGATCGGCCACGGCTTTCCACGCAAACTGTTCCGCACTCGTGACAAGGCCGGCGCGGAGCGCGGGATATCTCTCCTGGACAGAGGCGTGCAACGCCTCGATGGCGGCCGCCGAAGCGGTCGGATCAGCGGGATCGAAGAGCAGGCTGGGATCAGCAAAACGGACAAAACGGCGGAAGGCTGGGATGTCGCTTAGGACCGGCACCAATCCAGCCGACAGTGACTCCACGGTGGTTAAGCCAAAGCCTTCGTATAGGGACGGCGATATGAAGTAGGTTGCCCGCCCCATGAGATTCCGTAATTGCCGGTCGTCGGGCTCGGGCACAAGGGTGACGGCGTCCGTCAGGTCATAATTCCGAACCAGGCCTTCGAGATCGGCGAAAGTGGTATCCCAGTTCCGCCCGGCCACGATGAGCCGCCACCCAGGATGACGCTTCCGCAGGGCCGCCAGCAGGGGCATCAACTGCGGCGTGTTCTTGTTTGCTGAAAGTCGCCCGAAGTACATCAGGACGCGCTCTGCCTGCGGCGCGGCGGCATTCCTGAACTTGGCGGTATCCACCCCGTTCTCAATGACTTGCAGGCGCGATGGCGCGATGGCCGAAAATGTCTCTCCATCGCCCACCCCACAGCAGATGATGCGCCTGTAGGCACGGGCCGAGAGCCGGGTGACGGTGTGAAACCATACCACCTTGGCCGGGCGCGCGAATCCGGAGTGAAAGAAGCCCCCGTGGGTCGTGGCAACCAAGGGTCTGCCGTGGCCCAGGCGGGCCAGTGCGAGGAAATCAAAAAAGAAGTCGATCCCATGGACATGGACAACATCCGCACTCCCCAGGTGTCGCAAAACGCCCGGCGCGAAGGGATAACGCTCCGACCCGGCCCAGGGGAGGCGGACCACCTCGATACCCTCCATGGTCTCGCGCGCGGCAAGGCGGCGACCATCGCCACGGAACAGGCGATCCAGCGTGACCACCCGGATGCTGTGGCCGCGCGCCGCCAGGGTGCGGCTCAGGTTAAAGACAGCATCTTCCAGTCCGCCGATGCCTGGCCGGAACTGCCGGGACACCATCGTAATTTCCATGCTTCCGGCTGGACTCACGGGGCTCTCCACATGCTTGGGGTGGTCAGGGGCTTCGAGGGGACGGGGGTCCCTGGCGCTCTCGCGTTGGCCACACCGGCCGCTCTGGCCGCAGGAGCATGCCGTCGGGCGGCGGCCAGGGTGCCAAGGCAGAACCACAGCAGGGCGGCCGTCTTAAGGGAAAAGCTCGACACGCTGATGGTCAGCAAAGCCGCCAAGTACAGACCGACAAAAAAGTGGAACCGGCGGGCCTCCTCGCTCGGCATCCGTAGGAGCACGAAGACCCCCCAGAGCAGTGTTAGGCCGGGAAGCCCCATGCGACTGATCATGTACGCCAACCCAGAATCATGGCTCACCGGAAGCACCACCAGCCCCAGCGCCGTCGCCAGGTCGAAGGACAGCAGTTTCTGGCCGGAATACCACAGCCGCCCCACCAGGGTGTTGGGCAGGCCCGAAAAGTCGTACAGGACCCCCATCATCAAGGTGACCGCCGCTGCCCCCACCGGCAGAAGCGCAACGGCAAGCCGAAGGCGGTGCAGGCGCAGCAGGAGGAAGAAGGCGCACAGTATCACAATGCCCATGCCGAACCGCCCGTCGGCCAGGATCACGAGGGACAGGGGCAACGGGAGGAGCGCCAGAACAGCCGGTCGGCTGTTCTGGCGAGCCAGCATCCAGGCGGCGGCGATAGCCCCAAAATTGGCTGCGGACAAGGGCTCAAGAAAGGCCCCGGACCCCCGGTGGCTGCCAAGGAAGGGCAGGAGTTGGCGCGGCTCATCTCGGGGCCGAAAGGCGTTGTTGGCCAAGTCCATGCTGTAGTACGAGGCGCCGTCGATCAGGGTGCCACGGGCGATATAGTAGTCCAAGACCCCGACAAATTGAGTATAGATGTCCACGAAAGCCATCTCGACCGTCACGATCACCAGGAGGACGATGGTAACGGCAATGATGAAGCGGTCGAGCCGTTCCGGGATGCCATAGAACTGCCCCAGCCAGAAGAAGATCAACGGGATGGCCATATCGCGGGCAAACTTGAGATCAACCTCCCCCCGCACCGCCAGCAAGGCCATGAAGTAGGCGATCAGCAACCAGGGTAGCGGGTTGGCGGTGACCGCCCTGAAGCGGGCAATCATAATCGCGGCAGCCCCGATTATCAGGGCCTCGCTCAGGACGACGACGGCCTCCGTTGTGCGGAAGAGGTGTGTATTGACAAGGCTGAGCGCGAAGTTGAAGAAGACGCTTGCCGCCACCAGGACCAG
>LAEA01000056.1 GCA_000961745.1 Rhodospirillaceae bacterium BRH_c57 | reverse complement strand
CGCCGCGCCGCCGCCACCGGGGGCGAAAGCCGCATCCCGCTGGACGCCGAAACCGAACGCTGCGCGCTCGACGCGGGCTTTGCGCTGGACGACGTCCCGCCCGAGGGGGCCGAGGTCACCGTCCGCAAGACCGCCAACCTGCACACCGGCGGCACCATCCACGACGTGACCGACCAGATCCACCCGGCCCTGGTGCGCGCCGCCGTGCGGGCGGCCCATGCGCTGGACATTCCGGTGGTCGGGCTCGACCTGCTGGTGCCCGACATCGGCGGCCCCGACCACGTCATCATCGAGGCCAACGAACGGCCGGGCCTCGCCAACCACGAACCCCAGCCGACGGCCGAACGGTTTATCGACCTGTTGTTCCCCCAGACGCGCTTTCTGCGCCACACGGAGGCCCCGTGACACACGATTATTCGGCCCTGCGCCGCCTGCCCATCGACACCGAGTATCTGACCCGCGTCCTGCTCCGCCTGCTGGAGACGGCCAGCCCGAGCGGCATGACCGACAACGTGGTCCATCTGGTCGGGGCCGAACTGGACGCCCTGGGCATCGAGTACGAACTGACCCGGCGCGGCGCCATCCGCGCCAACCTGCCGGCCCGCCGCAATGCCGAGGGGTTTGCGCCCGAGCGCGCCATCATCGCCCACCTCGACACCCTGGGCGCCATGGTCAAGGAACTGAAGCCCAACGGGCGCGTGGCCATCGCCCCCATCGGCCACTGGTCGGCCCGCTTTGCCGAAGGGGCGCGCTGCACCATCCATTCGGATGGGATGCACGGCCTGACCGGCACCATCCTACCGCTCAAGGCATCCGGCCACGTCTACAACGAGGAAATCGACACCCAACCCTCGGCCTGGACCAACCTGGAGGTCCGCATTGACGAGAACTGCCACAGCCTCGACGACCTGAAGCGTCTGCACATCAACGTTGGCGACATGATCGCCATTGCCTCAAACCCGGTCATCACCCCGTCCGGCCACATCAATGCCCGGCACCTGGACGACAAGGCCGGCGTCGCCGCCATCCTGGCCGCCGCCAAGGCGGTGGTGGACGGTCATGTGGAGTTGCCTATGGGCTGCCACCTGCTGTTCACCATCTCGGAGGAAGTGGGCGTCGGCGCCTCGGCCGTCCTGCATGGCGACGTGGCCGAAATGGTGTCGGTGGACAACGGCACCCTGGCGCCGGGCCAGAACACCAGCGAAACCGGGGTGACGGTGACCATGATGGACAGTTCCGGGCCGTTCGACTGGCACCTGACGCGCAACCTGATCGGCCTGTGCGAGGCCCACGGCATCGAGCACAGCCGCGACGTGTTCCGCTACTACCGCAGCGACGGCGCCGCCGCCCTGGAGGCGGGCAACGACATCCGCACCGCCCTGCTGTGCTTCGCCTGCGACGGCTCCCACGGCTGGGAACGCACCCACATCCAGTCCCTGGAGGCGGTGGGTCAACTCCTAGCCCTGTACATGCAGGCCGAACCGGCGTTCAAGCGCGACAGCCGCCCCATCGGCCCGGTCGAGGACTTCCCGTACCAGCCGTTCCCGGAGGAAACCGACTAGCCCTCCGCCGCCTTCAGCGCCTTCAGGGCGTCGGAGCGGAACTCGCGGCGGTAGAGGACGCCGACCACCAGCACCGTGAGGGCCATGAACAACGGGGCGCCGACCAGCCAGCCCAGCGCGGCCAGGGCGAAGAAGTAGGCCCGGAGGCCCCTGTTGAAATGGTGGCCGGACTGCATACTCAGCGCCGCCGCCGCCTTGACGGTGCGGACGACCTCGGGCGTGTCGGCGAGGTCGGCGGCGGGGATCGACCCCACGGTGATCGAGCAGTAGTTGGCCAGCCGGAAGGCCCAGGCGAACTTGAAGAACGCGTAAATGAAGATCAGCAGCATCACCAAGACCTTGGCCTCCCACGCCGCCGGGCTGGCGGTGGCGGTAAAGGGGATATCGGCCAGAACCTCGGTCGCCCGGTCGGCGACGCCCAGCATGGCCATCAGGCCGCCCAGCACAAAGATGGTGGTCGAGGCGAAGAACCCGACGCCGGTCAGCAGGTTGCCGAGGATCTGGGTGTCCACGATACGCAGATCCCGCCGCGCCGCCGCCTCCATCCAGGCCAGACGCTTGCGGTTCATGTAGGCGGTGATGGACCGCTTGCGCGCCGGCGTGTGGTCCACGACCAGCGTGTAGCCCATCCACACCACCACAAACAGCGCCAGCGCCGCGCCGTCCAGCGGCCCCATCCAGTCGAGCATTGCAACCGCCCCCACCCGTTCCATTCATCCGCCGTCATCCTAACGCGAACGAACGGGCCCGCCTACTTTCCGTGCCTCTTGCCCAGCGTGTCGGCGGAATAGGCTCCGCGCTCGCCCATGGGTTCGCCGGCGGTGGTGGTGTCCACGCGGGTCTGGCGCTCCAGCTCCGAATTGATCTCGGCCCCGAGCAGCACGACGAAGGCGGTCAGGTACAACCACATCATCAGGATGACCACCCCGGCAATGGCGCCATAGGTCTGATTGTAGCTGCCGAACCGAGACACGTAGATCGAGAACGCGATGGACCCCAGGATCCACAACAGGGTGGCAGTGATCGCGCCGGGGCTGATCCAGCGCCACAACGGCGGCTTGCGGTCGGGGGCGACGCGATACAGGACGGCCAGGGTGCCCAGCATGACAAGGAACAGGATCGGCCAACGGCTCAGGGAAATCACCCACTGCCAAAGCTGACCGAGGTCGATCAGGCTCAAAATGGCCGGCACCGCCGCCACCAGGAACAGCGTGGCGATGGCCACGACCAGCCCGCCCAGCGTCAACCCCAGATTGATCAGCGTCAACTTGATGAAGCCGCGCTCTTCTTCCTCGTTATAGGCGATGTTCAGTGCGGTCACGAGCGACTTGGTGCCCTTGGAAGCGCTCCACAACGCGAACAGGATGCCCGCAATGGCGCCAAAGCCCATGGCGCCCGAGGACGATTGCGCAGCGTCGTTCATCTGTTTTTCCAGGATGCCTTGGGCCTCGGGCGGCATCATCTGGCTCATCGCCTGGACCTGCTGCTGCACGTCCTGGGGGCTGGCGATCAGCCCATAGATCGCCACTCCGGCGGCAATGGCCGGAAAGATCGCCAGCAGAGAGAAGAACGCGACGCCGCCCGAGACCACGGAAATGTTGTCATTGGTGATCTCGTCCTTGACCCGGAACAGGACGTCTTTCCAGCCCTTCATCGGCACATCGAGCGGCCGAGCGGCCCCCCGGCCCCGTGCCCCCGGCGGGCTGCCGTGCTGGCTGGCTTGTGCATGATCGGCCATCAAGGCCTCCCGACGCTGCTTGAGGGAAACGTAAGGGGCAACGGGCATTGGGGGGAGACGGTTGCTGTGGCTTATTGTCCCAGCCGGGGGAAGCGGCGGGCCAGCAGGCGGGAGACTTCGCCGTTACGGTCGTGGAGCGGCCGCACCAGGGCGGGAAGCTGGGTCGATGCCGTGTCTGCGGCGCACTCGCTGACCTGGCACGCGGCCTGCCGCAGGGCCAGAAACCCGAAGTGCCCGGCCGACGCCGCAAGATCGTCGGCCAGTTCGGCCACCGCCGCAGGGTTTCCAGCCACCGCGCTGCGCTCCATGCGCTGCAAAAGCTGTTCCGCATCGCCACTGAACAGGCGCAGGATCTCGGTGATGCCGTCGCCGCCCAGCGCCGCCGACAGGCCATCCAGCACTGTCTGATCGATGACAGGCGCGGTGACAGGTCCGTTGTCGGCCTCTGCGGATGCCGGGATCAGCGGAACTTCGAACCAGAAGCGCGCGCCCTGCCCTTCGACACTTTCGACATCGATGCGACCGCCCATCAGGTCAACCAGCTTACGGCAGATCGCAAGGCCCAGCCCGGTACCGCCAAACCGCCGCGAAATGGAACTGTCGGCCTGGGTGAAGGGCTGGAACAGCGTCGGACAGGCGTCCGGGGCGACGCCGATGCCGGTGTCGGTCACCGTGAAACGCAGCATGGGGCGGCCCCGGCTCTCGGCCCGCACCACCTCAACCGTGACGCGGCCGGTTTCGGTGAACTTGATGGCGTTGGAGACGAGGTTGAGCAGAACCTGCCGTACCCGCTCGCCGTCGCCGCTCAGGCAGGCCGGCACGCCGTCGGCCACCACGGTTTCCAGGGTAAGGCCCTTTTCATCCGCCCGCCCGGTCAGCAGGGCAACCACGTCCCGCACCACCACGGCAGGCTGGAACGGCTCGTCGTCGAGGTCGAGCCGCCCGGCCTCCAGCTTGGACAGGTCGAGGATATCATTGAGCATGGCCAAGAGCGAGCGCCCCGACTGCCGGATGGTTTCGGCGTAGTCGCGCTGGCCCGCGCTCAGGCCGCTGTCCAGCAACACCTGGGCCATGCCGAGGATGCCGTTCAGGGGGGTGCGCACCTCGTGGCTCATGACGGCCAGAAACTCGGACTTAGCGCGCGCGGCCTGCTCGGCCTCCTCCTTGGCGCGGCGCAGGTATTCCTCGGCCCGGCGCCGCTCGGTGGCATCACGGGCGACGCCGACCAGCAGGACCTGCCCGCCGATCTCCACGCTGTTGACCGACAGGTCGAGCACCACGGTCGAGCCGTCGCCCCGCCGGCCGGTGACTTCGCACGAGGCGGCCGGACCGGTCGGATGGTCGGGCACCAGCGCAGTCACCGGGCCGCCCACCACGTCGGCGGCAAAGCGCCTGAACAGCCCTTCGGCGGCCGGGCTGAAGGTGCGGACGATGCCGGCGGCGTCGCTGACCAGCACCCCCTCGGGCACCGCCTCCAGCAGGGCCTGAAACCGCGCCTCGCTGGCCTCCAGGTGGCGGTCGCCCTCGACCACCCGCGCCTGCAAGCCGAGTCGGCTGCGTTCCAGGGCGTACAGTGCCTCATAGGACCGCAGGCCGGCGATGGTGGAAGTGAACAGCTTTTGGGCCGTCATCTCCGTCTTGGCCTTGTAGTCGTCGATGTCGTAGCGCAGGATTACGTCGCGCTCGGGAGCCTGGCCCGGCTGGCCGGTGCGCAGGATGATGCGCATGGCGCGCAGGCCCAGCACGTCCCGCAGATGCGGCACCAGCACGAGGCCGGCGTCCTCGGTCTCCATCACCACGTCCAGGAACAGCACCGCCACGTCGCGGTGAGCCGTCAGGACGGCCGTCGCCTCGGCCGCCGACGACGCCGACAGCAGGGAAACCGGGCGGCCGCGAAAGGTCATGCCGTCGAGCACGATGCGCGTCACATGGTGGATCTCGGGATCGTCATCGACCACCAGGACCTTCCACGGGGCGCCGGACGACGCCTCGGCGGCCACGGGTGCCGGCACTTCGGGCAGGAACGCGATTTCATCATCGGCGGGGCGGGACATGGCGAAAACTCGTTCTTCGGGCAATCAACCGGGTTCCACAATGGCCCCTGTGTGGCATTGCGACAAGCCCGCCTCCCGGACCATGGCGCAGCAGACACAGAAGCAGCGACGGGCTTCAAACACTGCCCTTTTTAACGCAAATTTCTTTGCCAAAAACGTCTCGCACCTGCGAGAGTGCGTGCCGAGTGTGGGGAGATTTGTCCCCCCGGTTCAGGAAGAAAGTGTGGTGTTCCGATGAGAATGATCGAAAACAAGACGTTCGACGAGATCAAAGTTGGTGACAGTGCGACCCTCACGCGAACCCTCACGCGCGAGGACACCGAACTGTTCGCCGTCATCTCCGGCGACTACAACCCCACGCACCTGAACGACGAATGGGCGGCCAAGCTGCTCAAGACGCAGAAAATTTCCGGCCACGGCATGTGGGGCGGCTCGCTGATCTCGGCCCTTCTGGGCAACGAACTTCCCGGTCCGGGCGCGGTCTACAAGTCGCAGAACCTGACCTTTCACCGCGCCGTTGGGCTGGGCGACACCCTGACCGTGACCATCACGGTGATGGAGAAGAACCCGGTCAACAACGGCCTGCTGTTCCACTGCACCGCCTGCAACCAGCATGGCGAACAGATCATCGACGGCACCGCCGAAGTCATCGCCCCGACCGAGAAGGTCGAGATGCCGGCCGGCGACCTGCCCGAGGTGCGGCTCCGCCACCGCCACCATGTGTTCGAGAACCTGATCGAGAAGGTCCACGCCCTGCCCTCCGTCAAGGTCGCGGTGTGCCACCCTTGCGACGAGGTTTCGCTGTGTGGCGCGGTTGAGGCCGCCCGCCTGGGCATCATTGACCCAATCCTGATCGGGCCGGAGGACAAGATCCGCGAAGTGGCCGCCGAATTCGGCCTCGACCTGTCGCCTTACCGTATCGTCGACACCCCGCACAGCCACGGCTCGGCCGAGACGGCGGTCGCCATGTGCCGTTCCGGCGAGTGCGAGGCCCTGATGAAGGGCAGCCTGCACACCGACGAACTGATGCACGAAGTCGCCAGCCGCGAACGCGGCCTGCGCACCGGCCGCCGGATCAGCCACATCTTCGTGATGGACGTCCCGACCTACCCCAAGCCGCTGTACATCACCGACGCCGCCATCAACATCTACCCGACGCTCGAAGACAAGGTGGACATCGTCCAGAATTGCATCGACCTCGTGCAGGTGATGGGCGTCGAAAAGCCGCTGGTCGCCATCCTGTCGGCGGTCGAGACGGTCTATCCCAAGATCACCTCGACCATCGAAGCCGCCGCCCTGTGCAAGATGGCCGACCGCGGCCAGATCACCGGCGGCATTCTCGATGGCCCGCTGGCCTTCGACAACGCCATTTCCGAAGAAGCCACCCGCATCAAGAAGATCGTCAGCCCGGTCGCCGGCAAGGCCGACATCCTGCTGGTTCCCGACCTTGAGGCCGGCAACATGCTGGCCAAGCAGTTGTCCTACCTGGCCGAAGCCGACGCCGCCGGCATCGTGCTGGGCGCCCGCGTGCCGATCATCCTGACCAGCCGCGCCGACAGCGCCAAGGCCCGCCTCGCGTCCTGCGCCGTGGCGGCCATGTATGCCCAGGCCCGCCGCGTCGGGCAGAAGAAGACCATGACGGGGTCCAAGTAATGAGCAACGGCATTCTCGTCATCAACGCCGGGTCTTCGTCCATCAAGTTCTCGGTCTATCTGGCCGGGAACGGACTACGGCTGGTCACCAAGGGGCAGCTTGAGGGCATCGGCGTCGGCATCACGCCGCACTTCAAGGCGGTCGATGCCGAAGGCGTCGTCCTGGCCGATACCCCGTGGGAGCCGGTCGCCGTGGGCGGCCAGACCAAGGTTCTCGGCCGCCTGATGGAGTGGATCGAGGACCATCTGGGCGACGCCACCCTGACCGCAGCCGGGCACCGCGTGGTGCATGGCGGCGGCAAGTACGGCCGTCCGGTGGTGGTCGCCGGCACGGTGCTGTCGGACCTGGAGAACTATGTGTCCCTGGCCCCGCTGCACCAGCCGCACAACCTGGCCCCGATCAAGGCCATCGCGGAACTGCACCCGGACCTGCCGCAGGTGGCGTGCTTCGACACCGCATTCCACATGACCAAGCGGCACGAAGCCGAAATGTTCGCCCTGCCCCGCAAGTACACCGAGCAGGGCATCCGCCGCTACGGCTTCCACGGCCTGTCGTACGAGTACATTGCCCACGCCCTCAAGACCGTGGCGCCCGAGGTGGCGAACGGCCGGGTCATCGTCGCCCACCTGGGCAGCGGGGCCAGCATGTGCGCCATGAAGGGCGGCAAGTCGGTCGATAGCTCCATGGGCTTCACTGCCGTGGACGGCCTGATGATGGGCACCCGCACCGGCAGCCTGGATCCGGGCGTGGTGCTGCATCTCATCCAGCACGAAGGCCTCGACGCCAAGGCGCTGGAAAAGCTGCTATACAAGGAATCCGGCCTGCTCGGCGTGTCGGGCGGCATTTCCAACGACATGCGCGTGCTGCTGGACAGCGACAAGCCCGAGGCGCGCGAGGCGGTGGAACTTTTCGTCTACCGCGTCTGCAAGGAGATCGGCGCGCTGGCCTCAACCATCGGCGGCCTGGACGCCCTGGTGTTCACGGCGGGCATCGGCGAACACGCCGCCGCCATCCGCAAGCGGGTGTGCGACGGCACGGCATGGCTCGGCGTGGTCCTGGACGATGCCGCAAACCAGCGCCACGCCACGCGCATCTCAACCCTGGACAGCAAGGCCCAGGCCCTCGTCATCCCGACCGACGAGGAACTGATGATCGCCCGCCACACCCAAGCGCTGGTAAGCGAGATGGTTTAAGGGGTCCGCTGTCGCGGATGGCTGCCGCCGGCCTGGAGCAAGGCTCCAGACCTCCTTGTTTTTCTTTAAGAAGAAAGAGGGGTTTGGGACTTTCCCCAAGCCGGTTTGGGCGGCAGCCCAAGATACACGAGCGCAGGCGGCGACTTCTCGTAGCGCCCCTACTTCTCGTACCTGAACCCCAACTTGACGACGACCTGGAAGTGGGACACCTGATCGTTGTCAATGTGGCCCCGGACCTCCTTGACCTCCAGCCAGTTGAGATGACGGACCGACTTGGCTGCCGTGGCCACCGCGTTGCGGATGGCGTCGTCGATGGAGGTGGCCGACGAGCCGGCGACTTCGGTGATGCCATAGACGTGGTCGCTCATGGGGCTCTCCATTTCGTTTTTGGGTGGCATCAGGTAAACGGCGCGCGGGGGCCGGCAGTTGCCGCGCGCTATTGGCCGCCGCGCCAGCCGCCTTCGCGCTTCCGGTCCTTGGCCTTCTCCGCCGCCTTCTGCTTGTGGTGGTCGGCGTCCTCGTCACGACGCTTCTCCAGGGCGGCGCGTTCCGATCCAGTGAGCAGGGCGCCGCTTTCCTCATCAACCAGCGACAGGCGCGGAGCGAACGGCAGGTCGAGCAAGGTCCGCACGCGGTCCTCCTCCTCGCGCAGCAGCAAGGAACTGAGGTACAGCCGCTTCTGCACGCTTTCCGGCATTTCCGACAGGTAGCTCAGGCGGAAGGTCCGGCGGAAAAATTCTGACGTCTTCCACGGCGCCATCCACGGTTTGGTCATGGCCCCGCCCCCGCCGCCAGATGCACCGGCAACAGCATGACCGCCCCGAACAGGCACACCAGCCCGAGGAACACCAGCCGCACGGCCCATGTCCGGTGCCCCGCGCTGTTGGTGTTGCCAGCCACGTACCGTTGATAGCCGACGTAGTAGCCCGCCGTCAGATGGTCACGGGTACGGGATTCCAGGGCTTCCCGCGTCCGCTCGGCGTCCAGTCCATCATCGGCGCACATCCTGCGCACATCCCCTTCCAGGCGAACCATTTCCTCAAGGTCGGGCGGTTCATTGTAGACGAACAACCATTCGGCCATCAGCAACCGCCACACCGACGCGAACAGCAGGGCGACCCCGACCAGCCCCAGGCCGACCAGGAAGAAGGTCGGCAGATGGCCTGGAAGCATGTCCAGATCGACGCGCTGGGCCAGCCCGAGGAACGCATATAGAGCAAACGAAACCGCAGCCGCAGGAACACCGATGCTCCCACGGATGCTTTCTCGCCGACTCCGCTCGGCAAAGTAGAGATCCCGGAATGTATCGTGCCGGATCCGGGCTGCGGCGCTGTCGTCCATCATCTCGAACTGTAAACGGATGGAGGACGCCAGGCGTTCGCGTTGTCGGGTCGGGACAGCAACCGCCGGACAATCGCGTGGTCGGGCCGCCATGGTTCCTTTTCACCACGCCGGACGTCAAAAAGGCGTTAGCCCCTAGGATGCGTAAAGTCGTATAAAAGGCTGGCTGCCGTGGGGACGGCGGCTGGTTGCTAATTGCCCGAAAGCGGGCATTCGAGGGGAGACGCCCCGTCCGGGGGATGGATGATGGCGGATCAGCAGAACACCACACCGACGCCGCAGCCACTGCGCGCCGCCCGAGCCGAATTGCGCCGGTTGGCGATGCTGTTGGGCACCATGACCGTGATCGGCGCCGTTGCCGTGGCGCTGCTGCTTTTCGTGGCAGCATCGCGCCAGGACTCGCTTGCCGTGTCGAGCACACGAACAGTCGCCAAGGCCCTGATCGACGACCTGCGGACGCCGCCGCGCGACGGGTTGGTGGACTTGGCCACGCGCCTTGCCCTGCCCAGCACCCTCGAAGCCCTGGGCATCCAGCACGGGCTGGCCGACCTCGCCTTCGGGCCGCAACCGGACACGGCCTCCCCCAAGGACAGCCTTCCGGTGACCAACCCGGACGGTGTCACGCTGGGCTACCTGACGTGGACCGTGGACCGCCCCGGCCGCGCCCTGCTGTATGACGTGGCGCCGCCGTTGTTCGGGGTTCTGCTGGTTATCCTGGGCTTGGGCGGCCTCATCATCCATCGCTCGCATCAAGTCAGCCGCAGCCTGCACGACGCCACCACCCGCCTGGCCGACAGCGAGGAACGTTATTCCGCCGCCGCCGCTGACAGCGCCCTCCAGCGCGGCTTGCTGATGGACGCCGTCAACAGCATCGACGAAGGCTTCGTGCTGTTCGATGCCGACGGGTGTCTGGTGGTGTGCAACGACCGCTACCGCGAAATCTATCCGGCCCTCAGCGACCTGATGGAGCCCGGCGTAACGTTCGAGGACATCCTGTTCGTGGCCGCCGGACGCCTGGGCGTGACCGAGGGCATGGACAGCCATGAGTCGCTGCGCCAGTGGATCGACTCCCGCCTGAACCGCCACCTCCTGACCAGCGGGCCGGTCGAGGCACAGTTGTCCGACGGACGCTGGTATCGCATCAGCGAACGGCCGACCCGCAACGGCGGCATCGTCAAGGTGCTGATGGACATTTCCGACGCCAAGTCGCACGCCCTCGCCCTGGTCACCAAGACCGAAGTCCTGGAAACCACCTTCGAGGCGATGGCCCAGGGTGTGTGTGTGTTCGACGCCTCCCTCGACTTGGCGGCCTGGAACCACCGTTTTGGCGAACTGGCCGAATATCCCGCCGAGCTGCTGCGTGCCGGCACCCCGTTGGCCGATCTGGTCGCCATCGACCGCCGCCGCCGGGCGTTCGCCCTGCCGGCCGATACCGACGACGCCGCCACGCCCGCCAACAGCACCCCGCGCGAGGTTATCCTGCCGTCCGGCCGGGTCCTGGAGGCACGCCACAATCCGTTGCCACGCGGCGGTTTCGTGGCGACGTTCAACGACATCACCGCCCACCACCAAGCCGAGGTCGCCCTGCGCCACAGCCAGAAGATGGACGCCATCGGGCAACTGGCCGGCGGCATTGCGCATGAGTTCAACAACATGCTGACCGCCATCGGCGGGTTCTCGCGCATGGCCCTGCGCACCCCGGACAACGTGCCGCGCGTCACCCTGTGCCTGAACGAGATCACCAAGGCATCCGACCGCGCCGCGCAACTGACCGCCCAGCTTTTGGACTTCAGCCGCCGCAGCGACCGCGACAGCCGCGTTCCGGTCCACCTCAAGACCCTGACCCGCGACCTGTCCAACTTCCTGCGGCCCTTGATGGGCGAGCATGTCGATGTGGACATCACCGTCCACGACAGCGACCTCGTGGTGCTGGCCGACCAGGCCAAGCTGACCCAGGCCATCGTCAACCTATGCATCAACGCCCGCGATGCCATGCCGGCCGGGGGGGTCATCTCCATCGACGTCTCCCCGGCCCTGGACGGCGCCGGGCTGGCCGTGCGCCATCCCGACCTGACCGCCCAGTCGTTCGCCTGCCTGCGGGTGAGCGACGGCGGCACCGGCATCGACCCCGTCGTCCTGCCGCGCATCTTCGAGCCGTTCTTCACCACCAAGGAACAGGGCAAGGGCACCGGCCTGGGCCTGCCGATGGTATACTCGACGGTCGAACAGCTTGGCGGCGTGGTCGAGGTGGAAACCGCCCCCGGAGTCGGGTCGGTGTTCACCCTGTATCTGCCGCGCGTGGCCGATGCCGCCGCTTCTGCCGAAACCAGAGCCATCGCCGCCGACATCGACGGGGCGGGCGTCACCGTGCTGCTGGCCGAGGACGAGGACGCCGTGCGCCAGCTTGTGTCCATGACCCTGCGCGACGCCGGTTTCAACGTCATCGCCGCCGCCGACGGGGCCGAGGCCGCCGTCCTGTTCGAGCGCCACGGCGAGGACTGCGCCGCCCTCATCACCGACGTGGTGATGCCCAAGATGGACGGCACGACCCTGGCCCGCCGGCTGCTGGACCGCGCCCCCAACATCAAGGTCATCCTGATGTCGGGCTATGACACCAACGACGAAGCGGCCACCCTGGCCGACGCACCCGGCCGACGCTTCCTGCGCAAGCCGGTGGTTCCCGACGCCCTGCTGGCCATGCTGCGGCTGTTGCTCGATGAAGACGAGACGGCCCACGAGGAGGAATTCCTGCCATGACTGCGGTCGCCCCCCGCACAGAGTTCGCCGAAACGCCCCCGCCGTGCGCGGCGCCGGCCGATTTCCATACCGTCCAGGCCCGCCGCCTGATGGCCGACCTGCTGGAGCCGTTCCTGATCGAGCAGGAAGCCACGCCGCTGGAACTACTGCACCACCCGCGCCTGCAACTGGCGTTGGAAGGCAGCGCCGTACGGCGTAGCGCGATTCAGAAGCTGGCCGAGGTTCAGGCCACGGCGGCCGGCGTGACGGTGGCGCAGCGGGCGCAGGACCTGGAAGCCCTGATAAAGGCCGCCGGCGCCGAAACCCGCCGTCGCATCAAAGCCTGTGCGCCCGAAGTCATCGCCACGGGCGCCTATTCCACAGCAGTGGCGGCAGCCCGCCGCGACCACCCCGACGCCGAAGGCGATTTCGCCGTCTATGCCGCCCTGGCCGCCACGCTGGCCGGATGCAAAAGCCAGACCGACAAGATCGAGCGCCTGGTTGCTTTCTGCCTGGAGGCCACCGACGAGCTTCAGCGCGGCTATGTCGATGCCCTGCTCGGCGAGCATCTGGCCGCCCCCGGCGTGTTTCGGGGCCTGTGGGGCAATCCTGAAAGCCTTGCCGACCTGATGTCCGACCTGATCGACCTGCTGCTGGGCGAGGCGCCCAAGGACAAGCCGACCCCGGCCCTGATCCGCCGCCTGCAAGCCCTGTTCTCGGCCCGCCCCATGACCGCCGCGCGCGAAGGGCTGATCGGCTGTCTGGTTCAGGAACTGAGAGGCCCGGACCGGCTGGTGCCGTCGGTCAAGGACGACCTGCTGGGCCAGAAGGCCCTGCTGATGGAACTCCTGGCGACGGCGGAAATCGCCCAGCGCCTGAAGCGCAGCGACGGGTTCATCGGCGGGCGGCGCACCCATGACGCGCTGGACCGCCGCGTCTCCATGCTGGTCAGCGGCGACAAATTGCACGACCTGCTGCGTGGCAAGTCGTTCATGGATAAGCTGCGCGACCTGTTCCGGCTACAGGCGGCCATCGCCGCCACGTCGTCCACCAAGGTGATTGACGACTACATCCTGTTCCTGCTCGAAGGGCGCGACTTCCTGGGCCGGGTGATGGACTGCTCGGACCTGCCCGAGGGCCGCCTGTGCCTGCTGGGCGAGTTGCAGGGGCTGGTCCTGGCCTCGGCCCTGCCGCGTGCCAAGCGCAAGGAACTGGCCATCACCCTGGACAAGGGGCAGCACGACTTCCTCAAGACGACCTCCATCCTGGCCCCCCTGCGCAAGCCCAAGCCCGCTGTCGCGGCCGTTCTGCATGTCGCCGACCTGCTGGCCCAGGGCGGGTTCACCGTCGGCGCCTGCTCGGCCGAGGCGCGTGATCTGGTCATCCGCCACATCCGCCACCGCGACTTTGTGCGCAAATACGTCGAAGGCCAGGACCTGACGCCGGCCGAGGCCGACGACAAGCCCACCGTGGCCGAGCGGGTGTCCGGCCTGTCGGAGCGCCTGCAAAAGGCCGGCATCGCCTTCCTCGACCTGTCGCGGCTGCGCGTCCTGGTGGCCGAGGACGAGGAGAGCGCCCGCGCCTACATCGAAATGGTGCTGACCGACATGGGCATCACCAACATCATGGCCGTGGCCGACGGCCGGCAGGCGCTGAGGGTGTTCCAGGACTTCGAAGATGGCGTGGACCTCATCATTTGCGACTGGATGATGCCGCGCATGTCGGGCCTGGACTTCCTCAAGCAGGTCCGCAGCGTGCGGCCGCACCTGCCGTTCCTGATGGTCACCGCGCTCGCCACCATGGAAAACGTCGAGCAGGCCCTGGCCCACGACGTCACCGGCTACATCGCCAAGCCCTTCCCGCCCGAACAGCTTGAGGAGAAAATCCTCCTGCTGGTCGGCCGGGGCATCGACGATCATGAAGCGGCGACCAAGGCCGCGAAAGCGGCTGGCGAGACGGGTGCCGGGGCGGGTGCCGGGGCGGGGGACAAAAGGCCGGCTTGATCTGGCGGCCGGGGTCCTCCACATTTGCATGGTTCCAGATTAATCCTCCAGCGCCGGATCCCCATGCTCGCCGTCCTGTCCCCCGCCAAGTCGCTGGATCTCGATCCAGCACCCTCCGCCGTTCCCGACAGCCTGCCCCAGTTCGGCCCCCACACGGCCGAACTGGCGGAGCGGGCGCGGTCCCTGTGCGCCTCCGACCTCAAGCGCCTGATGGACATTTCGGACGCCCTGGCCGACCTCAATCACGCCCGATTCCAGGTGTTCGAGCCCACGGAATACCGCCGGGACGACAACGCCAAGCCCGCCGTTCTGGCGTTTTCCGGCGACACCTACATCGGCCTCGACGCCCCCACCCTGGCGCCTGAGGACCTGTGGTGGGCGCAGGATCGGCTGCGCATCCTGTCGGGCCTGTACGGGGCGTTGCGGCCGCTCGACCTGATGCAGCCCTACCGGCTGGAGATGGGCACCAAGCTTGACACCGCGCGGGGCAAGGACCTCTACGCGTTCTGGAAAGGAGTGATCGGCCCGGCCCTGGACGCCGCCGTTGCCGACCACGCCCACCCGGTGATCGTCAACCTCGCCTCGACCGAATACTTCAAGGCGGCCGAGGCCAAGCGTCTGGCCCATACTGTCATCACGCCGGTGTTCAAGGACGAAAAGGACGGCCGGGCCCGCGTGGTCAGCTTCATGGCCAAGCGGGCGCGCGGCATGATGGCGCGGTTCATGGTGGTCAACCGCCTGGAGGACCCGGCCGGGCTCAAGGACTTCACCAGCGGCGGGTATTCCTTCCGGCCCGAGCAGTCCGACGCCACCACCTGGGTGTTCCAGCGGATCCAGCCGGAGGCAGCACGGGCATGAGCCTTCACATGCTGAAATGGGCGGCCGGCATCGACAGCCCCGACCACCTCAGGCGCATCCATGCCGAACGCCGCGAAGCCTTCGGTAGGGTGTTCACCCGTACCCGCATGGTGCCCAAGCGCGCCGCCGAGCTACAGGACGGCGGCAGTCTGTTTTGGGTCATCAAGGGCACCATCGCCCTGCGCCAGCCCATCCTTGCCCTGACCCAGGGCACCGACGACGAGGGCAAGGCGTTCTGCGACATCATCCTGGGCGATCACATCCTGGTATCCGGCGGGCCGCGTCGCCCCTTCCAGGGCTGGCGTTACCTCAAGCCCGAGGACGCCGCCCCCGACCTGACCACTGGAGTCGATGGCGAGCCCCCACCGCCCGACATGGCCGCCGACCTGCGCGCCCTCGGACTTTTATAACCTC
The DNA here is from genome assembly GCA_000961745.1 of Rhodospirillaceae bacterium BRH_c57. GTDB lineage: Bacteria > Pseudomonadota > Alphaproteobacteria > Rhodospirillales > Rhodospirillaceae > Cauispirillum. The sequence goes on along the minus strand of LAEA01000056.1, from coordinate 3,739 downwards.
AGGAGATCCCCATGACCCCCGCCCCCCGGCTGCCCGTGTCCCCCCGCCACCTGCGCCGGGTGCTGGGATTCCTGCGGCCCTACGCGGGACTGGCCGCCCTGGCGGGGCTGGCGCTGGTTATCACCGCCGGGGCCACGCTGGCGGTCGGACAGGGGCTGCGGCTGCTCATCGACCGGGGGTTCGTGGCCGACGACCCGGCGACGCTCGATACCGCGTTGCTTCTGCTGCTGGGCATCATCGTGGTGATCTCGGTCGGCACGTTCTTCCGGTTTACGCTGGTGTCGTGGGTCGGGGAACGGGTGGTGGCCGACCTGCGCCGCGCCGTGTTCGCCAACCTCACCGCGCTGGACGTCGGTTTTTATGAAACCAGCCGCACCGGCGACGTGCTGTCCCGTCTGGTGGCCGACACCACATTGCTGCAAGGGGTGATCGGCAGCACCTTCTCAATGGCCCTGCGCAACCTCCTGATGCTGGCCGGCGGCGTGGTCTTCCTATTCGTCACCAACCCGCGCCTGACCCTGCTCGCGTTGCTGGTCGTGCCGCTGGTCCTCATCCCCATCCTGACCGCTGGGCGCCGGGTGCGCCGCCTCAGCCGGGACAGCCAGGACCGCATCGCCGACATCGGAGCGCGGGCCGAGGAAACCCTCAACGCCATCCGCACCGTCCAGGCCTTCACCGGCGAGGCGCGGGCCAACGCCGGCTTCGCCGCCGACATTGACGCTGCGCTACAGGCCGCCCGGCGGCGCATCATCACGCGCGGCGTTCTGGTGACCTTCGTCATCTTCCTGGTGTTCGGCGCGGTCGGGGTGATCCTGTGGGCCGGCGGGCATGACGTACTGGCCGGGCGCATCACGGCGGGCGACCTGTCGGCCTTTGTGTTCTATGCCATCATCGTCGCCAGCGCGGCGGCCAGCCTGTCCGAGGTGGTCGGCGACCTGTACCGCGCCGCCGGGGCGGTGGAACGGCTGGTCGAACTGCTCGACACCAAACCGGCCATTGCCGCCCCCGCCCACCCGGTCGCCCTGCCCAATCCGGCACGCGGCGCCGTGGCGCTGGAGAATGTGGTGTTCCACTACCCGTCACGGCCCGACGCCCCGGCCCTGCGCGGCCTGAGCCTGGATGTCGCGGCGGGCGAGACGGTCGCTCTGGTCGGGCCGTCCGGGGCCGGCAAGACCACCGTGCTGCAAATGCTGCTGAGGGCCTATGATCCGCAGGGCGGGCGGGTGGTGCTGGACGGCGTGGACCTGCGCGAGGCCGACCCCAAGGACGTCCGCCGACGCATCGGGCTGGTGCCCCAGGACCCGGTGATCTTTTCGGCCGACGCCTGGGAGAACATCCGCTATGGCCGCCCCGACGCCACCGACGACGAGGTAAGGGCCGCCGCCGAAGCCGCCAGAGCCGATGGCTTCATCGACGCCCTGCCCGATGGCTTTTCCACGTTCCTTGGCGAAAAAGGCGTGCGCCTGTCCGGCGGCCAGAAGCAGCGCGTCGCCATCGCCCGCGCCCTGCTGCGTGACCCCTGCCTGCTGCTGCTCGACGAGGCGACCAGCGCGCTCGACGCCGAGAACGAACACCTTGTGCAGGAAGCCCTGGAACGCCTGATGCAGGGCCGCACGACCATCGTCATCGCCCACCGCCTGGCCACCGTCATCAACGCCGACCGCATCGCGGTGCTGGAGGACGGACGCTTGGCCGACACCGGCACCCATGCCCAACTCCTCGACAGCAGCCCGCTCTACGCCCGCCTCGCCGCGCTCCAGTTCGGGGAGCGGGCGGCGACGCCGCTGAGTTGATCCAACCAAAGGACCCTGCCATGCCTCTCGCCCACATCCAGCACGGCGAGATCAACCCGCCGCTGCTCATCCTCCATGGCCTGTTCGGGTCGGGCCGCAACTGGGGTGCCATTGCCAAGCGGCTGGCCCACAGCTACACGGTTTACGCCCTCGACCTGCCCAACCACGGCCGCAGCCCGTGGGTGGAGGATGTGATGGCCTATCCGTTCATGGCCGAAGAAGTGGCTGCGTTCATGGACGCCCAGGGTCTGGGCAGCGCCACCGTGATCGGCCATTCCATGGGCGGCAAGACCGCCATGCAGCTCGCCCTGAACCACGGCGACCGGGTTGAGGCCCTGGTGGTGGCCGATATGGCGCCGGTCCGCTACACCGGCCGCGAACACCTGACCTATATCCGCGCCATGCAGGCCATCGACGTCGCCCAGGCCTCCCGCCGGGCCGAGGTCGAGGAGCAGTTGCGCGACGCCATCCCCATCGACGCCATCCGCAAGTTCCTGATGCAGAACCTTGTCCCCAACGAGAACGGCCCCGGCCTGCGCTGGCAAATCAACCTCGCCGGTCTGGCCGCCAGCATGGACGCCATCATGGACTTCCCGCTGGAACCCGAAATGGAACCCTACGGTGGCCCCACCCTGTTCCTGGCCGGCGGCGCGTCGGACTACCTGCTGCCAGACCACATGCCGGCCGTGAACCGCCTGTTCCTGGACAACACGGTCCATTACTTGGACGGCTGCGGTCACTGGCTCCACGCCGAGCAACCGGGCCTGTTCACCGAACACGTCCTGGACTTCCTGGCCCGCGCCCGAGTCTGACGGCGCGGCGAACGTCAGCCAGAGCTACATCTGCCAACACCCTATCCCCTGGGATAGTCATAGCCTATCCCCAGACATATCCACACCCCCCTGCCCCTCGACAGGTCATTACCCTAAAGTATCCATGATGGTTCCAGAGGAACGTTTACTTTCTACCCCTACAGCGTCCATGTCTCAGACATGCCACAAGAATACCACAAAGGAGGTAATTAAGGTTATTGGGACGCTTTTACTGACTCAATATAATGAGTCACGGGCTTTTTATATTTGACACCCTGCACCCCCCTTTATACGATGCAGCCAACAAGCAGCGACGACAATCAGGGAGGCGAGGGTGCGACACGCGCATGTTAAAGCCGTACTGCCGAAACTCCGCCGCCACGCGTTTATCCTGGCTGGCGACCGCGCCCTGGCCGACGAGTCCGTGCTCCAGTGCCTCAAGGCCTGCCGCGAGCAGCCCGACCGGGTGCGGCCGGAGTCGGTCAATATCGACCTGTTCCGCCTGTTCTATGATGTCGCAGCGCCCCATAGCGCCCCACCGCCGACCCAGCGTCCTGCGGGTCCAGGCGGTCGGTGCAATGCCACCATCGACCGCCTGCTGGCCCTGCCCATGGGCCACCGGCAGGTCCTTGCCCTGGCAGCGGTCGAAGGATTCTCCGTTGCGCAGTGTGCCGACGTCCTGGGCATGCCGCCCAGCCGAGTCGGAGCGCTTCTGGCCCAGGCCCGGCAGTCCTTTGCCGCCGTCCACCAGACGTCGTGACACTACCCCTTTAGAGTCCCTGCAAAAATTCATGCTTTTAGGCGGAACGATGAATACAGCCCAGGCATTCATCCAGTCATACGGCGCCCGCCATAACGGCGCACATCCCGGCAACCTGTCACGTCCCTGCACGGAGGCACTCATGCGCGAACACGCGCTTTTCGCCACGCCCCGCCCCGCGACACCTGTCCGGCCCACCGCACCCGCTTATGACCCCGACTACTGGGGCCCGGCCGGGGTCGAGCCGACGGTCGAGGAACTGATGGCCGACCCAATGACCGCCCTGGTGATGCGTCGCGACCGCATCGGTCCGGCCGAGGTCATGGACGCCGTCCACAAGGCCCGCCGGGCGCTGGCCGAAGCGGCCGCGCGGA
>LAEA01000216.1 GCA_000961745.1 Rhodospirillaceae bacterium BRH_c57 | reverse complement strand
GGTCTGAAATTGATGAAGAAATGAGAAAAATTTGGGTGGAATCAAATAATGAGAACAGCCACGCAGATTATTTTTCATCGATGTCTTTAAAGGTAGCAAAACTTGAAATGTCCGTAGCGTTTAAGCTTTTTGTTACAGTTCTTCTTCCTATTATTTATTCAGGATACGCTATTTATATTTCAAGAGATGGACTTACATCAATCGTCGATTTTGCGATAAAATACCACAGCAATTAGGATTAGGCCCGGTAGAGCGGTCTTACTGCCTTTTAGCATGCCGCCGTCCGGGCGCCCGAGTTAGTCCCCCACCGCATAAGGCTCGAACACCACCGCCTCTTCGCCCATCCAGGTGTTGATGTCGCGGAAAACTTCCATCAGCGGCGACAGCTCGTTGACCGAGAACACCTTCGCCGCCTCGGCCACGTTGCCAAAGCCGCCGATGTTGGCTGGGATGACGCCCAGGAGCTGCGGCGGAACGCGATGCACCGTCAGCACGTCGTCGCGGCTGATATTCTTCAGGTTGAAGAATTCGTCCTTCGCGCCGATCTCGGCTATCGGGATCACCTTCAGGCCGTCCGCCTTGCCGTTCGGGGCATACATGAACAGGTTCCGGAAGTTCCCCGGCCCCTTGGCGTCCCGCATGGCCTTGCGCAGCATGTCAATGTCCGCCTGGCTTTGCGCCGGGTCGGTCATGTACAGGATGAAGCCCGCGTGGCTGCCGTTCACGTAATACTTCCGGCGGAACAGGGTCGCTGCCTCGTTCAAAAGCGCCGACTGGATCGCCGCGGTGTACCCCGGCATCCCATAGATTTCCTGGTTGATGTCCGGTTCCATCAGGTGGCACACCTCCCCCTCGATGGGCCGTTCCTCGCCATCGATCAGCAGCAGGAAGCCGCCGTCGCGGTTGCGCCTGGTCCACCGCGCCGGCGCCGGCGTCAGGTCGAACGGCCCGCCCAGGCGCGACCGCCGCAGCACCGGATACCCGTTGCCGAACACCAGGAAGTCCAACGCCAGCCGCTTGAACGCCTGCCGGCTCAGATACCGGGTCGGCCGGAAGCATGACGACAGGATGTTGACCTTCACCGAAATGGCCGACTGGTGGTGCGGGTTGCTGGGCAGCAGCTTGGCCAGCCCGCAGAACGACACCGGCGGCTCATAGAACCGCCCGTTCCACGCCGTGTGGAAGTAGGCCCCGATATCGCGCTGGTCCAGGACCGGCGTCGGGTCGCCAAAGGTGAAGGCCTCGACATGACCGGGCGAGGCCGCCGGCGCGACGGGCACCAGGTCATCGGCGGGGCGGTCTCGGCGGCTCTGGCGGCGGGGCTTTCCCATTTACATGATCTCCACGATGTTGCGGCCGCCGCCGCTGACGGCGCCCAGAGTGTTGTCGTTGTCAAAGTCGGTGAAAGACAGGCGGTCGATGGCGTGCATGACGGCCCAGGCCACGTCCGCATGGCCGGTTTCCCGGCCACGGGCGGCGACAAAGGTCGCCTGCCGACCGCTGGGGGTCATGGTTTTCTTGATCGACATGAAGGCCATGGCGACGTCGGTCATGCCGGCGTCGAACTCGAACAGGCGCTTGGAAATCAGGTGCTTGGCCTTCAGGACCATGCGGCTCTTGACCTCGACGCTGTATTTGATGCCGTGCGCGGCCGGGAAGAACTTCTGGACCAGCTCGAACACGCCGGCGCCGATCGTCGTCATGTCCACCCCGATGTGTTCGACGCGGGGGTATTTGAGGGTCAGCTTGCGGATGGCCTCGGCCTGGGCCTGGAAATCGACCCCGACGAACGACATCTTTTCCAGCAGGCGGAATTTTCCGCCCTCGACCATCGGCGGCGCGATCACCACGATGGCCGCCGAGTCCTGCGACAGCGCCGGGTCGTACCCAATCCACACCGGCCCGATGTACGGGGGTGTCTCCTCCGGCGTCCAGTCCTTCGACCAGGCGTCCCAGGCGTCCACCATGCACTTCTTCAGTTCGTCGAAGGTGAAGAAGCTCGCGCTGTCGTCCACCCACGCGCACATGAACAGGTTGGCGAAGTCCTGGTCGTTGTACTCCTGCCGCAGTTGATCGATGTCGAACAGGTCGCATCCCTGGCGGACGGCGTCCTCAACGGTGACGATCTGGCGCCACTGGCCATCGGCACACAGGGCACCAGCCTGAAGCGCCTGGTGCGACACGTCGATCTCGACCCTGTCAGCCTTGCGGCGCCCCTTGTTGAAGGCGTCCCCAGTCCAAAAGGCGTTGGCGTCGTGCCCGATGGTCGATGGCGACGAAAAGTATGTAATTGTCCATTTCTTGTGGGTGGCCATGGCGCTGGCCACCTTGCGGAACTCCAGGAACCGCGCAATCCAGGAGTATTCGTCCAGGTACACATGCCCGTGGTAGGACTGCGCCGTCTTGCTGTTGGTCCCCAGGAAGTACAGGGTGGCGCCGTTCCACAGCGTGATTGGCGTGCCCTTCAGTTCCACACCCGTCACGTCCTTGACGAACTGGCAGATGTACTCCCGGAACACGTTGGCCTGGGCCTTCGACGCCGACAGGAAAATTTGGTTGTCGCCGGTGGTGATCGCGTCGATCAGGGCTTCGCGGGCGAAGTACCAGGTGGCGCCGATCTGGCGGCTTTTCAGGATGTTGCGCACCCGATGGGCCTTGCGCGCCCGGTGCCACGTCCGCTGATAGTCGAACAACTCCCGGTCCCAGGCCTCCAGAAGCTGGTCCACCTGTTCCGGCGTCAGGGTGTTCTTTTCGTCCTGCTTTTTCTTGCGGGCCTTGTCGCGCTTGGCGTTGCGCTCGCCCACCGCCGGATTGAGGTCCCCTTCCCGGCCCGACTTCTCGAACTGCCGCACCCTGGCCGTCCGCTCGATGATGCGCGCCAGGTGGTCCATCTCGGCCAGCTCGCGGTCGGTCTTGTCCGGCTGGGCGATCAGCGCGACCAGGCGCTGATGCACCTGGGTCTCGATGCGGACCACGATCGGCGTGTCTTCCCACCCGTCGCGCCGTTTCCAGCTATCGATGGTCGGATAGGGGATGTCGAGCATCCGCGCGATCTTCGCGCAGGATAGCCCCTGCCAGTACAGGTTCCGGGCCGTGAGGCGGGCGGACTGGGTGCTGTCGTCGTCCTCTGTCATGCCCAGAGAGTGGCCGCACTGAGTGCCATCAGACACGACGCCTGAGGTTGGAAACGGCCCATGCCAACCCTGAGTGGGTAGCGTCAGCGCGGCGGCCGACCTCAGCATGACGGCTCCGATGCCCCTCCCGCAGTCAAGGCGAGCCGATGAAGACGAAATTTTACCGGGTGTGCCGTTCCGGCCTGACCATCGACGGCCGCGAAGTCACGCCGGCGCAGATCGACCAGATGGCCGAGAGCTACAATCCCCAGACCTACGGGGCTCGGGTGTGGTGCGAACATCTGCGCTCGATGATGCCCACCGACACTCCGTTCCGGGCCTACGGCGACGTCCTGGCGGTCAAGGCCGAGACCGACGCCGAGGGTTACCGCGTGCTTTTGGCGCAGATCGACGCCACCGACGACCTGGTCAAGCTCAACGGGCAGCGGCAGAAGGTGTTCTGGTCGGTCGAGATCGACCCGAATTTCGCCGGCACCGGCAAGGCCTACCTCTGCGGCCTGGCCGTCACCGACACCCCGGCCAGCCTGGGGACCGAAATCCTCAAGCTGTCGCACATCCACCGGGGCCAGATGCCCGGCGGCGACAAGATGCCGAACCGCCTGTACAGCCAGGCGATCGACGCGCCGATGGAGCCCGAGGCCTCGACCCCGGCGTCCGAGGGTCCGTCCCTGCTGACGCAGATCAAAAACATCCTGCGCGGCGAAAAGACCGGCGACGACGCCCGCTTCCGCCAGTTGGAAGAGTCTGTGACGGTGCTGGCCGGCGGCCTGTCGGAGATCAAGACGGCCATCACCACGCTGGCTGCCGCAGCCGGGACCACGAAGCCGCCTGAGCCAGTCCAGCTTGAGCCCATGCCCGACACGCCGGTGACCCGCGCCGAGATGAACGCGCTGATCGAAATGCTGAACGGCACCCCGGCCCACGGCGCCCGCCCGCCCCACGACGGTTCCGCCGGCGGCGCCGCCAACATCACCGACTGCTGATCCAGCCTCCGACCAGCCTCCGCCTCAGCGCAACCTGAAGGAACATCGCTCCCATGCGCAACAAAACCCGCGTCGCCTATGACAGTTACGTCGCGACGATCGCCCAACTGAACGGTGTCAGCGATGCCACCAAGACCTTCAACGTGGCGCCGACGGTCGCTCAGAAACTGGAGGACCGCGTCCAGGAACAGGCCGACTACCTCGGCCTCATCAACATTGTTCCGGTGGAAGATCAGTCCGCCCAGAAGCTCGGCCTGGGCGCCGGAACCCCGGCCGCCAGCCGCACCGACACGGACGTGGCCGAGCGGCAAACCCGCGACATCACCGACCTGACCGACCGCGACTATGTGTGCGCGAAGAGCAACTTCGACACGCACGTCAAATATGACCGCCTCGACGCCTGGGCCAAGTTCCCGGACTTCCAGGTACGGATCCGCAACCATGTCACGCGCCAGGTGGCGCGTGATCGGCTGATGATCGGCTGGAACGGCACCCATGCCGCTGCGACCACCGATCTTACGGCCAACCCGTTGCTGCAGGACATGAATATCGGCTGGCTTGAGCATCTGCGCACCCAGGCGCCGGAACGCGTTCTGTCGGGCCTCAAGATTGGGCCGGGCGGCGACTATGAAAACATCGACGCCGCCGTCTTCGACGCCGTCAACAGCCTGATCGAGCCCTGGCACCGGAAGAACGCCGATCATCGGGTGCATGTCGGGGACGAAATGCTGACCGATAAGTATCTGGGCCTGCTCAATTCGGCCGACAAGCCGACCGAACAGAACGCCATGTCCACGCTGTTGCTCAACCGCGTGATCGCCGGCCGCAGTGCCATGACGGTGCCGTTTTTCCCCGGCCGGTCGATTTTGGTGACCATGCCCGAGAACCTGTCGATCTACTGGCAGTCGGGCAGCCACCGCCGTCACATCCTCGACAACCCCAAGCGGGATCGCGTCGAAGACTACCTGCAGGTCCGCGAAGCCTATGTGGTCGAAGACCTGGGCGCCGCCTGCCTGCTGGAAAACGTCCTGATGCCGGATGGTGTGGGGGGCTGGGCATAATGTCGCTCGCGCGCAAGCACTTCGAACGCACCCGCACCGAACGGGAGGCGGCGGGGGTCGCCCCGGTTCAGGGCGGCGTGACCGGCGCCGCGCTCACCTCCGCCCGGATGCCGCAGGGCGACCGCATGTTGATCACCCTGCGCAGTCACAAGGCGGCCCTGAAAGGCATCCAGTCGCGCAAGAGCAAGGCCGACGCCAAGCGCGAATACCTGCCCGAGTATGAAGCCTATGTGGACGGGGTCCTGGCGGCCGACAACGGCGGCCAGGACACGGTCTTCGTGACGGTCATGCTCTGGCGCATCGACGCCGGTCAGTACAGCGGCGCCATGGACCTCGCCGCCTATGCCATCCGCCATGGCCTCGCGATGCCCGAAGGCTTCAACCGCGACTTGGCCACCACGGTGGTCGAGGAACTTGCCGACCACGCCCTGGCCCTGGACGGCGGCGACCACGCCGATCTGCGCGACGCGATCGATTTCGCCTTGGACCTGGTCGCCAACACCGACATGCCCGACGAAGTGCGGGCCAAGGGCACCAAGGCCCTGGGCTCGCTGCTGCAGGACACCGACCCCGAACGTGCCGCCGAGCTGTGGACCTATGCCCTTGAGCTGGATCCCAAGTGCGGCGTGAAGGGTCAACTCGAACGCCTCCGCAAGTCCCTCAATGCGGCTGCCACCACCGACACCGCCGGCACGTCCGGCACCTGAGGCCCCCCCCGACGGCGACGGCTCGGGGGTGGGGCGGACGGTCCTTCGGGACCTGAGGCTTCATCTCCTTCCGTCGCCGTCTCCCCTTTCAGGACCGGCCCATGAGCTTCATCCCATCCAGCGGCGCCGCGCCCCTCGACCAGGTCGTGCCCAACGACGGCTTCTTCCCAGATCTGGGCGTGGCCGAAATGCGGGACCAAACCGGCCTGGGCTCGGTGTTCGGCGCCGCGCGGTTAGCCGCCGTCCTGCAGGCCGCCATGATTGAGGTGAACGCCGACCTTGCAGACTGGCGCATGGGCCTTGAGGCCGAGGCCCTGGCCGAAGTGCCCGCCACCACTTACGGCGGCATCTCCGCCAAGGTCATCTTGTACAAGACCGGCGTCTACACCCGCGCCCGCGCAGCCCTGATCGACACCACCCGCGACTACGACAGCACCAAATCAGGCCACGGTCGGGCCGATGCGTTGGAGGAAACGGCCGACAGTTGGCTTGCCCAGTCCAACGAGGCCCTGGCCCGCCTGATCGACCGCCCACGCACCGTGGTTGAGCTGATCTGATGACCGCCAACGCGATCACCCGACAGGGCGACACGGTCGATCTGGTCGCGGCCCGCCACTACGACGGGGACACCAGCATGGTCACCGACATCCTGGAGGCCAACCCCCGCCTCGCCGACCTTGGCGCCATCCTACCGATCGGCACCCGTATCACGCTGCCGCCCCGGCGACCCACCACGCGACCAGGAATTAACCTATGGGACTGACCGACAAATCCAGCACCACGGCCTACCTCGCCAGCCTCACCGTGGCCGGCGGGTCGCTGTCGGTCAACGAGGCGGTCGCCCTGGCGGGCCTGGTGCTGGCCGTGGCCACGTTCGCGGCCAACCTCGTCTACAAGCACCTCCACTACCGTCTTGAAAAGGCGCGCTTAGATGCTGAAAGAACAGGTAATTAACCAAGTCATCGCCCGTGAAAAGGGGTACGTGAACGACCCCGCCGACCTGGGCGGTGAAACCAACTGGGGCATCACGGTGTCCGTCGCCCGTGCCTACGGATACACCGGGCCGATGCGCGACCTGCCGCGCCAGGTGGCGGAAAACGTCTACGCCGACCTCTACTGGAACGTTCTGCGCCTCGACGCCGTGGCCGCCATCAGCCCCGAGATCGCGGCCGAGGTCGCCGACACAGCCGTCAACATGGGTGTCGGCATCGCGGGCAAGTTCCTTCAGCGGGCCCTGAACGCCTTCAACGATTCGGGCCGCTTGTGGCCCGACATGGAGGTGGACGGCCTAGTCGGGCCGCGCACCATCGGCGCCCTGCACGCCTACGCAACCCACCGTTCCGGCCAGGGCCGCCCCCTCATGCTGGCCGTCATGCTGGCCGCCCTCAATGCCCAGCAGGGCAGCCGCTACATCGACCTGTCCGAGGCACGGGACGCCAACGAACGCTTCACTTTCGGCTGGTTCGCCCACCGCGTGGTGCCCCCGGCCCTCGCCTGACCGTCCTCCTGACCCGGAGCCCCCCATGATCAACCGCCAACCGCCCGCCGATGCGGAAACCTACGGCGAGACCATCCGCCGCCTGTGCAGCGGCCTCGACCCGGATGACCTGGTCTCCTACGCCCGCGTCATGGGCGAGATCAGCCACGTCGCCGCGCGCGGCACGATCGACGCCCTGGACGCCATCGCGAACGGTGACAAGTCAGTCGCCTAACGCCCTGATCCCAAAGCCGGAGAAGCCCCCATGAAGCCCTGGTACAAGTCCAAGACCATCCTCGGAACCCTGCTGTCCGCCCTGGGCACCGTGGCCGCCGTGTTCGGTGTCCAGCTCACCCCCGACATGCAGGCCGAGCTTGCCACCGCCATCCCGCTGGCCATCACCGGCGCCGGCACCGTCCTCGCCATCTTCGGCCGTCTGCGCGCCCAGGTGTCGGTCGGCCTCGGAAAGGGCAACGACGGCGGCGTCCTCGCCATCCTGGTGGCCGGCGTCCTGTCTGTCGTCCTGCTGGCCGCCTGCGCCGCGCCCTTGGCCGACACGCCGGAACAGCGGGTCTACGCAGCCCAGTCGGACTATGCGGCCGCCCAGCTCGTGGCCCTCGCTTATGTCGAAAGTCCATCGGCCAAGCCTGCCGTGGTCACGGCTATCCGGTCGGCCGACGCCGTGGCCCATGCCGCCCTGGCCAAGGCCCAGGCCGCCGCG
>LAEA01000208.1 GCA_000961745.1 Rhodospirillaceae bacterium BRH_c57 | reverse complement strand
TCCTCGACCACCAGGACCCGCATCCCTGGCGACCGGGCGGGCACCACGTCCGGCAACGGCGCGACGACAGCCGCCGGGCGCGGCGCGAAGATTTCCAGAAAGCGGGCCAGCGGCGGGGCGGTGACCAGAACGCCCAGACCGTGTGCCAACGCCCAGGCTCCGGGGCCGCCCGGCAGCGCAAAAGCTCCGGCCAGGGCGGCGGCGATCAGGGCGGTTCCCCCGGCCACGCCCAGGATTTCCAGGGCGTCGCTGGTCGGTTCCGTGACACCCTGCGATGCACGGCGCACATGGGCCGTGCCGACAGCCACCAACGGCGCCACGGTGCCGACAGCCCAGGCGAGCCCTGCATCCCAGGCCAATGGCCCCCCGTCATCGACGAGCAGGCCGACGACCAGCACCGCCAGAACGCCCGCAAGGGCTCTCCAGGCGCCAGCCAGAACGGTCGCCACCACGAGTCCCGACACCAGCGCCAGCGGCGGCCCGGACGGGACCATGGGGGGCAAGACCGAGGCAGCGGCGAGCGCGGCAGCGGCAAGAACCGCAGGCACCAAGCCGCTCAGGAGTCCGTTCATCCCACCCCCAGTTCCGAGAATACCGCCCTTTTGATATACCTCCGCACCCCAAGCTGGTCCATCATGTGAATTCACTAATCACACCGCCACGCGATCCCGGCCCGCCAATTTTGCCGACGCCAGACGCTCGCCGGCCCGGACCAGGACATCCTGGATGCTCAGGTCATAATCCCTGGCCACGGCAATGCCGACGCTGACCGAAAAGCCACCCTGCCCTGCCGGGCTGGGAACCTGCGTCGGGTGGCGCACGGCATGGATGATCTTGTCGGCCACCAGCGCCGCGCCGTGGGCCGTCGCGCCGGCCAGCAGCAGGGCAAAGGTTCCGCCCTCCAGGCGCGCGACCAGATCCGCCGGCCGGGCAAACTTCTTCAGCACGGCACTCAGCGCCTCCACGGCCTGATCCCCTGCCGCCGCGCCCTGGGCCAGGTTGAGGGCCGCCAGACGGTCCACATCAACCAGCATCAGGGCGACCGTACTCCCCTCCTGCCGCGCCCTGGCAAGGTCATGGTCACCAGCCCGCAGAAAGCCGTCGCGGGAGAGCAGGCCCGTCATGGTGTCATGACGCTGAGACCCGATCATGGCCTGCCTGCGACTGCGGCGCTGGGACCGCCACTGCGCCGTCATGATGGTGCCAATCCAGCCGATGAAGACGCTCAGCGACACGGCGCCGCCGCGCAGAGACCACGCCAGGGCGGTCGGCTCCTGCCATCCGCCGGCAGGAATACCCGACAGGATCCACGAGCCGCCGGGCACGGAAAAGGTCACCGTCTCCGGCGCGGCATCCAGAACCGCCGGATCGCCGAAAAACACTGCGCCGTCCAGGCCACGGTTGGTGACCACACGCAACACCGGACTGATCGGCATTTCCTCGTCCACCCCCGCACGGCGCATCAGGGCGTCGAAGTCGATCACCGTACTGACCACGCCCCAATACCGGTAACTTTGGCCGCGCGGCGCCGGGGCATGAACCGGCACGCGCGAGATCAGCACCAAGCCGCCGCCCTGAACGGGAATCACCGGCGGACCCAGCATGGGCATCCCCCGCTCGATGGCATCCCGCAGAGCCGGCCACTGGTCGGGCAGGTCCCGCAGGTCAAGGCCGAGGGCGGCCTCGTTGCCAATCCGGGGATAGATATCGGTCACCACGGTACCGTGGATGAGGGCGACATGGCGCACCTCCGACCGATGGGCGAGCAGGTTGCGGGCAATCGCCTCGAACTGCCCCTCCGCCAGACCGCCACTGGACGCCACATAGTCGGCCAAGCCCTGACCGACCAGCATGTTGGCTTCCAGCGCGCCGCCCAGACGGGCGCTCAGGCCGGACAGGGTTTTGAGAACCTGGGCCTGTTGCAGGACGTGGTGGCTGCGCATGGCGACCCGTTCGGCCGCCCAGCCAAGCGCCAGGACGGCGGCCGCCAGCAATAGCCCCACCAGCAGCGGGACAAAGTCGCGTCCCTGGGACGGTTCACGACTGCCGGTATCCGCCATTCACCATCCCCCAACCGCCCTTGACGGCACTCGCAACCATTGTACTCCACGATGCTGAGGGTACGCCAGCGTTGCAACCGTCAGAGGGCCGGAGACGTATTAGACGCCGCGTCAAACACCGGGCGGCAAGCCCCTTTCGTGACGCAGAACCCGTTGGGCGGCCAGCAGGCCCACTGCCACGCCCAAGAGGGGCGCAAGCCACAGCACCTTGGCCGCGAGGTCCAGGTTGTTCCAGAAGATCACGCCGTCGATGACGGCAACACCAGCGGCAACTTCCGTGCCGACGATCAGGGCGACGGAGAACGCGGCGATCAGGGCCCGCATGAACGGACTCCATAGTTAAGCCAATGGCTTGTGGTCCCCGCAACGGAGGAGACTGTTCCGCAACGAAATCCGCCGGCCCCTCCCCTCAAGGGCGGAACCGGCGGATGAAACATATGTGGGCGCCTGACGTTGCGCCAGTGGCTTCTTCAGCAGCAACCTAAAGAATCTTCAGGCCGCCGAACGCAGTTGATCGAGCGTCATCGGCACGGCGGGCCGCAGGATGACGGTATCCTCCACCGATACCCAGATGGTGGTTTCGAACCCGTTGAAGCGGGTGCGCAGGGCGTTGGAATAGGCGCCCATGCGGCCAACCTCGATCCAGTCGCCTTCCTTGACGTCATCGGGCAGCCAGTGCGGGCCGGGCATGCTGTCGATGCTGTCGCAGGTCGGGCCGTACAGGTCGAACCCGGTCAGCCGTCCGCACGCCGGGTCCTGCCCGGCCGGACGCACCACCCGCATGGGGAAGCAGTTGCCCAGCCACCGCAGTTCGGCCAGACCGCCATAGGTGCCGTCGTTGAGGTACAGGCTGTCGCCCCGGCGCAACTCGACACGGGCAATGACCGAGACACCGTCGCACACCAGGGCGCGGCCGGGCTCGCACTGCAACCGGGTTCCGCCGGGCGTGTTGATCGCAAGGCCGATCTCGTCACAGGCTTCGACCACGGCCTCGACGAAGGCGTCAAAGGCCGGTTCCTCACCCGTGTATTCACCGGGAAAGCCGCCGCCGACATCCAGAACGTCCAGCGGCACGCCGGCTTCCTCGATGGTCTGGCCGCACATGTGCACGGCCTCGGCATAGGCTTTGGGATCGACGCACTGCGACCCGACGTGGAACGTCAGCCCGGCGCGGCAGCCGGCGGCATGGATGCGGCGCAGCAGGCGCGCCCCTTCCGATTGGCCGGTGCCGAACTTGCCGGACAGGCACATCATGGCCTTGCCGCGCGGCATTTCCAGGCGCACCGACAACGTCATATCGGTGGCATTTTCGGTGACCTGGAAGATCTTTTCCAGTTCGTCCTCGTGATCGAGCACGAACGACCGCACGCCGTGGGTAAAGTACGCCTCGGCAATGGCCTCGCGGCTTTTCACCGGGTGCATGAAATGGCACTCGGCGTCAGGATACCGCTCGGTCATGGCGCGGACTTCGGTCATGGACGCGACATCGAAATGGCGCAGTCCACCCGCGTAAAGGGCGTCGATGACGTTGAGGTCATCGTTGCATTTGACCGCGTAAAGAACGTCTCCGGGGAACGCATCAATGATGCGCCGGGCCTGTGCGGCAAGCACCCGAGGGCGTACCAC
Organism: Rhodospirillaceae bacterium BRH_c57; assembly: GCA_000961745.1. Classification (GTDB taxonomy): domain Bacteria; phylum Pseudomonadota; class Alphaproteobacteria; order Rhodospirillales; family Rhodospirillaceae; genus Cauispirillum. The sequence goes on along the minus strand of LAEA01000208.1, from coordinate 4,213 downwards.
AAAGACCGGATCCTGAGGACGAAGGGCATTAACCACTTCCTTAACGGAAGCGAAAAGCTGGCTCATGGCGTCTACTCCCCACCAACCCGAACCTGTCGCGGATGAAACTGCGAAGGTGCAGCATCGATAAGAGAGCCGGCCGCCGTGCGTACTCGTTGACAAAAACTCAATTCTGCCGGTGAGCCGCCGTGCTTGGGCAATCTTTCGGAGGCCGTTATATGAAGCCTATCCCCTGCCCCGTAAAGGAAAAAGTCCCCGGAAATCCTAAATAAAACCGTTGATCCTGCTGAGTCGCGCAGGTTTTGGGCCTTTGGCGGCCCTCCCGCCCGAAGGCGCACCCCGTGCGCAACATGAAGTTTTCATGTCGAGACGCGCGACTCGGGGGATTAGACGGTCAGCCGCCGAATCCACTCCGGCAGGGCCAGCGCCCCAAAGTGGATGCCAGGGTTGTAGTAGTCGGTCACCGCCCCGCTGGCCTGCCAGCGCCGCGCAATCTCGTCCGGCGCCACGCTGCCCAAAGACGTTTCGCGCGATCCCCAGGTCAGGGCCATGAAGCCGCCGGTGTAGGTCGGGGTGACGGTCAGGTAGCAACCGGACTGCGGAAACACCGACCGCAACTGCGCCATGGTGTCTACTAGTTCCTCGGGCTGGTAGAACGGCGTGCCGTTCTGGAACACCACCACGCCCTGGTCGGTCAAGGCGTCGCGCACCAGTTCATAGAACGAGGTCTGGAACAGCACCTCGGCCGGGCCGACGGGGTCGGGGCGGTCGGCGACGATGAGGTCGAAGCGGCCCTTGGTGGCCGGTTCCTTGAGGAACTCGAACGCATCGCGCAGGTGCAGCGTGAAGCGCGGGTCATCGAACGCGCCGTTGTTGACGTGGCCCAGGTGCGCCTTGCACGCCTCAACCACGCGACCATCGATCTCGCACATCTCGACTTCGACGCCGGGGTGCTTGAGGGCTTCCTCGGCCACCGCGCCGTCCCCGCCGCCGATGATGAACACGCGCTTGACCGCGCCGATCTCCATGACCGGCAGGTGGACGAGCATTTCCGAATAGCTGGCCTCGTCACGGTCGGTGATCTGCACGATGCCGTCGAGCGCCATGACACGTCCGTTGAGCGGCGTGTCGAAGACCTGGATATGCTGGAACTCCGACCGTTCGTCGACCAACATCTCGCCCTTGACCTCAAAGGTCTGGGCATAGCCCTTGTGCAGGACTTCGGCAAAGGTCAGTGCCATCGGCGGCTCCTCCAGTCTTCTCGCGCATCAGGCCGCAAGGTATAAGGGGAGCAACCGCCGAAGGGAACCCCGGAAGAACCCTGTCAGGAAACCTTCCCAGGACTCAGCGTTTCGCCAGAACGCAGTGTCTCGAACGTGGACGCGTTGGGGCAGAACAACTGCGCCCCCTCGACCGTCACGCCGCGCGACAGGGCATCCATGCACAAGCTCTTGACCGCGCACTGTCGGCAGCGGGCCTCAAGCATGCTGACAAGGTCCGGGCTGGTGGCCGCCAGGGCCGAGCGGTCGAGGCCGAAGCGTTCCATCATGGTCGGCATCAGCAGGGGCGCAAGGTCCGGCTTGCCGCTCGGTGGCGGGTGGTCGCCCATTCCAAGCACGGCAGCGACACGCGCCATGATCCGATCCCGCAGCGTTTCGCGTTCCATCTTCCCTCCCGCAGTCGGGGACGTTGGTCAGCCTTCGGGAACCAGCCACCGCTGCGTCCACCCGGCGCCATCGTCCAGGGCCAGCAGGCCGCTCAGGAACGGCATCACACGCTCCAGACCGGCCAACATCCCATAGGGTGGATTGATGAACACATAGCCGCAACCGTCCAGGCGGGGCAGACCCCGGCGCGAACGGCGCACCATCAAGTCGATAGAGAGCGTTTTGGGTACGCCCAAGTCTTCGAGGCGGGCGTGGAAGTTGGCAATCTCCAGCGCGTCCTTGATCGGATACCACAGGGCGAAGGTGCCTCCGGCGAACCGCTTGATGCCATCCACCACCGCCTGTTCGAGGGCTGCGAACTCGTCGCGCCGCTCATAGGGCGGGTCGATCAGCACCATGCCGCGCCGCTCCGGGGGCGGCAGCATGGACTTGATGGCGGCATAGCCATCCTGGGCATGGACCTTCACGCGGCGGTCGCGGCGCACGGTGGCGGCCAGCGCCTCGGCATCGGCCGGATGCAGTTCGCACAGGGCCACCCGGTCCCCGGCACGGGTCAGCGCCTTGGCCACCCAGGGGGAACCCGGATAGTACCGCAGGCCGCCCTCGGGGTTTAGCCCGCGCACCACGTCGAGGTAGGGCGTCAGTTCGGCCGGAACGTCGGTCGCCTCCATCAGGCGCCCGATGCCGTGGTGCCACTCGCCGGTCTTGACCGCTTCGTCGCTCGCCAGATCATAGAGGCCGATCCCGGCGTGGGTGTCGAGCACGAAGAACGGCTTGTCCTTGCCCTTCATATGCTCCAGACACATCGCCAAAAGGGCGTGCTTGAAGACGTCCGCGAAGTTTCCGGCGTGGTAGGCGTGCCGGTAGTTCATGCGTGTTCGTCAACGTGCTTGGCGACCATGTCGAGGGCCTGGTGCTCGCTGAGGCCAGCCTGCATGAGGTCGCGCTTCATCGCCTCGCGCTTGCGGTCGCGTTCGCCCTGGGCGGCGGCGGTGTCGTCCACGGGTTCCTCGTGGATGGCAAAGTTGAACGCGCGCTCCGGGGTCTCGAACACCGAATAGCTGAGTTCGGACGACACCGTGTTGTCGCGGTTGAAGGTCAGGACCTTGGGATGCAGGCTGTACAGTTCGGTCGGCTGGACATAGCTGCTGGCCGCGATGATGACCTCGTCCCCGGCATGGCAGGTGCGCGCCGCCGCCCCGTTGAGGATGCAGCACCGCGATCCCGGCTCGCCGTAGATCACGTAGGTCGAGATGCGGGCGCCGCTGGCCTTGTTCCAGATCTCCACGAACTCCAGCGGGTAGATGCCCGCCCGCTGGCAGATTTCGGGGTCGAGGGTGATGGAGCCATGATAATGCAGCTCGGAATCAGTCACCCACAGGCCGTGCAGCTTGGCGCGAACAACCTTGATCATCGCAGGGTCCAACTCTGGGGAAGAAAAAACCGGCCGCACATATAACACCGCCGTTGCGGTCCCGCATCAGGGAAAGTGGGCAGCCCCAGCGCCGCCAGTCACATATTGGGCTGCCGCCCAATACCCGCTTGGGGCAAGCCCCAAACCCCTTTTCTTTCTTCAAGGAAATTAGAGAGGTCTGGAGCGTCGCTCCAGGCTGGCGGCAGCCATTCGCGTCAGTGGACCGCTCAGCGGGCATCCAATCGGCGGATGAATTCCTTCAGCACCCGGCGGTACAGTTCATCCTTGAGTTTGAGGTCCTCGACCCCGCTGTCGATGGTGGGGTTGTCGTTGACCTCGATAACAAACACGCCACGGTCGTTCTGCTTCATGTCCACGCCATAGAGGCCGTTGCCCATCAGGCGGGCGGCCTTGACGGCCACATCAACGACCTGTCGCGGGGCGTCCTCGACCAGCATGGTCTTGAAGCCACCGCTTTCGGACTTGCCGTTGGCGTGGTTGTAGATCTGCCAGTGCTTCTTGGCCATCAGGTAGTGGCAGGCGAACAGCGGCTCCCCATTCAGCACCCCGACCCGCCAATCAAAGCTGGTCGGCATGAACTCCTGCACCAGGATGAGGTCGGATTCGTCCAGCAACAGCTTGGATTGGGCCATCAATTCATCGCGGTTGTCCACCTTGACCACGCCGCGCGAAAAGGCGCCGTCGGGGATCTTGAGGACCATGGGATAAGGAAGGTTGTTCTCCATCTCCTTGATGCGCCGTCGCCCGGCGATAAACGTCTTGGGGGCCGGGACCTTGTTGGCGGTCAAGAGTTCAGCCAGATACACCTTGTTCGTGCAACGGATGATGGACAACGGATCGTCGATCACCGGCATCCCCTCGTCCTCGGCCTTCTTGGCGAAGCGGAAGGTGTGGTGGTCGATATTGGTGGTTTCGCGGATGAACAGGGCATCGTATTCCGCGAGGCTGTCGTAGTCCTTCTTGGTAATCAGCTCGACCGCAAGATTGAGGTCCGCCCCGACCCGCACGAACTTCTCCAGCGCCTTGGGATCGGATGGCCCCAGGGGGTCCTTGGGATCGTGCAGGATGGCGAGGGTATAGCGCGGCGACTTGGGGGCCTTGCGGGTCCGCC
>LAEA01000167.1 GCA_000961745.1 Rhodospirillaceae bacterium BRH_c57 | reverse complement strand
AGGCCGACGCCATCGACGCGGTCCTGGCCGAGGCCGAGGCCGGCGGCGCCATCGTGTCGGGCACCGCGCGCAGCGACGCCGCGACCATGACCTGTCTGGTCGGGGATTTCTCCAGCGACCGCCATGTGCACTTTGTCGATGGCAGCGGCCTGGGGTTCTGGCGGGCGTCCACGGCGCTGAAGGCGAAGCGGGCGATTTCAACCGCTAATCCTGTTCAGGCTGCTCCGGTTCCTGTAGTGTCGCCCTTATAAGGGGGCGTTGCGCCGGTTTCGGGTGCGCGGGGGCTTGGGGTGGATACAACCTTTATGAGCAGAGACTCTGTGCACTCCGGCATGGAAACCTCGGCCGCGCCGGCCCTCAAGGAACGGCCGGTGGTGCTGATTGTCGAGGACGAGCCGGGTGACGCCCACCTGATTCGCATCCAGCTTCTGGAACGTGACCCGCGCGCCTTCGAGGTGCTGATGGCCGACAGTCTGGAAAGCGCCCGCCGCACACTGGCCGAGCGGCCCGAGGGACTGCCCGACGTGGTGCTGCTCGACCTCAACCTGCCCGATTCGACTGGCCTGGAGACGGTGCGGCGCATGCGCGGCATGGTGCCCGATGCCCCGGTCGTCGTGCTGACCGGCTTGGACAATCCGGCCGCCATTGGCAGCGCCTTGCAGGGCGGGGCGGAGGACTATCTGGTCAAGGGCGGCGACGGCCAGACCCTGCGCCGGGCGGTGCGCTACGCCATGCTCCGCCACCAACGCGACGAGGATGCGCGGCTGGCCGAGACGGTGTTTACGGTCACCGACAGCGGCATCGCCGTGGTTGCGACCAACGGCCAGATCCAGCGCCTCAACCCGGCGTTCCGCGACATGACCGACCTGGGGGACGACTCCGAAGGCCGCGACCGCCTGTCCGACGTCCTGTTGGATGAGGACGGCAGCCGCATCCTGCCCGACACCTGGCCGCCGAAGATGGGGCCTGAAGACTATTGGGAAGGCGAGGCCTGGAACGCCCGGCACGGCGGCGACCGTTTCTTTACGGTCATCCGGCTGCACGCGGTGCGCCGCGAGGATGGGTCGGTGGCGCGTTACGTCGCCGTGCTCCACGACATCACCGACCGCAAGCTGAACGAGGAAAAGCTGGCCCGTCAGGCCACCCACGACCATCTGACCGGCCTGCCCAACCGGTTTCTGTTCCTGGACCGCTCCGATGCGGCGCTGCGCACGGCGCAACGTTATAGCGTGCGGTGCGCCATGCTGTACGTGGACCTGGACGGCTTCAAGCCGGTCAACGACACCCTGGGCCATGCCGCCGGCGACCGCGTATTGCAGGGCGTGGCGCGCCGCCTGGGGGACGCCGTGCGGTCGTCCGACACCGTGGCCCGCCTGGGCGGCGACGAGTTCGCCATCCTGCTGCCGAACTGCACGGCGGCGGACGCCGTGGCCATGGCCGCCAAGGTGGTCGATTCGGTGCGGGCCCCCTTCGAGCTGCCCGAGGGCGAGGCGCGTGTGACCGCCAGCGTCGGCATCGCCACCTTCCCGGACGACGGGGTGGAGGCAAAAGAGATTCTGTCAGCGGCCGACGAAGCCATGTACACGGCGAAGAAAACGGGCAAGAACCGCTTTTCCGGTAAGGATGGGTCTGAAACCGCACTGTGGCTCGAAAAGAACCAGGTTCCAACGGGATAGTGACCCGCTTACGGTTTATTCACGTCTATTTGCTAGGGGTGGGACGCAACCCGCTCCCTTCTGTTCAGGCCGAGCCGAGACATGCGTTTCTTCCGCCCCGTCATTCTCGTTCCCGTGATAGTTGTCCTGCTGATGCTGTCGGCGGCCGCCGTGTTCGTGCCGTGGGGCACCGGGACGGCCGTGTCCTACACCGCTTTCATGAGCCAGGCCGAGGCCGGCGCCTTTGCCGCCATCACCGTGCGCGGGGCCGAGATCACCGGCCGAGCGCCCGATGGCGCGGTGGTGATGACCGAGGCTCCGGCGGTGGATGCCGTGGTTGCCCGCCTGACCGCAACGGGCGCCGACCTGACGTTCGAAGACCCCGGCGTGGCGCCCTGGGACGTGGCGAAAAGCGTGATGCCCATGGTGCTGGTCATCGGCATCCTGGGCTTTGCCCTGCACCGCATGGGCGGCGGCCTGATGCGCGGCGGCGCACCGTTTGCCTCGACCGCGCGCACCGGCAAGACCTTCAATGACGTGGCCGGGGCCGGCGAGGCCAAGCAGGATCTCATGGAGGTGGTCGACTTCCTGGGCAACCCGCAACGCTATGCGGTGCTGGGCGCGGCGGTGCCCAAGGGCGTGCTGCTGTCCGGCCCGCCCGGAACCGGCAAGACGTTGCTGGCCAAGGCCATGGCCGGCGAGGCGGGGGTGCCGTTTCTCAGCGTGTCGGGCTCGGACTTTGTGGAAATGTTCGTCGGCCTGGGCGCCAAGCGGGTGCGCGACCTGTTCAAGCGGGCCCGCGCGCAGGCCCCGTGCATCGTGTTCATCGATGAGATCGACGCGGTGGGCCGGGCGCGGGGGGGCAGCGGCGGCGGGCCGCAGAACGAGGAACGCGAGCAGACCCTCAACCAGCTTCTGGTCGAAATGGACGGCTTTGTTGCCGGGACCGGCATCGTCGTGGTGGCCGCCACCAACCGGCCGGACGTCCTGGACGAGGCCCTGTTGCGGCCCGGCCGGTTCGACCGTCGCATCGTGGTTGGCCGTCCCGACATGGCGGGCCGGCGCGAGATCCTGGCCGTGCACGCGATTGGCAAGCCGCTGGACGGCGTGGACCTCGATCAGGTGGCGCGCTCGACGACGGGGTTCTCCGGCGCCGACCTGGAAAACCTGGTGAACGAGGCCGCGTTGTGGGCCGCCCGCCAGGGCCGCGTCACCGTGACGCCGGCCGACTTCGAGGCGGCGCGCGACAAGATCCTCATGGGCGCCGAGCGCAAGACCCTGACCATGAGCCCCGAGGAACGCCGCCTGACCGCCTTCCACGAGGCTGGACACGCGCTCATGGCCCTGTGCTTCCCGCATTCGGACCCCATCCACAAGGCGACCATCCTGCCGCGCGGGCAGTCCCTGGGGCTGGTCATGCGGGTGCCCGAGCGCGACCGTATCAGCCTGACCCTGGCCCAGATCAAGGCCGACCTGCGGGTTGCCGTGGGTGGCCGGGTGGCCGAACAGATGGTGTTTGGGGCGGAACGGGTGACCACCGGCGCGTCGTCGGACATCGCCCATGCCACGGATATCGCGTGGCGCATGGTCACCGAATGGGGCCTGTCGGAAAAGGCCGGGTTCCTGCGCTATCCGGCACGCGGCGAGGCCGGGGCCAGCATGATGTCCGACCACGCCGCCGAAACCGTCACCAGCGAAGTCCGCCGCATTATTGACGACGCCATGGCCGACGCCCATGCCGCCATGGACCAAAACCTCGACAGCCTGCACCGCATTGCCGAGGCGCTTCTGGACCGCGAAACCCTGACCGGGGCGGAAATCGGCCAGATCGCCGCCCTCCGGCAGGCCGCGTAGGCATGGCCGTGCGGGTCATCCTTTGCACAAACCGGCGGATGGGCACCGCCCCGTCGTGCGGCGCGCGTGGCAGCCGCGAGGTGATCGCGGCGTTGAAGGCGATGGGAGTCGAGGTCGAGGCGGGGCCGTGCCTGGGCCTGTGCGCCCGTGGCCCCAACGCCAAAATCCTGCCCGGTGGAACGGTCCTGCACGAGGCGACGGCGGCCAGTGTGGCGGCCCATCTGGACGGCTCAAAAGCGACCGACTGAAGGAACATTCGGAGATTTGCTTTTTCGCCGGAAACCCCCTACCGTCCGGGCATCGTTCACCCATTTGAGGGGCGGACGCAGTGGACAGGAGTTTCCCATGAAGACCGTTTACTACAAGGCCGGCGATGCCGAGTGGAAGTACGAGCTGGACGACCAGGAATTCGACAGCATCGTACAGGCCCTCGTCCAGGAGAACGCCGACCTGGAAAAGATGGTCGATGAAGCGCTCGATATCCTGCGCGAACTGGCCGCCATGGACGAGGACGATCTGGTCGAGGACGACATCGTCGACCAGACGTTGGCCGTCGCGGTGCTGTGGCACTACTTCAACACCCGAGAGACAGACGGCTTTGACGGTGACATCGTCATCATCGACGCCGGCGACGAGGAAGGCGCGACCATCCTGTCGGCCAAGGATATTCTGGAACAGGAATAGGCCGTGCTTGGCCTTTTCGGCCTGTTCGGACGGGCGCCGGAAATCCAGCGCCTGGATGCGGCGGTGCGGGCCGTTGGCCTGCACCCACGCCTGGTCCCCGACGCCGTGAAGATCGCTGCGGTCAAACTACTGCGCGCCCATGGCGCCACGGCGCCCGAGGACACCGCCCGCGCGGCGGAACTCCTCGCCTACTGCATGATCGGCCCGGATGAACTGGCCGCCGCCACGGATCAGGCGCTGGCCGACACGGTCGCCGCCTGCGTGGACAACGCAGCGGAAACCGGCGAAGGCCTCGCCGCCGGGCTCATCCTGCTGACCCTCCAGGCCGGCGTCCTCCAGCCCCAGGTCGTGGAGCGCCACGGCCTGCGGGTGGACCCGGTGTGAGAATTGATACCGCTGGGCTAAGGAACTGACCTACTGAAAAAAGCCAGCGGACGATGACGGTCAGTTCAAGCGCCGGGTGGACTTACATCCACTCCATCATTCCGCCCTGGGTTTTGGGTTTTTGGGGTTTCACGACCTTGCCCTCGGAGGACAGGGTGACCTGGGCGCCGGCAAGTTTGGTCATCATCGCCCATTCATCGACCGGCATGTACCGTGGGGCGAGGAAGCGGTAGGTACGGTCGAGCAGATTTTCGGCCCATTCCGTCTTCTTGGGCGGCAGGCGGTGCCACTCGTCGAGCAGTTCATCCCAGGGCAGCAGGCGGACGTGCAATTCGTCGCGCATGTCCTGGATGTAGGCCTTTTGCGCGTCGATGTTCTTGAGGGCGGCCATGATCTCGCCGGTCTGGGCGTCGGCCTGCTCGAACTGGTTGGTGAACTCGGCCACCGCGCGTTCGATCAGGCGGGCCACCGGATCGACCACCTCCAGCACGCTGCGCTGCGCCCCGTAGAGGCGCCGCAGGTGCTGGATCTTGGCGTCCATCTGCTGCATCAGGTGGAACTGGTCGCGCATCGCCTCGATGTAGGCCAGTTCGTCCGTGAGGTCGGCGATGTAGCCGATCACCTTTTCGCGGTTGTCGCGGCCCAGGCCCAGGTGCTCGGCCGCTTCGCCGAACGCCTCGTTGATCTTGCGCTTGAAGTTGGGGTCGCCGGAGACCTGGAGCAGTTCTTCGGGGTTGGTGATGATGTGCTCGTCGCCCGACAGCCAGCCCATGAGCTGCATGGCCAGCCGGTGATAGGCGATCTGGTGATGCCGGGCGTCGGGCCGCCAGGACGCGCGGCGGGTGATGATCTCGGGCGGCAGCGGATCACCGATGCGCAGGCCCTTGACGTAACGCAGGCCCTTGGACAGCAGGGCCAGCATCTGGCCGTCCGGGCCGTCGTCGAGGTTGAACTCGCGGCGCAGGCCGGCGAACGGCAGGACAAGGTGCTCCTCACCCAGGGTGACTACGGCGACGGCCTCGCCGCTGCGCTCGTCCAGGCGGAAGAAGATGTCGGCCATGCGCTTGAAAAAGGGGTGCTCGAACTGCACCACTTTTTGCTGGTCTGGCTTGTTTTCGCCTTCGGCCATCGTTTCTTGCCTGATTGCCCTGTCCCAAGGGCGGCAGTTTAACAGCGGCGGCGGGGTTTTGCAGGGAAAAACGGCCGTGCGCTATTGGTCCGCATACGGCTGGGCGGCATATGGCCCGAGCGGCACCTTGCCCAGCCCACCCGGCCGGTCGAGCACATAGGTCGGCCGCGCCAGTCCGGACAGCCGGGCATTCAGGGCGGCGACCAGGGCGCGGCCCTCGTCGATGCTCAGGCGGAAGTGGCTGGTTCCCTCGGCACGGTCGGGGTGGTGCAGGTAATAGGGCTTCACCCCGTGACGCACGCAGGCGCGGAACAGCGCCTCCAGGGTGTCCACGTCGTCGTTAACCCCACGCAGCAGCACGCTCTGCGACACCAGGGACACTCCGGCCCGGCGCAGGCGGCCCAGCGCCGCCACCACCTCGGGTGCGAACTCCCGCGCGTGGTTCACATGCACGGCCAGCCACGGGGCGAGGCGCGTACTGGCGATGGCCTCGGCCAGTTCGGTGGTCACCCGGTCGGGGTCGTGGATAGGCAGACGGGTGTGGACCCGCAGCGTCTCGACGTGCGGAATGTCGGCCAGGGCGGCGACCAGTTCACGCAGGCGGCGCGGCGACAGCAGCAGCGGATCACCGCCCGACAGGATGACCTCCCAGATGGCCGGGCGGGCGCGGATATAGTCCAGCGCGGCGGCGGTCTCGTCCGGGCTCAACGGCTGGGCGCCCCGGCCGACCACGGCGCGGCGGAAGCAGAAGCGGCAATAGGCCGCGCACACCTTGATCGGCAGCAACAGCACCCGGTCAGGATAGCGGTGGACCAGTCCGGGCAGGGGGCTGCGCGCGTCGTCACCGATGGGGTCGGCAAGGTCGTCCGGCGCAGTGACCAGTTCGGCCAGGCTCGGGCGGAACTGGCGCACCAAGGCGTCGTCCGGCCCGCCCCCCTCCATCAGGCGTTCCAGGAAGGGGGTGGTCTGCACCGTGTAGCGGGCGGCGACTTCTGCGGTGGGATCATCTGTCATGGCGCGGGAGGTAACGCTCCGCGCGGTGGAAATCAAGCGAACAGACCTCACATTGGATAAAAGCAGGGAGGACCCGATGATAAATTCAGACACCCGCACTGAGCGCGACAGCTTTGGCGAGATGCACATTCCGGCCGATGCCCTGTGGGGGCCGCAAACCCAGCGCGCGGTGGAGAACTTCCCGATTGGCGACGACCGGATGCCGCCGCCGCTGCTCCACGCCTTCGGCCTTCAGAAAGCGGCCTGTGCGGTGGCAAACATGGCGGTCGGGGGCCTTGACCGGACGGTTGGCGAGGCCATCGTGCGGGCGGCGGAGGAGGTCGCGGCGGGCCGCCTGGACGCCCATTTCCCCCTGTCGGTGTGGCAGAGCGGCTCGGGCACCCAGACCAACATGAACGTCAACGAGGTGATCGCCCACCGCGCCATGCAGCTTGCGCCCGAGGTGAAAATCCACCCCAACGACGACGTGAACCGCGCCCAGTCGACCAACGACAGCTTTCCCACCGCCACCCACATCGCCCTCGGGCGGGAGGCCACGGCACGCCTGTTGCCGGCCCTCGACGCCCTGGCCGAAACGCTGGAGGCCAAGGCGGTGGAATGGCCCGATCTGGTCAAGACCGGGCGCACCCACCTTCAGGACGCCACGCCCATCACGGTCGGGCAGGAGATGTCGGGCTGGGCGGCGCAGGTGCGACAGGCCGCTGCACGGGTGCGTGTCAGCCTCGACGAGATCTGGCCGCTGGCCCAGGGCGGCACGGCGGTCGGCACCGGCGTCAACGCGCCGCCCGGCTTCCGGGGCGCCTTCATGGCCGAGATCGCGCGCCTCACCGATCTGCCGTTCCGGTCGGCCGACAATCGATATGCGGCCCTGAGCGCACATGATGGCGTGGTGGCGTTTTCCGGGGCGCTGAATGCGGCGGCCTGCGCCCTGACCAAGATCGCCAACGACGTCCGCCTGTTGGGATCGGGGCCGCGCTGCGGGTTGGGCGAACTCATCCTGCCGGCCAACGAACCGGGCTCGTCGATCATGCCGGGCAAGGTCAACCCGACTCAGGCCGAGTCCCTGACCATGGTCTGTGCGCGGGTGATCGGCAATCACACGGCGGCTACCATCGGGGCCATGAACGGCCACCTTCAGCTTAATGTGTACAAGCCTTTGCTGGCCCTGGTCACGCTGGAGTCCCTGCGTCTTCTGGGCGACGGTGCCGAGAGCTTCCGCCTGCGCTGCATTGAGGGCCTGCACCCCAACGAACCACGTATCCGCGAAACGATGGACCGTTCCCTGATGCTGGTCACGGCGCTGGCGCCCCACATCGGCTACGACGCCGCCACGGCCATCGCCAAAAAAGCCCATGCCGAGGGCACCACCCTGCGCGACGCCGCGCTGGCCCTGGGGCATGTCACGGGCGAAGACTTCGACCGCTGGGTGGATGCCCGCGCCATGGCACGGGACCCGGAGGGAGAGGGTTAACAGCCCGGCGCCCCTCGCGGGAGGAGGCGGGCGCCGGGCTGCCTTCCCGCGCTCAGCCTTGACCAGACCCCCAGGGAGGCGAGCAGGCGGGAAACGGGAACGTCGTCAACGGCCGAACAGGCGTTGCAGCGGGCCGAGGATCGGCCCCCGGAACTCGATGGGGGCGTCCACGGCGACCAGGCAGATGCAGTCGCGGCCCCGGTCGGCGACGGGCGTGTGATCCGTATCGGGATCGACCTCGGCCACGTCTCCGGCCACGAAGTGCCCTATCTCGTCGCTAAAGCCGCCGTCGAGGACCAGGGTCATCTCCACCCCGCGATGCCCGTGAACCGGCATTTTGCGGCCGGGGGCGATGCGCATCAGCATGGCGGTCGGCCCCCCCACATGGCGTGGCCGATGCAGGACCAGTTGCCGCACGCCCGGTCCGGCCATGCGCCATGCGGTGTCGGCTCCGGGCGTTGCGAGGCTGGCGCGCAGGGCCGGGGGCACGTCGAAGTCCAGCTTAAGGCCGACCGGCGCGGCCGGGGGCGGCAGCG
>LAEA01000169.1 GCA_000961745.1 Rhodospirillaceae bacterium BRH_c57 | reverse complement strand
GTCGCCCTGGCGTCGATGGCCGTGCCCGGCACCATGCGCAAGGCCCAGGCCGCCGCCCCCGGCGCCGCTGCCGGCAAGGTCGAGATGCGCCGCACCATCTGCACCCATTGCTCGGTCGGCTGCACGGTCGAGGCCGAGGTGGTCAACGGCGTGTGGGTCGGGCAGGAGCCCGGCAACGACAGCCCGTTCAACCTGGGCGCCCACTGCGCCAAGGGTGCGGCGGTGCGCGAGCACGCCCACGGCGAACGCCGCCTGAAGCATCCCATGAAGCTGGTCGGCGGCAAGTGGACCAAGGTGTCGTGGGAGCAGGCCATCAACGAGGTCGGCGACAAGCTGTTGCAGATCCGCGAAAGCAGCGGCCCTGACTCGGTGTACTGGCTGGGCTCGGCCAAGTTCAACAACGAACAGGCCTACCTGTTCCGCAAGATGGCCGGTCTGTGGGGCACCAACAACGTCGACCACCAGGCGCGTATCTGCCACTCGACCACCGTGGCCGGTGTGGCGAACACCTGGGGCTACGGCGCCATGACCAACAGCTACAACGACATGCACAATTCGAAGCTGATCTTCCTGATCGGCTCGAACCCGGCCGAGGCTCATCCGGTGGCCGTGCAGCACATCCTGCGCGCCAAGGAAAAGAACCACGCCACGGTGATCGTGTGTGACCCGCGCTTCACCCGCACGGCCGCTAAGGCCGACGAGTATGTGAAGTTCCGGCCCGGTTCCGACGTCGCCCTGATCTGGGGCATCCTGTGGCACATCTTCGACAACAAGTGGGAAGACACGCAGTTCATCCAGTCGCGCGTCTATGGCATGGAGAAAATCCGCGCCGAGGTCGCCAACTGGACGCCCGAGGAAACCGAGCGCGTCACCGGCGTGCCGGGCAGCCAGCTCAAGCGCGTCGCCCAGATGATGGCGTCCAACAAGCCGGGTACGGTGGTGTGGTGCATGGGCGGCACCCAGCACACCAACGGCAACAACAACACCCGTGCCTACTGCGTCCTTCAGCTTGCTCTGGGCAACATGGGCGTGGCGGGCGGCGGCACCAACATCTTCCGCGGCCACGACAACGTGCAGGGCGCCACCGATCTGGGCGTGCTGTGCGACACGCTGCCCGGCTACTACGGCCTGGCTGATGGCTCGTGGGCGCACTGGGCCCGCGTGTGGGACATCGACATGGAGTGGATCAAGGGCCGCTTCGCCGATGACAAGATCCGCAACGCCACGGGCATCCCGGTGTCGCGCTGGATCGACGGCGTCCTGGAAGCCAAGGACAACATCGACCAGAACGACAACATCAAGGCGATGATCTTCTGGGGCCACGCCCCGAACTCGCAGACCCGCCTGCCGGAAATGCAGCAGGCCATGGACAAGCTGGATCTGCTGGTCGTGGTCGATCCGTTCCCGACCGTCACCGCCGTGCTCAACAACCGCACCGACGGCGTGTACCTGCTGCCGGCCACCACGCAGTTCGAGACCTCGGGCTCGGTGACGGCGTCGAACCGCTCGTTGCAGTGGCGTGAAAAGGTCATCGAGCCGCTGTTCGAGTCCAAGGTCGACCACGCCATCATGTACCAGCTCGCCGGCAAGCTCGGCTTTGCCAACGAGCTGTGCAAGCACATCGAGGTGATTGATGGCGAGCCGGTGATCGAGGACATCACCCGCGAGTTCAACAAGGGCATGTGGACCATCGGCTACACCGGCCAGTCGCCGGAACGCCTGAAGGACCACATGAAGTACCAGCACACCTTCGACAAGACCACGCTGCGCGCCAACGGCGGGCCGCTGGACGGTCAGGTCTACGGCATGCCGTGGCCGTGCTGGGGCACCGCGGAGATGAACCATCCCGGCACCCCGAACCTCTACGACACATCGATCCCGGTGGCCGAGGGCGGCCTGACCTTCCGCGCCCGCTTCGGCGTCGAGCACGAGGGCACCAACATCCTGTCCGAAGGGTCGTGGTCCAAGGACTCCGAGATCAAGGACGGCTATCCCGAGTTCACCATGGCCATGCTCCAGAAGCTGGGCTGGGACAAGGACCTGACGGCCGAGGAAGCGCAGGTCATTGCCGGCCTGGGCGGTGAGAAGGTCAACTGGAAGACCGACCTGTCGGGCGGCATCCAGCGGGTCGCCATCAAGCACGGCTGCGCCCCGTTCGGCAACGCCAAGGCCCGCGCCTTCGTGTGGACCTTCCCCGACCCGGTGCCGATCCACCGCGAGCCGCTCTACACCTCGCGCCGCGATCTGGTCGAGGACTACCCGACCTACGCCGACAAGCAGCACATGCGCCTGCCGACGCTGTACGAGTCGATCCAGAAGAAGGACTTCTCCAAGGACTATCCGACCATCCTGACGTCGGGCCGTCTGGTGGAGTACGAGGGTGGCGGCGACGAAACGCGCTCCAACCCCTGGCTCGCCGAGTTGCAGCAGAACATGTTCATCGAGGTCAATCCGCGCGACGCCAACAATGGCGGCATCCGGGAAGGTCAGGACGTCTGGGTCCATGGTGCCAACGGCGCCAAGATCAAGGTCAAGGCCCTGGTCACCGAGCGTGTCGGACCTGGCGTGGCGTTCATGCCCTTCCACTTCGGCGGCGTGTATCAAGGCGAAAACCGGCGCCACAAGTATCCGTCCGGATCCGATCCCTACGTCCTGGGTGAAAGCACCAACACCGCGCAGACCTACGGGTATGACTCGGTGACCCAGATGCAGGAAACCAAGGCAACCCTGTGCCGCATCGAAGCAGCGTAGCCTGAGGACGGAGGAGAAGATTCATGGGTAAGATGGCTTTCCTGTGTGACGGCGACCGCTGCATCGAATGCAACGCGTGCGTCACGGCCTGCAAGAACGAGAACGAGGTGCCTTGGGGCATCAACCGGCGCCGCGTGGTGACCATCAACGACGGTCTGGCCGACGAAAAGTCCTTGTCGGTGGCCTGCATGCACTGCTCCGACGCGCCGTGCGTGGCGGTGTGCCCGACCAACGTCATCTACACCACCGCCGACGGCGTGGTGTTGCACGACAAGGACGGCTGCATCGGCTGCGGCTACTGCTTCTACGCCTGTCCGTTCGGCGCCCCGCAGTACCCGCAGAAGGGCAACTTCGGCAGCCGTGGCAAGATGGACAAGTGCACCTTCTGCTCCGGCGGTCCCGAGGAAACCGGGTCGCAGGAGGAGTTCAGCAAGTACGGCCGCAACCGCGTGGCCGAGGGCAAGCTGCCCCTGTGCGCCGAAATGTGCTCGACCAAGGCCCTCATCGCCGGTGACGCCGACGTTCTGTCCGACATCTTCCGGCAGCGCGTGGTTGAACGCGGCTTCGGCGGCGGCAGCTACGGCCTGACCGAGTCCCGGAAGCAGCGCACCTGACGGTGCGCCTTCCTTCGGTTAGAAAACTGAGGAGAAGCCCATGATCAGGCCAACCTTGGGCGGCGTTCTCGCCGCCCTGGCCCTGGTGGTCCTGATGGCCGTTTCCGTGCCGGCGCTGGCGGACGTTCGTCCGCCCGCCGACGCGGCGGTCGCGGTGACGCCCGGACAGGACATTCCGCAGTCCCTGCCGTCCAACCTGAAGTCCAACCCGGCCGCGCAGTTGTGGCAGGGCGTCGGCGACGGCACGGTCGGCCGGGTGTCCATCCCCGACCCCCAGGCCGGTCGCCTCATCCAGACCAGCGGCATGGAGTGGCTGGAGTTCCGCAGCGAGGTCATCGGGTTCTGGGGCATGGTGGCGGTGCTGGGCATGGTAACCGCCCTGACCGCGTTCTTCATGATCCGGGGCCGCATCAAGATCGACAGCGGGCGATCCGGCCGCCTCATCCAGCGGTTCAAGCGCGTGGAGGTGGTGGGCCACTGGCTGACCGCCATCTCGTTCCTGCTGCTGGCCCTGACCGGGCTGGTCATGCTGTACGGACGGGACCTTTTGTTGCCGTGGATGGGACCGGCGATTTTCGCGGGTGTCGCGGAGGCCGGCAAGTACGCCCACAACTTCGGCGGCTTCGCCTTCATGGCGGGGCTGGTGATGATCTTCGTGATGTGGGTGCGGGCCAACGTCTGGGACCGTTACGACTTCAACTGGATCCTCAAGGGCGGCGGCCTGCTGTCCAAGGGGCACCCGCCGGCCGACAAGTTCAACTTTGGCCAGAAGACCGTGTTCTGGATGGTCACCCTGGTCGGCGTCGCCCTGTCGCTGAGCGGCCTCAACCTGTTGATGCCGTTCTGGTTCACGTCCGACATCGAGACCATGCAGCTTGTGCAGCTCATCCACGCCGGCCTTGGCGTCGGGCTGTTCGCCCTCATGTTGGCCCACATCTACATCGGGTCGGTGGGCATGGAATCGGCCTTTGACGCCATGAGCACCGGCCAGGTCGATATCAACTGGGCGCGCGAGCACCACAGCGCCTGGGTTGAGCGCTATGTGGCCGAGCATGGTGAACCCCCGGTAACCCAACCGCCCACCAAGGGTCCCGGAGCGTCGGCCCAACCGGCGGAATAAACTACCGGACATCGAGACTGCAAGCGCCGGTCCTGGCAATGGGACCGGCGTTTTTTCCTATGGGGATATGCCAGAAGTCATATTGCTTACAGCGCGGTGCCCGGCGTCCTTGCGAGGTGGTAGCCTGTCTTTTCAAAGGGACGGACCAAAGAACCTGGAGAGGAAAAGGCTTATGACCGACGCGGACAAGACGATGCTGGCCGAGATGGAACCCGAGGCCGAACTGGAAACGGCTGAGGCTGAGGCCGCCCCCGTCCCAGATGCCGCCTCCCTCGCGCCGGGCGAAGCCGCCGCCGCGCAGACCATGCGCAGCCTGTCGGAAATGCGCAACGACCCCCAGGCCATCGCCGAGGCGTTCGAGTCCGGGGCTTACCCCTACAAGACCCGGATGCCGCGCGCCGAGTATGAAAAGAAGAAGGCCCGCCTTCAGGCCGAGCTTCTGAAGGTCCAGTTGTGGGCCCGCGACACCGGCCAGAAGTTCGTGCTGATCTTCGAGGGCCGCGACGCCGCCGGCAAGGGCGGCACCATCAAGCGGTACATGGAACACCTCAACCCGCGCAGCGCCCGCCTCGTCGCGTTGGAAAAGCCGACCGACATCGAGCGCGGCCAGTGGTTCTTCCAACGCTATGTGCAACACCTGCCGACCTCGGGGGAAATGGTGTTCTTTGACCGGTCCTGGTACAACCGGGCCGGCGTGGAGCGTGTCATGGGGTTCTGCTCGCCGGCCGAATACCTGGAGTTCATGCGCCAGACCCCGGAGGTCGAGCGCATGTTGGTCCGCTCGGGCATCCAGCTTTACAAATACTGGTTCTCGGTGTCGCAGCAGGAGCAGCGCACGCGCTTCAAGTCGCGCGAGACCGATCCGCTGAAGCAGTGGAAGCTGTCGCCCATCGACAAGGCCTCGCTCGACAAGTGGGACGACTATACCGAGGCCAAGGAGGCGATGTTCTTCTACACCGACACCGCCGACGCGCCTTGGACCATCATCAAGTCCGACGACAAGAAACGCGCCCGCCTGAACTGCATGCAGCACTTCCTCGCCTCGATCGACTATCCCGGCAAGGATCATCGGCTGGTGCGTGGTCCCGACCCGTTGATCGTCGGGCGCGGCGCCCACGTCATCAAGCGTAGCGAGCATATCCTGGGCAATTCCCTGCATCCCGACATGCGCAAGGGGTGATGTAACGGAACCTTCATCGGGCGTTCGCAAAAGTGTCGTCGTCCCGCCCTATAACGGCGGAAGCCCCCCCGCCCTGTTAACGGCGGAGGACCTGACGTGCTTTCGCAAAGGACGCCCGATGAACACCCCGAGCCCAACTCCGACTCCGAGCACGACCCACGCGCACATCGTGTCCTCCTACGAGGCCGAGTTGACGACCCTGGAACGCTCCATCCGGGACCTTGCCGCCGCCGCCGCCCGGCAGCTTGAGGACGCCATCGACTGCCTCGTCCATCAGGACGTGGACAAGGCCCGTGCCGTGGCCGCCCGCGACGCCGAGCTGGATGCCCTGGACGATGACGTCGAGGCCGCCTGCGTGCGCATCCTGGCCTTGCGCCAGCCCCATGCCGACGACCTGCGCCTGACCATCACCACCATCAAGGCGTCGAACGAACTGGAGCGCATCGGCGATTTTGCCAAAAATATCGCCAAGCGGGTTGAGGCGGTGGCCCGTTTTCCGACCCTGCCGGCCGTGCACTCCCTGCCGCACCTCAAGGATCTGGCCGTTGGCGCGCTGACGTCCGCCGCGCGGGCCTTTGCCGAACGCGACGCCGATCTGGCCCGCGCCGTGTGGGAAAGCGATGCGCCTTTGGACGCCGCCTATACCGCGCTGTTCCGCGAAATCGTCACCTACATGCTGGAGGATCAGGCGTCCATCACGCCGTCCACCCATCTGCTGTTCGCCGCCAAGAACCTGGAACGTGTCGGCGACCACGCCACCAACATCGCCGAACTGGCCTATTACCTGGCTTCGGGCACCCGCCTGGAAGGCGACCGCCCCAAGGCCGACCGCAGTCCCTTCATCGGCGCCGGGGCCGATGGAGCGTAGAAAGGAGATCCACTTTATTTCCGCCGCTGCAACGCCCCGATGGGAGTAGGCGTTGACCCTTTAGCAGCCGGAAATAAAGAAACGCTGGCTCATCCTGATTAGCCTCGGTCATGCCTCCCCCAGGACCGGGGCTACCTTTTTGAGCACTTCTCGACCGCCGCGACGCTCACCGCCACATCGCACGGCTTGGCGTAGTAGGGTGCGGAGGTGACCAGCACGGGGGCGCCGCTGCTGGCGTAGGCGGCGGCATTGGTGGCGTTGACCCCTCCGGCGGCAGCGATGCGGGCGCGGCTGTCTGGCCCCAGGGCGGCGACCACGGCAGCCACCCCCTCGGGCGTGAACTTCTCTAGCTGGACGACATCGGCGCCGTATTGGGCAGCGGCCAGGGCTTCGTCGTGCGACGTTACCTCAACCACCACAGACCGTTCGGGACAAGCCGCCCGCAGGGTCCGAATCTGCGCCTGTAGGCCGATGCCGTCGTCGAACGCTCGGTGTTCGGGAAACAGCAGGATGGTGTCCGACAGCCCGGTGCGGTGGATGGACGCACCGCCGGAGGTGACAGCCTTCAGCGACATGGCGCGAGTGCCGGGGATAGCCTTGCGGGTGCAGGCGACAACCACCTCGGCGTTGACCGCGCGGGCCGCCGTTACCAGCCGGTCGGCCGCCGTCGCCACGCCCGACGCCCATTCAAGCAGGGTTTGGGCGACCTTCCAGCCGGTGAGCAGGCCATCGGCCCGGCCCTTGGCGGCCAGGATGAGATCCCCCGGCTCCCGCCGGTCGCCTGAGGCGCAGGCGACATCAACCGCGCAGCCCAGGAGTTCCAGCATCCGCGCAGCCTCTTCGACAGCGCACACCACCATCGGGTCGCGGGCCCGGAACAGCACGTGGCCACGGTCCTTGCCGCAGGCCAGTGACCGGGTCGTCTGGTCGCCGTAGGGGGCATCTTCGCGCACCATGGCAAGCAATATGTGATCGTCGATAAGGAACATGGTCATGCGTCCTTTCAAGCGGGGGCGGGGGCGGGGGAGGCTTGGTCGGTCAGGGCCATGCCTTTGACCCGCGCCACCACGGCGTCACCTGGCGCAAATCCCAAGGTGTCCCATGACTTGCGCGAGATGCGGGCGAGCAGCCGGGCGCCCTGGCCATCGGCGCCGAGCGCCAGGAACACCGTCATCTGGTGGTCCGTGGTCGCTTCGCCGGCCAGGATGACGGCGGGTAGGGCGTTCAGGATGGTGGTATCCACCGGCGCCTGTCGGCCCAGGCTGACATCCGAGGCCAGCACCCGCACCCGCCGTGTCGTGCCGCGTGCGCCCAGATCCCCCGGCACCAGCAGGCGGCCGCCCGGCACGGTGACCTCGGTCAGGCCATAGGCGGCATCCACCGTCTCGACCCGTGCCGCGAAAACTGTGGCGGCCTGCGGCATCCGGGCCAGGGGCAGGGCGGGGTCGGCCAGCACGTCCTGAAGCGGCCCGGCCGCCTGCACCTTGCCGTCCTTCATCAATACCAGGGTATCGGCCAGACGCTCGACCTCGGTGATATCGTGGCTGACGTAGACCACCGGGATGGACAGCGCGCCATGCAGGCGCTCCAGATAGGGCAGGATGTCGTCCTTGCTGAAGCGGTCCAGCGCCGACAGCGGTTCGTCCATCAGCAGCAGGCGGGGCTGCGACAGCAAGGCCCGGCCGATGGCGACGCGTTGGCGCTCGCCGCCCGACAGCAGCATCGGCGGCCGGTCGAACAGGCGGCCGATGCCGAGCAGATCCACCACGTCGTCGAAGGCAACCGCCGGGCGGTCAGCTTTGGCACGCTTGAAGCCATACAGCAGGTTGTCGCGTACCGACATATGGGGAAACAGGCTGGCTTCCTGGAACACATAGCCGATGGGGCGGCGGTGCGGCGGTGTGAAGGTCCGGCCGTCCTGCCACACCTCGCCATTGATCGCCAGATACCCGTCGGCCAGGCGGGCGAGCCCGGCCATGCAGCGCAGCACGGTGGTCTTACCGCACCCCGATGGGCCGAACAGGGCGGTCACGCCGCTGCCGGGGATCTCGAACCCGGCGTCCAGGCGGAACGATCCCAGGGCGGCGGCAAAGCGGGCGGTAATCATCGCGCCAGCCTCCCGCCAAGACGTTTCTCGATCAGCATCATCAGGAAGATGACCAGGAACGAGAACACCAGCATCCCGGCCGACAACAGGTGCGCCTTGTCCCACTGCAACGTCTCGACATAATCGAAGATGGCGATGGACAGCACCTTGGTTTCGCCGGGGATGCTGCCGCCGATCATCAGGACGACGCCGAACTCGCCGATGGTATGGGCAAAGCCCAGCACCGCGCCGGTCAGGAAACCGGGACTGGCCAGCGGCACGGCCACGGTAAAGAACGTGTCCAGCGGCGAGGCGCGCAAGGTGGCGGCGACCTCCAGCGGCCGGGTGCCGATGGCCTCGAACGCGTTGCGGATGGGGTTGACCACGAAGGGCAGCGAATAGATCACCGACCCGACCACCAGCCCCTCGAACGAGAAGGCCAGCCCCCGGCCACCCAAAATCTGGGTCAGCGGGCTGGTTGGGCTCATGGCGACCAGCAGGTAAAAGCCCAGCACGGTTGGCGGCAGCACGATGGGCAGGGCGACCAGCGCACCGACGATTTCCTTGTACCAGGCGTTGGTGCGGGCCAGCCACCATGCCAGCGGCGTGCCCAGCACCAACAGGGCAACGGTAGTGAAGGCGGCCAGCCGTACGGTCAGCCCGATGATTTCCCACATGGCTGGTTCGACCATGCCGCCCCCTCCCCCGTTTGTTCAACCGTTACGACGCAGAGGCAATCCCGTAGCCGTAACGCTGGATGATGTCCAGGGCCTCGGGGCTGCGCAGGAAGGTGACGTAGGCGGTGGCGGCCTCGTTGGCGGCGCCGGTCTTCAGCAGGACGACGTCCTGGACGATGGGCGCGTACAGGTTTTCGGGCACGACCCAGCGGGAGCCCTTGTCGTCGAGGGCGATCTGGGCCAGGGCCACAAAGCCGACTTGGGCGCTGCCGGTGGCAACAAACTGATGAGCCTGCGAGATGCTCGCCCCCTGGACGATCTTCGGGGCAACCGCGTCGTGCACGCCCATCGCCTTTAGAGTTTCCAGCGCCGCAGCGCCATAGGGGGCGGCGGCCGGATTGGCGATGGACAGCTTTTCGAACGCGCCGGTCTTGAGGATGGCGTCCGTGCCATCGATCAAGGTCGCATCGGCGCTCCACAGCACCAGCTTGCCGAAGGCATACGTGAAGCGCGAGCCGTCCACCGCATGGCCTTCGCTCTCGGCCAGGGCCGGGCGCTTGGCGTCGGCGGCCAGGAACACCTCGAACGGTGCGCCCTGGGTGATCTGGGTATAGAGCTGCCCGGTGGGTCCGAAGCTGTACTTCACGGTGTGGCCGGTGGACTTGGTGAACGCCGCGCCGATCTCGTTGGCGGCGGCCGTGAAGTTGGCGGCCACGGCGACCAGGGTTTCGCCGGCCTTGGCGGGCATGGCCGACAGGGCAACAACGACCGCAACAGTGGCGGCCCGGAAGAAGGTCATGGTCATGCTTACGCTCCCTTACGCGACGGCGAGGATGATGTGGCTGGCCTTGATGAGCGCGCACGCCCGGTCGCCCACGGTCAGGCCCAGCGACTCCGCGCTTTCCTTTGTGACCACGGCGGCAACCGTCGTGCCGCCGCCCAGGTCGAGGACGATCTCGCTGCTGACGGCGCCATCGTCACGGGTCTTGACCGTGCCGCACAGGCGGTTGCGGGCCGACGTCTTGCCCAGGCCGTCCTCGGCCGCCAGGATGACGAAGGTCGACTTGATGAGGGCGAAGACTTCGGTGCCGGGGACAAGGCCCAGGTCCTTGACGCTGCGGTCGGTGATGATGGCCGACAGGTGCTGGCCGTCGGCGAGATCCATCAGGACCTCGGCGTTGACCGGGCCTTCGACGACCTTCGAGACGGTACAGCGGAACGTGTTGCGGGCACTGGTTCTCATGGGGCGGCTCCACGGTTCGGTGGGGGAGCGTGGGGTGCGTCATATCCGAATGAATACTATATCCCACCGGATATAACGCATATTGCACCGCAACGGAACCGACATTTTCGCCGGTGCCGCATGAACCGCCATGATCGAGGGGTTGGGCGAGGTGCGGCGGAAGGCCGGGCTCTGCCCGGACCCGCCAGGAGCCACGGGCTCCTGGACCTCGGGAATGAGGAATGGAAGCCGCGCGCAGCGCAGCCAAAATTAGCGGGGTCCCATATTAATGGGCTCAAGGGGGCGCTCGGTCCCTTGCGGGTGCGGGCAGAGCCCGCCTTTATTCACGCAAGGTATTGTTGACCTGGCGCCGTCAGCCCCGCGCGCCCACCGCCTCGGCCACGAAGTCCAACCTGTCCTGGCCCCAGAACAACTCGCCATTGACGATGTAGCTGGGTGCGCCAAAGCAGCCGGCCTCCTGGGCGTCCTGCGTGTTGCGGGCGTACAGGGCCGGGGCGTTGATGGTCTCGGCGTGGTGGAGCAGGGCGGCGCCGTCCAGCCCGACCGAGGCGGCGAGGCGTTCGAGGGTGGC
The DNA here is from genome assembly GCA_000961745.1 of Rhodospirillaceae bacterium BRH_c57. Lineage (GTDB taxonomy): Bacteria > Pseudomonadota > Alphaproteobacteria > Rhodospirillales > Rhodospirillaceae > Cauispirillum. The sequence goes on along the minus strand of LAEA01000169.1, from coordinate 6,885 downwards.
GCGGTCGGTGATGTCCGCATCTTCGGCCCACACCCCGCGCAGGATGGCGAGCACCAGCGGTCCCACATCGTGCCCCCCCTCCTGGGCCGCGATGACCAGCCCGGAGGCGAGGTCGGTGGGGGACGGCCAGTGCTTGGGCGCGAGGGTCAGGGGCATCCCCAGGCGGCGACTCCAGCGGGTCAGTTCAGCCAGGCGGTACGCCTTGACCGGCGCGCTGCGGTTGGGCGGCAGGATGGCGCCGACCGCCTCGAACAGGGCCATGATGTTGATGGGCTTGTAGTCCACCCGCGCCCCGCTGCGGGCTGCAAGGTCCATCAGGCGCGGCTGGCCGAGGTAGGTGTAGGGGGAAATCAGGCTGAGATAGCAGGTGATGACGGGGGCGGGGGTATCGGACATGGGGCAACCCTTGATGATGAGGGGGAGCCCCATGGTATCACGGGCCGCCCATCACCATCTGATTGATCGTGCCGTTGACCAGGAACGACAGCAGGACGTCCAGCAGGACGACGCCAAAGGCCGTGAAGCCGCTGACCTTCAGCGCCTTGTGGGCCAGAAATCCCATGTACAGCAGGACTGCCGAGGCCGCCATCAGCATGAGCAGGCTGGCCGCCTCGCGCGGAATGAGCCCCAGCCCGCCGAGGATGCTGAGCGGCAGGATGACGGCGGCGACCACCAACTGGAACCAGTTGTAGGGCACCATGAAGGCATAGAAGCTCTGCCGCCGGTCGATCAGGCCGCTGACCCACACCATGACCAGCGGATACAACGTCCAGCCGATCACATAGCTTTCCAGCTCCAGGGCGAAGTAGGTCACCGGGCCGACCGTGATGTGTTCGGACTGCCCGAAGTGGATGACGGCCTGCAACAGGTGCAGCGGCAGGATGGCGGCCGCCACCCAGAAGGAATTCCAGAACCCCCGATAGGTGGCGTTGAAGAAGGCCAGCCCGCCAGCGTCCAGGCGGATGAGCCGCATCAGGCCATAGAGCGCCCCGGCGGTTTCGCGCGCGGTGGGGGTCATGAAAAGAACCCGTCAATGACGCGGCGATAGATGCGGGTCAGCGCCTCCAGGTCATCCAGCCGCACGTTCTCGTCCTTTTTGTGCATGGACTGGCCAACCAGACCGAACTCGACCACGGCGCAGGCGTCCTTGATGAAGCGGGCGTCGGATGTCCCGCCGGAGGTGGACAGTTCGGGCGTCCGCCCGGTTTCGGCCTGCACGGCGTCGGAAATCAGCGCCGACAGGGCGCCCGGCGGGGTCACGAAAGCGTCGCCCGACACAGCGAACCGCAGGTCGTAAAGCCCGGCGTCGCCGCCGCACACACGGTCGCAGGTCTCCCGCACCCAGGCGGTCAGCGAATCCGGCGTGTGGATGTCGTTGAAGCGGATGTTGAAGGTCGCCTTGGCGCTGCCGGGGATGACGTTGGTCGCCGGGTTGCCCACGTCGATGGTGGTGACCTGCAACGACGACGGCTGGAAATGCGGTGTGCCGTCGTCCAGCGGCTTGTCGATCAGGGCGCCGAGCATGGCCATCAGCCGCGGAATGGGATTGTCGGCCAGATGCGGATAGGCGACATGGCCCTGGGTGCCCCAGGCGGTCAGATATCCCGTCACGCTGCCGCGCCGGCCGATCTTCATCATGTCGCCCAGGGTGCGCGGATTGGTCGGTTCCCCGACGATGCAGGCGTCGAGCGTCTCGCCCCGCTCGGTCAGCCAGTCGAGCACCTTGCGGGTGCCGTTGACGGCCGGACCTTCCTCGTCGCCGGTTATCAGGAAACTGATCGAGCCGGGCAGCGGGGCATCGGCCAGCCGGCGGGCCACGGCGGCGGTGAAGGCCGCAATGGCGCCCTTCATGTCGGCCGCACCACGTCCGTAGAGCACGCCGTCGCGCACCTCCGCCCCGAACGGATCGACGGTCCAGCCGTCACCGGTCGGCACCACGTCGGTGTGCCCGGCAAAGCACAGGTTCGGCCCCTCGGTGCCCAGGCGGGCGTAGAGGTTGTCGATGTCGGGCGTATCGACGTCGGAGAACCGCAGCCGGTGGCAGGTGAAACCAAGCGCGGTGAGCGACTCCTCCAGCACGGCCAGCGCGCCGGCGTCCTCCGGCGTCACCGAGGGGCGCCGGATGAGGTCCTGGGCAAGGCCAAGCGGATCGAGAAGGTCGCTCACCGAATGCTCTCCTAGAAGCCGCGCAGCAGCTCGTTGATGCCGACCTTGGACCGGGTCTTGGCATCGACGCGCTTGACGATCACGGCGCAGTACAGGCCGGGGCCGGGGCTGCCGTCGGGCAGATCCTTGCCGGGCATGGTGCCCGACACCACCACGGAATAGGCCGGGACGCGGCCCATGAACACTTCGCCGGTGGCGCGGTCCACGATCTTGGTCGAGGCCCCGATGTAAACGCCCATGGACAGCACGGCGCCTTCCTCGACGATCACGCCTTCGGCCACTTCGGCGCGGGCACCGATGAAGCAGTTGTCTTCGATGATGACCGGGCCGGCCTGGAGCGGCTCAAGCACGCCGCCGATGCCGGCGCCGCCCGAGATGTGCACGTTCTTGCCGATCTGGGCGCACGACCCGACCGTCGCCCAGGTGTCGACCATGGTGCCCGAATCGACATAGGCGCCCAGGTTCACGAAGCTCGGCATCAGCACCACGCCCGGCGCGATGTAGGCCGAGCGGCGCACGATGCAGTTGGGGACGGCGCGGAAACCGGCGCCATGGAAGCGGGACTCGTCCCAGCCGGCGAACTTGGAGGGCACCTTGTCCCACCACGAAGACCCGCCGGGGCCGCCGTCGATGGTGGTCATGGCGTTCAGGCGGAACGACAGCAGCACGGCCTTTTTGCACCACTGGTTGACGGTCCAGGTGCCGTCCTTCTTCTCGGCGACACGGATCTGGCCGGCGTCGAGGGCGTTCAGGACCATGTCCACGGCGTCGCGGTGGTCGCCGGTGGTGTCGGGGGTCAGGGTGTCGCGCGCGTCCCAGGCCGCCTCGATGGAGGCTTCAAGCTGCTGCGTGTTCATGGGGTCTGTGTTCCCTCTTGGTGGGTGCCCGCCTTCGTGCGGGCCGATCGTTGCGGCAGGAGCATACCCGCGCCGCACAGGCAGTCAACCGCTCCGGGCCGGGGGAGGCTGAGGGAATGTGAGCCGAATGGTCGGGTTGCCGCCTTACTCATATGTGCTATGACACCCGGAGGCCCCCTGTTACAGTTGGCTGTCGGGGAGTTTTGGCTGTTTCAGAGCGTTGCATGGGGTGGGCCCTTTGGTATCCCTTCAGGCTGAACGACCAGCAAGAGAAGGACTGACGCTTCGCAGCGGCAGCCTTGACGGGTTTCCGGGACCGTTGCTGGTGTTCAACGCCAGCGGGGTGCTGGTGTCTGTGCAGCCGGCCAACGCGCCGCTGGGGGCGGCCCTGCGGCGCGGCGAGGTGGCGGAACTGAGCGCGCTGGTGCAGCCCGTCCTGAACGGGGCGGGGGCACAGATCGGGTCCGTGCAGGCCGATGGGCCGGAAGGTCCGATGGCCTTTGACCTGACCGCCCTGCCGTTGCAGGACGGCGGCGTCCTGGTGTTCGGCCGCGACGTGACCCTGCACCACAACCTGCGCGCCGCCCTGGTCGAGTCTCGCCAGCGGTACAAGGACTTCGTCGAGATATCATCCGACTTCGCCTGGGAAACCGGCGCTGACGGCAGCTTTGTGTTCGTCAGCCCGCGCGGCGCGCTGGGCCACGCGGCGGCCGATCTTGTGGGCCGCGACCCCGGTGATCTGGTGCTGGAGCGCGAGGCCGGGGCGGGCGCGCTGCCCTTCCACACCCACAGCCCGATTGATGCCGGGGAGCTGTGGCTGCGCGCCCATGACGGGGCGATGGCCTGCGTGCACATCTCGGCCAAGCCGATCTATGCCCGCGACGGCCGCTGGATGGGCGCCCGTGGGGTGTGCCGCGACGTCACCCGCGAGCGCGAACGCGACGCCCAACTGGCCCGTGCCCGCAGCCGCGAACGCATCCTCAACCACATCGTGCGCACCTTCCGCGACGAGGTCGAGCCCAAGAACATGCTTCAGGTCGCCGCCGAGACGGTGGCGCGCGGCGTCGGGGCCGAGGTCTGCCACATCTTCCGGCGTCAGGGAGAAGGGGAGGTGATCGAGGGAACCCTGCGGACCTTCATGCCCGCCGCCCGCCATGGCACCCTGGAGTTCATGTTCGCCCTGCCCCTGCTGGAACGGCTGGGCGAGGACGATGAACTGATCGAACTGACCCTGCATGGGCGTGACGTCCTGGCCGCGCCGACCCGCTACCACCATGCCGTCAACGGCTGCGTGGTGCTGTGGCGGGGGGCGGATCGCGGGCCGTGGGGGGCCGATGACCGGCTGTTGATCGCCGACATCGCCGACCAGATCGGCATTGCCAACGAACAGATCGCGGCGCACGAGAGCATCGTGCGTATCTCGCGCACCGACGGCCTGACCAGCCTGTTCAACCGTCGCGCCTTCTTTGAGGAACTGGGCCGCCGGTTCCAGCGTCTGGTCCGTGACGGCACCAGTGCGGCGTTGATGTACGTCGATCTCGACAACTTCAAGATGGTCAACGACGCCAAGGGTCACGCCGCCGGTGACGCGGCCCTGCTCGCCGTGCGCGACATTCTGCTGACCCATACCCGGCCGACCGATCTGGTGGCCCGTCTGGGCGGCGACGAGTTCGCCATCTGGCTGGAAGGCGCCGACGCCGCCGTGGCCGAGAAGAAGGCGCGGATGCTGCTCGACCTGACCAGCGTGGAACTGCTGCCGCGCTCGGGCCGGCCGGATTATCCGCTCAGCCTGTCCATCGGCGTGGCGGTCTATGACCCATCCCATCCCGAGGACATGGAGGCCCTGATCGCCCGCGCCGACAGCGCCATGTACACCATCAAGCGCGGTGGCAAGGCGAGCTTTGCCCTGGCGCCGCCGTTCCGGGCAGACACACTCCCAGCAGGCGCACCCTCAAAAGGCAACGCGGGAGGGCCGGCATGAGCGCCGTGACGTTGCCCCCCGAAGGGCGTTTGGGCTACAAGGAAGCCAAGGAACTGGCCCGTCACCCCGACGCCGCGTTGCGTCTGGCGCTGGCTCTGCGGCGCGACGTGCCGCCGGAAATCCTCTATTATCTGGCTGACGACCCCGATCCCGATGTGCGCCGCGCCATCGTCGGCAACCACTCGACCCCCGCCCTGGCCCACCTCGTGCTGGTCGATGACCACGACGAGGCCGTGCGTGCCGGTCTGGCCGAGCGCATCGTGCGATTGGCGCCGGGCCTGAACATCGACGAACAGGACCGCGCCCGCCAGACCGCCTATCGGGTTCTGGAGCGTCTGGCCGAGGACCAGATCCCGCGCGTCCGCCAGATCCTGTCCGAGGCGCTGAAGGACGTTGCCGACGCGCCGGCCGAACTGATCAACCGCCTGGCGCGCGACGTCGAGACGGCGGTGTCGGCGCCGGTGTTGGAATTCTCGCCGGTGCTGCGGGACGAGGATCTGCTCGACATCATCGGCGAGAACCCCTCGACAGCCACTCTCAGTGCCATTTCGCGCCGGGCGCGGGTGGGGGCCGACGTGGCCGACGCCATCGCCGCGACCGACGACGCCGGGGCCATCGCCGTGCTGCTGGGCAATGCGTCGGCCCAGATTCGCGAGGAAACGCTCGATCAACTCATCGAGCGTGCTGAAGCCCGCCCGCAGTGGCATGAACCCCTGATCAACCGACCCGACTTGCATCAGGAGGCGGCGGTGCGGCTGGCCCACTTCGTGGCCGACCGGCTGATCCAGACCCTGGTCGAGCGCCGGGACCTGTCCGAGGAGACCCTTCGTGAAGTACGGCGGGTGGTTCACCGCCGCCTGGAGGAAGACGGCGGGGGCGCCCTATTGCCGATGCAGCGCCCGCCGGATGACCGAAGCGCTGTGCACAACGGCTGGATGAGCGGCCTGCTGGCAGCCTACGAGCGCGCCCTGCGCATGGCCGAGAACGGCCTGCTCGACGCCAACGCGGTGAGCGAGGGCGTGCGGGCGGGCGACACCGGCTTTGTCATCGCTGCGCTGGCCGCCAAGGGCAGTCTGTCCCCGGCGCTCGTCCAGGCCGCCGTGCAATCGTCCAGCGGGCGGGCCATCGCGGCGGTGGTGTGGAAAGCCGGCCTCTCACCGACCGTCTCGGTCCACATCCAGGTCCATCTGGCGGGCATTCCGCCCAACGAGGTGGTCGGGACGGCAGATGGCACGACCTTTGGCCTGACCGACTCGGAGATGGACTGGCAGATCGAAATGTTCGGCCAGATCGCGGCCGAAGACGCATCCTGACCGCACCATGATAAGAGCCCTCACCGTCCTCGCCGCGCTGATCACCTTTGCCGCGGCCGTGGCTGCGGGGGTGCTGCTGGGTATCGTTCTGGCGCCGCCGCTGCCCAGTGGCGTCACGCTGGACATGCCGGAGGTCAAGGTGGTGCGGGATGCCCCTCGGCCCATCGGCGCCGCCATCACGGTGGATGGCATTGACGTCGCCGCTGCCGCCGCCGTCACGGTGGACAGTATTGCGGTGCGCGAGGCCGGGACGCTTGAGGCGTGGCGTCTGGACACGGCGGAAAGCGGCGTGGTCAGCCACATCAGCATCGCCGGGCCGCAGCCGCTGCCGCTGGACGCCCGGCCGCTGACCGACCACGACATCCTGCTCGCCGTTGGTTGGGTCGGGGAGCCGTTGCTCGGGGTGCCGTTCCGCCGCGTCGTGTTCAGCCTGTGCGACCGCGTCGTCGGCGCCGCCGAGGCGGGCGAGGAACGCCCTGACGTGACCCGCCATGTGCATCCCAACCTGACCACGCCGGGATGGTCGGCGCGCTTGGCGGTCGCGCACCTGCCGCGCTGCGACGCGCCG